>JBAPTI010000031.1:0-76391 GCA_049282095.1 Chthoniobacterales bacterium
TGCTCGATCCTCCCTCGGAGGGATTGGCGGAGCTTGCCACGCAGACGATCCTGGAGCGCCCCCCTGCCAGAATCGTCTATGCCTCGTGTAATCCGGCAACGCTTGCCCGTGATGCCAGGCGCCTGGCGGAGCGCTACACACTCCTCCAGGTGACCCCGCTCGACATGTTCCCGCAGACGGCCGAGATTGAGTCGGTTTCCGTTTTTCAACTCATTCCATGATCACGCGACGCTTCGGCCGAACCGGTCTTGAGATGCCCGTCCTCTCCTGCGGTGGGATGCGCTACCAGCACAGTTGGAACGACAAGGATGCCGGCGGGATCACGCCCGAGGGACAGGCCAACCTCGAGGAGTGCATCCGCAAGGCGCTCGCCTCCGGCATCAACCACATCGAGACCGCCCGTGGCTACGGCACCTCGGAGGTCCAGTTGGGGAAAATCCTTCCCCGTCTTCCCCGCGGGGAAATGATCATTCAGACCAAGGTCGCCCCGTCCTCCGCCGCGGACTTCCGCGCGACCTTCGATCAGTCGATGCGCAACCTGCAGTTGGGACATGTCGACCTTCTCTCCATTCACGGGATCAACAACCGGGAGTGCTGGGAGGAGACGATTCGCCCCGGCGGGGCGCTCGAGGCGGCGCGGCAGATCATCCATGAGGGGAGGGCCACCTTCCTCGGATTCTCGACGCACGCCCCGTGCGATCTCATTGAGGAGATCGTGGAGAGCGATGCCTTCGACTATGTGAACCTCCATTGGTATTTCATGAACCGCACCAACTTGAGTGCCGTCGAGGCGGCCACCAGGCATGACATGGGGGTCTTCATCATCAGCCCCACGGAGAAGGGGGGATGCATGCACCAACCCTCGGAGAAGCTCTCCGGTCTCTGCTCCCCCTACTCGCCGATGGTCTTCAACGACCTCTACTGCCTCATGCATCCCGAGGTCCACACGCTGAGCATCGGAGCCGCACGGCCTTCGGATTTTGACGAGCATCTGAAGATCCTTCCCCTCATGGAACACAAGGAGACCTGGGATCGGGTCCGCGAAACGGCGATGCGCCTCGAGGAGGAGTTTCTAAGGATCAACGGATCTCCCATGCCGGCGCGCTGGGATCGGGATCTCCCACCCTTCGGGGAGGTGCCGGGCGGGATCAATCTTCAGGATATCGTAAGGCTCAGGGCTCTGGACCGTTCCTTCGACATGCAGTCATACGGGAAGCTCCGTTACAACCTGCTTGGGAACGGAGGGCATTGGTTCCCCGGTATCAATGCCGCGGAGTTCGACGAGGCCGCGATCGGTGAGATCGGCGGGAAGGCCGGATACCCCTCGTTGGTAAACATCCTGCACGAAGCCCATGACCGCTTCGGGGACACGCCGCGTCAGCGTCTGCAACAGAACGACTGAAAGGGATGAATCTGGAACGCAGGATGCAACGGATGCGCAGCAACGGCCAGGGATGCCAATCAGGAAATAAAGGAGAGTTGCTCCTTGGGGATCCAGTTTTTTCATTTTTCATTCTTCATTCTGCCTTGATCCGTCCATGAGTGACCCCGATGTCATCCGGATCAAGGGGGCGCGGCAGCACAACCTGCGCAACCTCGACGTCGAGATTCCCCGCAACAAGCTCGTGGTCATCACCGGGCCGAGTGGTTCGGGGAAGTCCTCGCTTGCCTTCGACACGCTCTTCGCCGAGGGGCAGCGTCGCTATGTGGAGAGCCTCTCGGCCTACGCGCGGCAGTTTCTTGACCAGATGCAGAAGCCTGATGTGGATCACATCGAGGGCCTCTCACCGGCGATCGCCATCGAGCAGAGGATCGCCCCCCCGAATCCCCGCTCAACGATCGCCACGACGACCGAGATCTACGATTATCTCCGCGTCCTCTACTCCTCGGTCGGTGTGCCCCATGATCCCAAGACGGGAGCCGCGGTGCGCCGCCAGTCACCCCAGCAGATCGCGTCAGAGATCCTTTCCTGGCCCGAAGGAACCCGCATGATGCTGCTGGCGCCGCTTGTCAGGAACGAGGCGGGTGAGTTCCGCGATGTCATCGATCGGGCCCGACGCGAGGGATTTGTGCGACTGCGGATCGATGGCGAGATCATCGATCTGGGGCGCCCGGAGCCGATCAAACTTCCCAAGACCAAGAAGCACACGATCGAGGCCGTGGTGGATCGTCTGGCACTTCGCCCCGAAGGGGAGGGGGAGGGAATCCGTCAGCGCCTGCTCGATTCGCTCGAGACCTCGCTGCGCTGGGGAAACAACATGGTGACCGTTCTCCATCAGGCACCCGGTGCGGCACCCGACGCCTGGGAGGAGAGGCCCTTCTCCACCGATTTCTGCAATCCGGAGACCGGCTTCACGATGCCGCGGTTGACGCCCCGGCACTTTTCCTTCAACAGCCATCTCGGTGCCTGTCCAGCCTGTCAGGGAATCGGCACGGAGCTGTTCTGTGATCCGGGCCTGCTTGTGGATCCCGAGATGACGCTCTCCAAGGGGGCGATCAGGCCGTGGCGGACTCCCGACAAGCGGATGGGCCAATACTATCAACTCGTTCTGGATGCTCTCTGCGAGGAGACGGGAGCCGGTATCGATGTTCCCTTCCGCGATCTTCCCGAGGCGTTCAAGCAGAAGCTTTTCTACGGAACCGGCGGGGAGTCGCTGGAGCTCGGCGGAACAAAAGGAAAGGGGGGGAGGGCGCCGCAGATCAGGCCCTTCGAGGGACTGGTCGCCATGGTGGAGAGGCAGATGGAGACCTCGGCCAGTGAGCTGAAGAAGAACCGTCTGAAGGCCTATTTCGCCCGGAAGGCCTGTGCGACCTGCGGCGGGGCGCGCCTGCGGCCCGAGATACTCGGGGTGACGCTTGAGAGCATCGTTGGGCCGGAGAAGAGGGAATGGAACATCGAGGAGTTCTGCGCGCTTCCCGCCTCCCGCGCCTGCGAGGTGCTGGCGGGGTTGCAGCTCTCGGCCGCGGATCGCAAGGTAACGGTGGATCTCCTGCGCGAGATCGGCGCGAGACTCGGGTTTCTGGTCGAGGTGGGGCTCGGTTACCTCACCCTCAACCGTGAAAGCGGGACGCTCTCCGGCGGCGAGGCGCAGCGCATCCGTCTTGCCACGCAGATTGGCTCCGGATTGGCAGGGGTGCTCTACGTGCTTGATGAACCGAGCATCGGCCTGCATCAGCGCGACAATGACCGCCTGCTGGGGACTCTCTGCGGACTTCGCGATCTCGGGAACTCGGTGGTCGTCGTCGAGCATGACGAGGAGACGATCCTGGCGGCCGACCACGTGCTCGACATGGGGCCCGGTGCGGGGCCGAGGGGAGGGGAGATCGTGGCGACCGGCACACCTGCCGAGATCCTGGCCAATCCGGCCAGCCTGACCGGGCAGTTTCTCTCGGGCACTGCAAAGATCTCGGTGCCCAGGATCCGTCATCGCCCTCCCGTGAAGGCCGCGCCGGGGCCGGGATGGCTCACCGTGACCGATGCCTCCGAGAACAATCTGAAGAACCTGACTGTCGGATTCCCCGTCGGTCTCTTCACGGTGGTGACGGGGGTTTCCGGAAGCGGGAAATCAACGCTGGTGAACGATATCCTACACCGATCGCTTGCGCGCCAGTTCTACGGGGCGAAGGAGGCGCCCGGAGCCCATGGCCGGATTCTCGGGACAGAGGCCTTCGACAAGGTGGTGGTCATCGACCAGAGCCCGATCGGCCGCACGCCCCGCTCCAACCCCGCCACCTATTCCGGCGTCTTCGGACCGATCCGCGATCTCTTCAGCGGACTCCCTGCCGCCAAGGTGCGCGGATATGCCCCGGCCCGTTTCTCCTGCAATGTGAAGGGGGGGCGCTGCGAGCAGTGCGAGGGGGACGGGATGATCCGGATCGAGATGCACTTCCTGGCCGATGTCTTCGTGGAGTGCGAACTCTGCAGAGGGCGCCGCTTTAACCGCGAGACCCTCGAGATCTCCTACAGGGGAAAGAACATCGCCGATGTGCTGGAGCTTTCCATCGACGAGGCGGCGGGATTCTTCCGCTCCATCCCGGCCATCCACGGAAAGCTGGAGGTCCTGCAGGAGGTCGGTCTCGGTTACCTGAAGCTAGGCCAGTCGGCCACGACCCTCTCCGGTGGGGAGGCCCAGCGCCTCAAGCTTGCGGCCGAACTCTCCAAAAAAGCGACCGGCAGGACGCTCTACCTGCTCGACGAACCGACGACGGGGCTTCATTTTGCCGACATTCAGAAACTGCTGGAAGTGCTCCTGAGGTTGCGCGACGGCGGAAATACCCTCATCGTCATCGAACACAATCTCGAAGTCATCAAATGCGCGGACTGGATCATCGACATGGGCCCCGAGGGCGGGGAAGGCGGCGGACAACTCGTGGCATGCGGAACGCCCGACGAGGTCGCGGAGCATTCCTCAAGCCATACGGGTCACTGGCTGGGGCGTGCCTTGCGGCGCTGACCCTCTGCTTGGGATCTCTCTTCGGTGCGGATCCGACCAATGTCCCGGTTGATCCGGCCCGGGAGACCGACCTTGCCACAACGGCATCCTCGGAACGCCTTCCGCAGGTTTCAGTGGCGGTGCTCCGCACCAGGATCCAGCAGGAGCAGGATCCCGCGCGCAGGTTGGATCTGACCCGGCGACTGGTCGCCCTGCTGGTCTCCGGCGCTCGCTTTGACGAGGCCGTGGCCGTGGCCTCGACGGCGGATGCCGCGCAGGATCCTTCGCTGGCCTACTGGAAGGCCGTGGCACTCTCGGGCACCGGTGATTACACCGCGGCAAAGGAGATTATAGGCGGGTTGCTGCTCTCCAAAAAAGATGTCCCGGGCGTTCCCAGCGAACGGGTCGCCCTGTTGCAGTCCAGGATTCTTCGCGGATCGGGCGACCCCGGTGGGGCCCTTCAGGTTCTTGCCGCCGTCCCTGCCGATTCCCCGATAGCCGAGGATCTTCTCCTCGAGAAGGGGGCCGACTTGATCGCGCTCGGCCAAACCGAGGGGTGCCTCAAGCTGCTCCAGACCTCCTCCTTCACGAGCGATGAGGGAAAGGCCGCCGCCGCATACCTCAAGGCGCTCGCCACGTGGCGCGCCGGCAACATCACCGATGCCCGGAAGCTCTTTGCCGCCGTCCCTCCCGCGACTCCCTGGAGTGCCTCGGCCTCCACCTTGGGCACCGCCATCTGCTTCGCTTCGTCCAAGAAGGAGGCTCAGGCCATCGCCCTGCTCGAAAAGCACCTCGAAAGCGTCGATGATGCCCCTCTTCTCGCCGAGCAGTTCCTGCTGCTTGAGCGGTTGCGAGCCGCGGTTAGTCCTGCGGAGACGACCAGTCTCAGGAAGTGGGCCGACGATAACACGCATCCCGTGCGGGCGAAGTACGCCTCCTATTACTTGGCGAAGTCGGAGCTGAAGATCGGGCGCGACAAGTCCGGGGAAAAGCTCCTGGAGTCCTTCATCGGCCGCTATCCGGACGACCCGCTTGCCGATGAGGCCCGCCTTCTCCTCAGCTCGGGCAAGCTCGCCCATGGGAATGCCGCCGAAGCCTTCGCTCTTGCCGCCGATCGTCCCTCGGCCCCTTCCGCGTTGCGGGCCAGACTCGCTTACATGAGGGGGCTTGCCGCCGCGGCATCCAAGAAGAATGGTGAGGCCGCCACCGCCTTCCGTGAGGCCGCAACCTTCGACCCGACGCTTGCAACCGATGCCCTCTTCAACCAAGCGGTTCTCGCCGCCACGGCAGGCAAAGGATCCCTGGATGCCTCCCAGTTGGCCCGTGCCATCGCCGCGATGAAGTCGGGCAAGGCTTCCGAGGAGATGCAGTTCCAGATCGCGCTTGATCTCGCCAGGCGTGGACAGGCTTCCGGAACGGCCATGCTGGGGGAGTTGGCGGAGGGCTCCCCCGATCCCGCGATGAAGTCCCGGGCCCGCCTCGCCGCGGCGGAACTCAACATGAAGTCGGGCCGGGGTGAAGCCGCCGACCGCGACCTGGCCAAGGCCGTGAGGGAGAATTCGGGGGAACCCGAGCGGGAGGAATACCTGGCCGTTTTTCTCAAAGACACGGGCCGCAAGGCCGACTCGGCCGCCGTCATCAAGGCCGCCCGCGATTTTCTCAAGGCCCATCCGGATTCCCGCTTTGTCCCGGAGGTGCGCCTCAAGCTTGCCGAGTCCCTGCTTGCCTCGGGGGACATTCAGGGGGCGCGGGTCGAGTTCGAGCAACTCGCCGCCGCCTGTGCCGGGACGGATCTGGGACGCCGCGCGCTCTTCCTTGCGGCGCATTCGGCATCCCGTTCCATGGATCCCGCCTCCATCGACGACTCCCTCATGCTTCTCGAGAAGGTTGCCGGCATTGAGGGGAGCGACCAGCTTGCCTGGCAGGCGCGGCTTCAGGAGGGGGCGCTCAAGAATGCCCAGAACCTGCCGCTCGAAGCCCTGGCGATCTACGGAAAGATCCTCTCCTCCGAGGGGTCGAACGGACCCGACGCCGAGATCCGCGCCGCGGCACTCATGGCCAGCGGTGACACCCGGCACCAGCTTGGTGCCTCGGATCCCTCCCAGGAACGCGAGGCGGTGAAGGCATGGAGGCAGCTTGCGGCCGATTCCTCGATGCCGCTCCGCTGGAGGAATCAGGCCCTCTGCAAGAGCGGCATGGTCCTTGAGAAACTCGGGGAGGGGGATGCGGCGCTGGCGGCCTACTACGAGGCTTTCAAGAATCCCCGGACAACCGATCCCGAGCAGCAGTGGCATGATAAGGCCGCCTTCGACGCGGCCCGCCTTCTGGAGGCCAGAAAGCAGTGGAATGATGCCGTCGCGCTGTACGGCCAGATCGTTTCGGAGGGGGGGGCGAGGGCCGACGAGGCCAAGGCGCGCCTCTCCAAGCTGAAATTGGAAAACTTTCTCTGGGAAAATTGACGGGTTAGGGCAAAATCCAACCCTTCATGAGCTCACACATCAAACTCTTCAGCCCGGGACCCGTCGAGGTCTCCGAGAAAACTTTCCAAGCCTTCCGCAAGCCGATGATCGGCCATCGTGGCAACGATTTCAAAAAACTCTACGCCTCGGTCCAGCCCGGTCTCCAGCAGCTCTTCAAGACCGAGCGCCCCGTCTACATCTCCACCTCCTCCGCCTGGGGCGTGATGGAGGGAGCCCTCCGCAACATCGTGAAGGGAAAGGTTCTCAACTGCATGACCGGCGCCTTCTCCGACAAGTGGAACGATGTCGCCAAGCGCTGCGGCTACGAGGCCGACAAGCTTCAGGTCGACTGGGGCAAGCCCATCACCCCCGAGCTCCTCAAGGCACGCCTCGAGAAGGGTGACATCGACGTGGTGACCCTCATCCACAACGAGACCTCCACCGGGTGCATGAACCCGATCAAGGAACTCACCGACGTCCTCAAGCAGTTCCCCGAGGTCCTTCTTGTCGTTGACACGGTCTCCTCCTTCTCCGTTCTCCCCGTCCCGATGGACGAGCTCGGCATCGACGTCATGCTCACCGGCAGCCAGAAGGCGCTCGCCCTGCCTCCCGGGATGGCTCTCTTCTCCGTCTCAGAGAAGGCGATGAAGCGCGCCTCCGAGGTCAAGGGACGCGGCTACTATTTCGACTTCATCGAGTTCCAGAAGAACCACGAGGGAGACATGACACCGAGCACCCCGGTCATCTCGCACATCTATGCGCTTCAGTCGAAGCTCGAGGACATCGCCGCCGAGGGACTTGAGAACCGCTACGCCCGCCATGCGGCCACCAACAAGCTCGTGCATGACTGGGTTAAGGCGCGCGGCTGGGAGTTCTTCGCTCCCGAGGGATACCGCTCGCTCGGTCTCACCTGCGTGAAGAACAACAAGGGTGCCGACATCGCCGCCTGGATCGGCCGTCTCAAGGCCAAGCACTCCTGCATCATCGACGGAGGCTACGGAAAGATCAAAGGCGAGACCTTCCGCATCTCGAACATGGGTGACGAGACCGTGGAGACGATCTCCCAGTTGCTCACCTGGCTCGACGACACAGCGGAATAAGGCTTGGGATTTTTGCGCCGCGCTGCGTTGCTGTTCGCTTGCCGTAGGTTTACTACGGCATTCGCTCACGACGCCTCGCGCGGCATCAAAACTTCCAGCGCCTTACAGGTTGAACTTCAGTTTCATTCGCGCCCCTTCCCCGCATCTCAAATCACCAAGCCTTTCCGAGTCGGCTGATAGCCGTCAGTTCCTAACAGTCTAACAGTCTTCAGTCTAAACCCCTTCCGTCCCCACCATGTCCCGCTACAAAGACACCGTCCGACTTCCCAAGACCGACTTCCCGATGAAGGCCGGTCTGGCCCAGCGTGAGCCGGAGTTGCTGGCCAAGTGGGAGAAGGAGGGTCTCTACGCCGCGATCCAGAAGGCCCGCGAGGGGGCTCCTAAGTTCGTCTTGCACGACGGGCCTCCCTTTGCCAACGGGGATGTCCACATGGGGACCGCGCTCAACAAGGTGCTCAAGGATCTGGTCGTCAAATCGAAGACCATGGCCGGCTTCCAGTCCCCGTTCATCCCGGGATGGGATTGTCATGGACTTCCGATCGAGTTCCGCGTGGTGAAGTCCTCGGCCGGGCTCACCCCCCTGCAGGTCCGCGAGAAGTCCGAGGAGTATGCCCGCAAGTTCATCGACATCCAGCGGACCCAGTTCCGCAGGCTCGGAGTCTTCGGGGACTGGGAGCATCCCTACCTGACGCTCGATCCCTCCTATGAGGCGGCGATCATCCGCTCCTTCGGGCGCATGGTGGAGAAGGGGCTCGTCTACCGGAGCAAGAAGCCGGTTCTCTGGAGCACCGGTGCCCAGACTGCTCTGGCCGAGGCCGAGGTCGAGTATCAGGAGAAGACATCGCCGGCGATCTTCGTGAAGTTTGCCGTCGATGCCGCCGAGGCCGCCCGCCTTGGCCTCCCTGCCGATAAGTCGCTCAGCGTCGTCATCTGGACCACGACTCCCTGGACACTCCCGGCCAACCTCGCAATCGCCCTCCATGCCGACTTCGACTACGCCCTGCTGGAGAATGGCTCCGGGCGACTCATCGTTGCTGCGGGCCTGGCGGAGAAGTTCAAGGAAGCGACCGGTCTGGAGTTGACGCAGCATGGCGAGGCCATCAAGGGTTCGGCCCTTCAGGGACTTCAGGCGCACCATCCCTTCCTCGATCGCTCCTCCACCGTCCACACGGCGGAGTTCGTGACGCTCGAGACCGGAAGCGGTTGCGTCCATATCGCTCCCGGCCATGGTGACGACGACTATCAGTTGGGTCGGAAGGTCGGCCTCGAGTTGCTCTCGCCTGTCGATGATTACGGCAAGTTCACCGAGGAGTGCGGCGTTCCCTCGCTGGTGGGCAAGAATGTCTTCGAGGGGAACGAGGAGGTGATCCGGATTCTGACGGAGAAAGGGGCGCTTCTCGGCCGGCAGGATTATCAGCACAGCTACCCCCACTGCTGGCGCTCGAAGACCCCGATTCTCTTCCGCGCCGTCGAGCAGTTCTTCATCCGCATCGATGCCCTGCGCGAAAACGCCCTTGCCGAGATCGATGCCACCACTTGGATCCCGCATTGGGGCAGGAATAGAATCCGCGGCACCGTCGAGTCACGACCCGACTGGTGCATCTCCCGCCAGCGTACCTGGGGGGTTCCGCTCCCCGTTTTCTACACGCCCGATGGGGAGCCGATCCTCGATCCCGCCGTCATTGAGAAGGTCTCCGAAGTGGTCGCCGAGAAGGGATCGAATGCCTGGTTCTCGCTTGATGATGCCGAGTGGTGCCGCCTGACCGGCGCGCCTGCCGGATCGGTCCGTCGCAACGACACGCTCGATGTCTGGATCGACAGCGGCGTCAGCCATGAGGCGGTTTTGCGCGGCCGCCCCGAGCTGCGGTTCCCCGCCGATCTCTACCTCGAGGCCACCGACCAGCACCGCGGATGGTTCCAGTCGTCGCTGATGACCTCGGTGGCGCTCAACGGGAAGGCACCTTACAAGACCGTCCTCACCCACGGCTTCGTGGTCGATGTCGATACCCGTCAGAAAATCTCCAAGTCGAACCAAGGTGCCGGCGGCTACCAGAAGCCGACCGAGGCCGATCACTTCGTCAAGACCTACGGGGCCGATATCGTCCGTCTTTGGGCCAGCAGCGTCCAGTTCACCGACGATGTCCCGTTCTCGGAGGAGATCTTCGCACGCCTGACCGATTCCTACCGCAGAATCCGCAATACCCTGCGCATCCTGCTTGCCAATCTGGCCGACCACGATGCCTCGGCACCTGCGGCGGAACCCACGGCCATCGACCGATGGATTCTGGCCCGTCTCCAGGAGACGGTGAACACCTGCCGCAAGGCCTACGAGGAACTGGCCTTCCAGAAGGCTTATCAGGCGATCACCCAGTTCTGCGCCGTGGAGTTGAGCAGCATCTATGTCGATGTGACCAAGGACCGCCTTTACTGCGATTCCGGAAATTCCTCCCGTCGACGCGCCACGCAGGCCGTGATGGCCAAGGTCTTCGAGGATCTCGTGCGACTGCTTGCGCCGATCCTTGCCTTCACCGCCGAAGAGGCATGGGGACACTTCCGTCCCGGAAGCTCCGTCCATCTGGAACTCTTCCCCGCGGAGAAGTCTCCCGATCAGGAGATCCTCTCCCGGTTTGAGGCGCTTCAGTCGCTTCGCGCCGATGTGGCGCAGGCGCTTGAGAAGGCCCAACGTGACGGCGTGATTGCCAAGCCGCTGGAAGCGACCGTGGCCGTCACCACCGACGATCCGGTGATCCTGGCCGCCGCGGAGGGTGGGGGACTCGCCGAGATCGAGGAGTTCCTTATCCTGAGCAATCTCTCCATCGCCCAGGGACCCAAGGATGTGGTGATCGGCAGGACGGAGGCCGCCAAGTGCGAGCGCTGCTGGCGTCACCGCGAAGAGGTCGGTTCCCATGCGGACCATCCCACGCTCTGCGGTCGCTGCGTCGAGGCCTTACCAGTCTCTGCATGAACTCCTCGAAGGGAATCCCTACGGCGGTTGCATGGTCGCTGATCGTGACCCTTGCTCTCGCTGATCAGCTTACCAAGATCCTGACGCTGCGCTTCATTCCGTATCAGGAATCGATTCCGGTCATTCCGGGATTCTTCAACCTGACCCATCTTCACAACACCGGAGCGGCTTTCAGCATGCTCCACGACAACAACCTCTTCTTCATCCTGCTCTCGAGCGCAGTCTTCATAGCACTGATCGTTCTGCGCCGACACTTCACCGGGCTCCTGATGCAGTGGGGATGGATCCTGCTTCTCTCGGGGATCATCGGCAATGTGACCGACCGGATCAGGCTTGGCCATGTCGTAGACTTTCTTGACTTCCAGTTTGGCAGCTATCACTGGCCTGCATTCAACGTGGCCGATTCCTGCATCTGCATCGCCGCCGGACTTTTCGTGATCTCTGGATTCATCACTCCCAAGGAAACAACGTCAAAGTAACCCATGAAAACACCCCGCACTCCCCACGACACGATCCACGGTCTTGTCTACTTTCCCCGCATGGTGGAGAAGATCCGTCTCCATGCCGCGGGGGAGTTGGCCGAGGACTGCATCCCGAACCTCGGGAAGGGGTTTGATGACCGCTGCTGCAAGTTTCTGGGAGTTCCCTACGACGAACTGGCTGCTCAGGTGAAGGCGGGGCTTTCCGATGAAGCGGTCTGGGATTGGTCGGTGAAGCGCGGCGCCGAGCCGACCGCAGAGCAGATCGAGATCTGGAACGGCTTCATGACCAAGCGGGGATGGCGGGACGACGCAAGCGAGATCCTGATCCGCCGCAAGAAAGAGAGCGGATTCGAGACCCGCGACGAGATCCAGACCATGTTCGACTACATCGATGCGGACGAGGGGAGAGAGATCAGATAGGACCCTGGTAGGGAAAAGGACTTACAGGGATGAAGGGGATGAAGGAGATAGAAGCAGAAGAGTCCAGAAAGGTTTGGAATCTTAGAATTTCTCCATCCCTTGTATCCCCTTCATCCCTGTGAATTTCTACCTTTTCGAACCTCTCACAAAGGCCAGCACCTTGTCCTGATCGCCTCCCGAGGCCCATACAGCACGGAGAAAATCGGCTGGGTGGATGTCATGCTCCTTGAGGAAGCGCCTATCGCCTCCGCAACCGTACATGATCTCGTGGCAGAGGCCGCCCTTCAGGAAGCAGGTGGCCTTCGCGATGATGCGTGGAAGCCAGGGGATTCCTTCCAGTTCCTCGGTCTTGGCGGGAAGTTCCGCAGCCTCGGTCACCGTGGTGGCGGTGACACCTTTCTGATGCACGAGGAAGTAATCACGGCGCGCAGCGGCGATGAGAAGGACGGTATTCCAGTCGGGCTCCCCTGCCGAAACCATGTCCTCTGCCCAGTCGTAGAGATTGATGGGACGGAGGCCCACAGAGGTGAGCCAGGCGAGCTCTTCGGCAGAGAAATAGCTTTCCAGATCACGGTTGCCGCCGCGGTAGAGGTCAACGGCCTTGTCGTAGAGTTCGCGGAGTTTTCGGGTCCAGAGATAGGAGTTCATGACTTCAAGATACACCGTGACGAGGAACCGCGACAGGGTAAATCACAGGACGAGGGAATTATTGACCACGATGGCGCAAGGCTATCGGGTTAAAAAAGTTAGAAGGTTAAAAGGGTTCAAACCAAGTTCCGTGAAATCTGGATCAGAAAGCTAAAGCACTTTTGGGAACTGGAAGCCTTCGTGAACAAATGCCTCGGTTCACATTATAACTCTTTAACGTTCTAACTTTTTAACCTTTTGCCTTTCAGTAATCCGCCTCCAATGCACCAAATCTAAGGCCGTTGCCCATTCGGGTTGGGCCACGCCGATCACCCCAGGCGCTCCCAAATGGACAGCCACATCTTGACTGAAAGCTCTAATGATCCGCTTGAACTCTATTTCCGGAAGCCGGGGAGGATCTTGTTGAGTTCGTTTCCAAGTTGCTTGGCTCCCTGCTGCTGAAGTTGCTGGAGTCCCTGCTTGGCAAGGGCGTTGATACCCTCCTTCGCGGCGGCATTAATGAGGGGGGTGATGATCTGCATGGCGACATCACGGGCCGAGATGCCCTTGCCGGCGGTGCCGATGTTCTGCAGGCGGATATCCGGGATGGAGATGGTCTGGTTGACTTTCTGGTCGAGGGCGCTGGCGGCAAGATGAACCTTCGTTCCCGAGATCACGACTTCCTTGATGACAAATTTCTTGGAGGAGGCTTCCTGGGGCGGTTTCTCCTCCTTGGTCTTGGAGGAGGATCCGGCGGACTGGATGTTCTGCATGAGTTTCCCGAGGTTGTTACCCGACGGAGTTCCGATCAGGGCGATCTCGGGGCCGCGGATGATCACGGAATTCACGACGATCGGATCCTTGAGGAGCGTCTCCTTGTCGACGCTGACAGCGATGCTTCCGAGTTTCAGGGCGAAGGGACCCTTGTAGCCTTCGGGATTGCCGATCACGAAGCCGCTGAGTGCACCGCTTCCGGAGAATGGGGAGAGCCTTGCCGACGCCAACCGCACATCGGTCCTGGTGATGGTGGGGCCGACGGTCTCGACCGCCTTTTTGATCAGTGAGTTCAGCGAGAAGTAGAGATAGCCGATCGTCCCGATGAACAGGACAACGACCACGGCGACGAGGGAGAGGAGGATTTTTTTCATGGGATTCAATCAGCGCTTTTAGTGGATCTAGTAGAGGGGAGCTTTGGGATGGATGGCAAGGTCAGTCTTTCCGGAAGAACTTGTCCGGTGCATCGACGCTGGGGCAGAGGGAGCGGAGTTCGCATGCGGCGCAGTCGGGGTTGCGCGCCTTGCAGCGACGGCGGCCGTGCCAGATGAGCCAGTGGGAGAGAAGGGTCCATTGTTCCCGAGGGAAAAGTTTCATCAGGTCCTGCTCGACCTTGACCGGATCGGAGTTTGTGGTGAGTCCGAGTCGCAGGGAGAGGCGTCCGACATGGGTATCGACGACGACCCCCTCGTTGATCCCGAAGGCATTTCCGAGGACGACGTTGGCGGTCTTGCGACCCGCGCCGGGAAGGGCGGAGAGTTCGGCGATGCTGCGAGGGATCTCACCCCCATGCCGCTCCATCAGGGCGGCGCCCATGCCTCGGATCGACTTGGCCTTGTTCCGGTAGAATCCCGTGGAGCGGACGATCTCCTCGAGTTCCTCCTGAGGGATGGCCGCGTAGTCGGCGGCGGTCTTGCAGCGCTTGAAGAGTGCCTTGGTCACCATATTGACCCGGACGTCGGTGCACTGGGCGGAGAGGATCGTTGCGACGAGCAACTCGAGGGGATTTGAGAAATCGAGCTCGCAGTGGGCGTCCGGATAGATCCCGGGAAGTTCGGTGGCGAGGGTGTTGGTGCGTTCCTTGCGTGTCATAGGAGGAATTGGAGATTTTGTTACGGTTCGTTCACTCGAGCCGGCTCATACCCGCGGTGCAGGCTTAGGGTAAGGGGCTTGGTGATGCCGGGCAGGAAAACCTTCCGGGGCTTCGAGGGATTCGTGAAGAGCCACCCGAAATCACACCCGCTGCGGGGCCACTCGACAACGAGTGCGGTCTTCCCCTTCCACGGCGCGTCATCGCTCCAGGGGAAGCGGCTTCGTCCGCGGATCGGCAGCGTCAGGAAGGGCTCCAGTTCGGGGGTGTGGTACACGAGGACTCCGTATGTCTGGTAGGTGTCGGTGCAGATGAAGTCTGCTCCCGACTCACGGAAGGAAGCGGCGGCCGCTTGGGCGACTTCCTTCGGTCCCATGATTTCGGAAAGGCGCGCCTGCAGTTCGGTGAGTGACTTGGTTGCCGAGGCGGCGATCTTTTCCGAGCCGGTCAGTCTGCCCAGGAATGCCATGTCGGGAGTCGTGCTGCGCAGGGGGAGGGTGACTGCCCCGGGAAGCAGCAGGAGGGAGACCGCCGCCACGGCGCCGATGTCGGCGATCAGCAGAACGATGAGTGCGGCTTTCCACCAGGCCCGACTGTAGCGCTCCCAGTCCCCCGCGACCATGATGAGGCCGCTCACGAAGGCGGCCATCGGCCAGTTGGCCTCGACATGGGCCTTGCCCGCCGAGAACCCGAAGAAGAGCACCACCGTCCAGAAGAACGCTCCCAGGAAGCGGAAGCGACGATCACCCATCCGTGTCGCCGCCGTGCGGAAGCAGAGGAGTCCGAGGATGGGCGAGACCAGCACGACAAGGAAGACCGCGTAGTCGGCGAGGTTCTGGAGGTTGATGAGGCTGCGGTGTTCGTTGCGGAAGCCGTGGTTGAGTTGGTGGGCGAAGGAGGCCCAGTCATGGCGGCTGTTCCACCAGATCACGGGAGCAAAGAGAATCAGGGCGACGATCCCGGCCATCAGGCCGCCCAGAAAGAGACGCTTCCGGTTGCCGGGGCTTGTCAACCAGAGCAGTCCGAGTCCCGCAAAGAAGAGAACCATCGTGTATTTGCTCAGCATGCCCACACCCGCGGCCGCACCCGCCGCAAGCCACCATCCCATCGGGGCGCCTTCTTGGCTTCCACGCCATGCAAAGAGCATGGCGAATGCCCAGGCCGGAATCAGCATGGTATCCGGCGTCATCAAAAAGGCATTCCCCGCGAAGATCGGGGCGAGTGTCAGAAAGATGCCGGCCCGGTTCCCTGCCGCCGTTCCGAAGAGTTCCTTCCCGAGCTGCCTCCCTGCCAGTGCCAGAAGGACCCCTGAGAGAATCGCTCCCAGTCGGACGGCCAGGGGATGATGCCCCAGCAGGGCGTGTCCCCCCGCGATCACCCAGGCGACAAGGGGAGGATGGTCGAAGTAACACGACTGAAGGTGGAGAGACCAGACCCAGTAGTAGCACTCGTCAAAGATGAGTCCCAGATTGGCCCCGGCGACGAGTTTCCAGATCAGAGTGGCCAGTACGACCCCTAGGAACGTGGCATTCCTGTCGATCAGGGGAGGGGGGGCGCCTCGTTCGCCGGTGTTCCCAAAGTTCCGGTCAGTGGCAGGGTCGTTGGCCATGGGGCGGCAGGATGGATTCCCCGCATCTTCAGGTCAAAGAGAAATCAGGATTGTCCTCTCTTCTTTGAGTTGACCGGTGTGACATGACCCGTCATAGTCACAAACCCCCGACACACTGTCATGGAACCCTTCCTGGCCTCTGCGTCGGGAATTCCCATTGCCATGAACTCCGAATTTATCGCCATGCTCGACTACCTCGAGCGTGAAAAAGGTATCAAACGTGAGACCCTCATCGAGGCCATCTCCTCGGCCCTCGTTGCCGCCTCCAAGAAGAGCTTTTCCTGCTCCCGCGAGGTCCGCATCGACATCAATCCTAAGAGCGGCGCCATCCGCGCCTTCGCCAAGCCCCTTGTGGTCGAGACCGTTTCCAATCCCCAGGAGGAGATTTCCGTCGCCAAGGCCCGCCTCATCAACAAGGAGATCCAGCCCGGCGAAGAGATCGAGATCGAGGTGACGCCTCGCGACTTCGGCCGCATCGCTGCCCAGACCGCTCGTCAGGCGATTGCCCAGCGCATCCGTCAGATCGAGAAGGAGATGATCTACGAGGAGTTCAAGGACCGCGCCGGCGAGATCGTCAGCGGCACCGTCCGCCGATTCGACCGTAGCGATGTGGTTCTCGACCTTGGTAAGTTCGAGGGGATCATGCCCTCGCGTGAGCGCGTCAGCACCGAGGAGTACAACATCGGCGACCGCATCCGTGCCTACGTCGTCGCCGTGGAGAACGGCCCCCGCGGCCCCGAGATCATCCTCTCCCGCAGTCATCCCAACTTCATCCGCCGCCTTTTCGAGATCGAGGTCAGCGAGATCGCCGACCACACCGTCGAGCTTCGCTCCATCGCCCGCGAGGCCGGTTTCCGCACGAAGATCGCCGTGCACAGCGCCAATGACAAGGTCGACCCTGTCGGCGCCTGCGTCGGCATGCGCGGAGCCCGCGTCAAGAATATCGTCCGCGAGCTCAACAACGAGAAAGTGGACATCATTCGCTGGTATGAGGATCCCAAGGAGTTCGCCCGCGAGGCGCTCAAGCCGGCACGTATCCGCAGCATCGAGGTCGACGAGGCCACCCATACCCTCCGCATCGCCGTCGACAAGGAGGATCTTGCACTCGCCATCGGCAAGCGCGGCCAGAATGCCCGCCTCACCTCCCGACTCACCGGCTGGGAAATCGACATCAAGGAGGATCGCTCCGCTGCCGAAGCTTTCGAGCAGCAGCTTGGCGGTGCCGTCCATCAGCTCGCCGAGGCCCTGGGCATCTCCGAGGAGGAGGCCAAGACCCTTGCCGCCGGCGGCATGAATTCCGTCGACGTGGTCGTCACCGCCGAGGCTTCCGACATTGACGGAGTGCTTGGCTGCGGACCCGAGAAAGCCGAATCCATCCTCGCAGCCGCCAAGAGCCACCTCGAAGCGAAAGGACAGGCGGCGGCTTAGTCACGGCGCTTCCCCGTCGCGGGGAATCTGCCGTCATCCGATATTTTCATGGCCTCCAAAGTCCCCACATCCAAATCAACCGCCTCCAAAGGGGCGGGTTCCAAGGCCTCTGCATCCAAGGCTCCCTCCCGCGCTTCCCGCGCTGGAACAGTCTCCGGTGCCCGCGGTTCCTCCAGGTCTTCCTCCCCGAAGGATACCAAGGATGCCTCTTCAAAGTCCAAGGCCGCATCGCCTGCTTCTGACAAAGCCGAGGCCAAGAAGCCGGTCATCAAGACGGCCGACCTTCCCACCCTTTCCCTGATCGACGAACCCGCTCCGAAGAAGCGGGTCGCCTCCACGGGCAGGGCCCTTCCACGTATCGGGGAGAGCCAGCCTCCAGCGGCGCCCGTGCCTGTCGTGGAGGAAGAGGTCGAGGCTGTCCTCACGGAAGAAGCGGTGATCGCCGAGGATGCCGAGGGTGGTGAGCCCCGCAAGGTGATCCACATCAAGCCCCCGATCCAGATAAAGGAACTGGCAACCCAGATGGGAGTTCCTCCCTTCAAGATCATCAAGGATCTGATGGGAATGCAGATTTTCGCGAACATCAACCAGTCGGTCGAGCCCGAGGTCGCCGGCAAACTCTGCGATCTTTACGGATTCGTTTTCGAGCGCGAGAAGCGCGTCGCAGGAGGCGGTGTCCACAAGGAGGAGAAGGTTGTCATCGAGCCTCCCAAGCCCGTCGAGGAAAAGCCCGAGGCGAAGAAGCTCCGCGGCCCCATCATCACCTTCATGGGCCATGTCGACCATGGCAAGACCTCCCTGCTCGACGCCATCCGTCGCGCCAAGGTCGCTTCGGGCGAGGCAGGCGGCATCACCCAGCGAATCGGCGCCTATTCCATCGACTGGAAGGGGAACCCCATCACCTTCATCGACACCCCGGGCCATGCGGCCTTCTCCGCCATGCGGGCACGCGGTGCGAATGTCACCGACATCGTCGTCCTTGTCGTTGCAGCCGACGACGGTCTCATGCCGCAGACGCTTGAGGCTCTCAGCCATGCCCAGGCCGCCAAGGTCACGATCATGGTCGCCATCAATAAGTGCGATCTCAAGACGGCAAACCCCGACCGCGTGAAGCAACAACTCCAGGAGAAGGGACTTGTTCCCGAGGATTGGGGAGGCGACACCGTGGTCTGCGAGGTTTCCGCGGCCACCGGCAATGGAATCGACAACCTGCTCGAGATGATGTCCCTTCAGGCCGAGGTTCTGGAACTCAAGGCCAACCCCGACATTCCCGGACGCGCCAGCGTCATCGAGGCCCAGGTCGAGGCGGGACGCGGCCCCACGGCCACCGTCATCGTCAACACTGGCACCCTCCGCGTCGGCGATCCGTTCATCTGCGGCAACTACTGGGGCAAGGTCAAGCAGCTCATCAACGAGGATGGCGTCGCCTTCAAGGCCGCCGGTCCCGCCATGCCCGCCAAGGTTCTGGGGCTCAGCGGTCTTCCCAACGCCGGCGACTAACTCGTTGTCATGGAGAACGAGCGTTCCGCTCGGCAGCTCAGCGAGGAGCGTCTCGATGCCCAGCGCAAGGAGAAGCTTTCCGCTCCCAAGAGGGCCACGCTTGAAAACCTCTTCGCCAATATCGCCGCCGACCAAAAGAAGGTTCTCCAGATCGTCCTCAAGGCCGACATGCAGGGCTCCCTCGAGGCGATCATCGGCACCCTTAACGACATTCCGCAGGATAAGATCGACCTCAAGATCATCCACTCCGCCGTGGGTCCGATCACCGAGAGCGACGTGCTTTTGGCCAGTGCCTCCGACGCCATCATCATCGGCTTCGGCATCAAGGTCGAGAACAGTGCCAACAACGCCACCCGCAAGGAGGGCGTCCAGATCAAGCTCTTCAGCATTATCTACGAGTTGGTCGACCAGATGCGCGACGCCATGCAGGGTATGCTTGACCCCGAGGTACGCGAAGCCGTCATCGGTCATGCCGAGGTGAAGCAGCTCTTCGATCTCACCAAGGGAATGGTCGCCGGCTCGATGGTCACCGACGGACGCATGTCGCGCTCCGCCCGCGCCCGCGTGCTGCGCCGCCGCCAGGCCGTCTACGATGGCAGCCTGACCACCCTGCGCCGATTCACCGAGGATGTGAAGGAAGTCCGTGCCGGACTCGAGTGCGGTATCCGCCTCGGCGATTACTCCGAATACGAGGTCGGCGATATCATCGAGTGCTACACCCTCGAGAAGGTCGCCCAGACCCTCTAAACAGGGTTATTGTTACAAGGAGGGAGCCCTCCCGTCACAACCATGAGCCTACGAACCGTCCGAGTCTGTGAACTGATCAAGCGCGAGCTTGGGACAATCGTGGGACGTGAAATGAAATTCGAGGCTCCCCTCGTTTCGGTGCGTGCCGTCGACATCACGCCTGATCTCAAGAACGCCCACGTCTTCATCAGTGCGATCGGTACCAAGTGGCAGAAAGAGCAGGCGATCGCGGCCCTCGAGGGCAATCGCCAGCACCTGCAGCACGAGCTCTCCCGGAGGGTCATCCTGAAGTACACTCCGCATCTGTATTTCCAACTCGACGAGTCGATCGAGCGGGGGACACGCGTTCTCAATCTCCTCGACGAGATCGCCCCGACCCTGACCGATGATGACTCCGAGGAAGGGGCCGACGAGGCCGAGGGAGATCCTCGCCAGCCATGACCTCCGCCACCTTCCCCGAGATCCGAGAAGCGCTCCTAGGCAAGCGGCGCATCTTGGTCGCCAGCCATCTCCGTCCCGATGCCGACGCCTACGGATCGACGATAGCCGCAGCCCTCTGGCTCCTTTCCGAGGGGCATGAAGTGACCGCCTGGAACCAGGACGGAATGCTGGAGAAGTTCTCCTTTCTTCCCTCCTCGGAGCTGGTGCTGCCACCCCCTGCCACGCCCGTCACCTTCGACGCGGTGCTCGCGCTCGATACCTCGGTGAAGAACCGGCTGGGGACCGTGATCGACGCCGTGGCCGACACGCCACTCTGGATCTGCATCGATCACCACCGCAGCAATGAGGGGTATGCCGACCTGAATCTCATCGACGCCACCCGTCCCGCCACTGGTCAAATCCTGGCCGAGGCTTTCATGCAATCCGGCATCACGATCACTCCGGAGATGGCCACCAATCTCTTCGCGGCGATCTCGACCGACACCGGTTCCTTCCAGTACGAGGGGACCAGCGCGGAAACCTTTGAGGTGGCAGCGGCGCTGATCCGTCGCGGGGTGAATGTCGCTACGCTCTCCCGCTCCCTC
Source organism: Chthoniobacterales bacterium (assembly GCA_049282095.1). Classification (GTDB taxonomy): domain Bacteria; phylum Verrucomicrobiota; class Verrucomicrobiia; order Chthoniobacterales; family UBA6821; genus UBA6821. The sequence goes on from JBAPTI010000031.1 coordinate 20,660, forward strand.
TACGAGAGCCAGTCGAAGCGTCGCCTCGACCTCCTGAAGCACGCCCTCGTGAATGCCCGCTTCAGCTGTCAGGATCGTGTAGCGAGCTTTTCCCTCTCTCTGGCCGACGTGCAGGCCCTCGGGGTCATCCCGGAGGACAATGAGGGGATCATCGATCACCTGCGCTCCGTCGACACCGTCAAGGCGGCCGCCTTCTTCGAGGAGCTTCCCGACGGGATGATCCGCCTCAGCCTCCGCTCCAAGGACTCCAGCTTCGATGCCTGCGCCCTCTGCGGGAAGTTCGGTGGCGGTGGTCACCTGATGGCTTCGGGGGCGCGGATCAATGGATCGCTTGCCGAGGTGGAGGCCCGTGTCCTTGCCGCGATCTGCGCCGAGATCGAGTCTGCCGACTAAGGACCCGCTGATTTTTCAAACACCATGAGAGTAGAATCAACCATCGACGGAGTCCTTCCCATTGACAAAGCCTCAGGAATGACATCCCACGACGTGGTAGCCATCGTGCGGCGTGTCCTGGGAACCAAGAAGGTGGGCCATTGTGGAACCCTCGATCCGATGGCTACCGGCCTTCTGCTGCTCACCCTGGGGCGCGGAACCAAGATCCAGGATCTCCTCATGAGCGAGGACAAGGAGTATGTAGGCACCATGAAGCTTGGCGAGATGACGGACTCCCAGGATGCCGATGGAGAGATCGCCGAGACGCGCCCCGTTCCGGAGTTCACCCACGAGCAGTTGGAGAATGCCTTTGCCAAGTATGACGGCGATTTCTACCAGACTCCCCCGATGGTCTCCGCCATCAAGAAGGATGGAGTCGCCCTCTACAAGCTCGCTCGTCAGGGGAAGACGGTCGAGCGCGAGCCGCGCTTCGTCCACATCTACGCCCATCAGATCCTCGGGGTGCGTCCCCCGGAGATCGACTTCCGCGTTGTCTGCAGCAAGGGATTCTACGTGCGCACCTACGCCTTCGATATCGGGAACGATCTCGGGTGCGGTGCCCACCTGAATGCGCTCCGCCGCACCAAGTCGGGACGGTTTGATGTCGACATGTCATTCCCTGCGGCTGATCTCAAGACCGCCCCTCGCGAGGAGATCCTCGCGAAACTCCTGACCCTCCCCCAGGTCTCCCGCTTAAGGGGAGCCTAAGAAATTCTCGCGCAGAGACGCAGAGGCGCGGAGAGATGAAATTGATTCACAGGGATGAAAGGGATGAAGGAGATATCATGAGCGCTATCCCCTTAACTCTTTCCCTATCCCTTGTATCCCCTTCATCCCTGTGAATATTCTTCACTCCATAGAGGATCTTGCCGGCCTAAAGGGCCCGATTGTCCTCGCGGCGGGGACGTTCGACGGGGTGCATCTCGGCCATCAGGCCCTGATCCGTCGAGCGATGGAGGAGGCCTCTGCCTGCGGAGGGACAGCCGTGGTGATGACCTTCGACCGCCATCCGGCATCGCTACTCCGTCCCGAGAAAGCCCCGAAACTCCTGACTCGAAACGACGGGAAGGCCGCCCTGCTCGAGGGGATGGGTGTTCCGGCGTTGCTGTTGCTTGAGTTCACCAGTGATCTGGCCCGTGTTCCCGCGCGGAACTTCATTGCGTCACTCGTTGCGGCATGCTCTCCGCTTCATGCTTTTTGTGTCGGGCGCCAGTGGACTTTCGGGAAGGGCGGTGAGGGGAACGTAGCCCTCTTGAAAGAACTGGGTGCGGAGCGGACATTCGAGGTCATCCAGATTGATCCCGTGATGGCCGCTGATTTACCGATCAGCAGCACCCGGATCAGGAAGGCCATCGCCTCCGGTGATTTCGCCGAGTCATCCGCCTGCCTCGGTCGACCGTTTCTCCTCACGGGCAAGGTGGTGAGCGGGGCCGGTCTGGGTGTCACGATCGGCTTTCCGACGGCGAATCTCAGCGTGGAAGGGATGCAACTTCCCCCTGACGGTGTCTATGCCGTGAGAGTCCATCGTGAGGGGAGGGTTTATCCTGGAGTCGCCAATATCGGGGTCCGTCCCACGGTGGATACCACCTCTAGCAAGCGAACCGTAGAGGTTCATCTCTTCGATTGTGCAGAAGACCTCGTCGGAAAAGAACTCTCCTTGGAATTCGTGAAGTTCCTCCGGGGGGAGGAAAAGTTTTCCGGTCTGGATGCCCTCAAGGGACAGATTGCCAAGGATTGCGAGCGGGCAAGAGCGATTCTCAGTCCTTGACATTCCGGTGCCAAAGTGGCACCGATAGCTTATGGAACAAGTCCTTGAAGAACCACGGATGCGCATTACTGCCCGCGTCACGGAAACCATGCGTGACACAATGGAACAGGCTGCTGAACTGATGGGGGCGACTCTCAATCAATTCATGGTGCAGATTGCTTATCTGGAGGCTCAACGCGTGATCGAGAGGGAGTCTGTCATCCGACTCTCACAGAAGGATGCAAGGAAAGTTCTCTCCCTGATCGATACCCCTCCCAAACCCAACAAGCTTCTCAAGCAAGCGGTGAAGGAGTTTAAGGGATCCGTTCGTGCACGTCGTTGAACTGCTTTCCAAGCGGCATGACCGCGAGGGATTTGACTGCGGCAGTGAACCACTTAACCTCTTTCTCAGGCAAACGGCCCGACAGCATGCGGATCGGGGCATCTCCCGGACATTCGTCCTGACCGACGAGGAAGGTGACCAGAAAACCATCCTCGGCTTTTTCTCGCTCAATCTCTGTCAGATCAAAGCCGAGTCGCTTGCTTCGAAAGAGTCAAAAAACCTGCCTAGGGACGTTGCCGGTGTCAGGTTGGGTAGATTGGCTGTTTCTCTGAATCATCAGCGCAAGGGATTGGGGCGTCTGTTGCTCGTGGCAGCCATGCAAAAATTTCTGGAGATCCATGGCGCTGCTGGAGGGATCGGACTCTTTGTTGATGCCAAGGACCTCGATGCCAAACGTTACTATGAGCAGTTCGGATTTGTTCCCATGCCATCGAATGACCTAGAATTATTCTTGCCGTTCAAAACGATCCAGGAAGCCCTCAAAAAATCCTGAGAAGTACCACTCTACCCCCAAGAAAATGCGGGCTAGTCGTGGGATAAAGCCGCCCTCATCGTCTCCACCGGAGCGGGTTCTCCGAACCAGAGGGAGTTCTGTAAGGCTCCCTGATGGAGGAGCATGGAGAAGCCGTTGGAGCAACGGGAGCGAGCCAGTTTTGCCTGTTTCAGCAGGGCGGTCTCACCTCCGCTGTAGACCGTGTCGTAGACCAAATGCTTCGTTGTCAGGAGGCCATCGGGAAGGGGTGAGGGGTCATCCTCTTTCATGCCGAGAGGCGTGGCGTTGATGATCAGATCTGAATTGGCAACGGCGGATTGGAGCGCCTCGCTTGAGAGCGTTGAGAGCGCAATGGAATCCACCTTCACGCCTCTTGCTGTCATGATCTCGGAGGCCAAGGCATCACCCTTCTCCGTTTTCCGGTTGGCAACGGTGATTCCTGGACACCCTTCAAGGGAACACTGAACGGTGATCGCCCTGCCAGCTCCACCCGCCCCTCCAAGGATCAGGACCCGGAGTTCCTTCAGCGGGATGCCGAATTCCTCGCTGACCGCGGCGGAGAGACCCGGGCCGTCGGTATTATGACCCAGGAGCTTCCCATCGACGACCTGAACCGTGTTGACCGCCCCCATGAGCCGGGATTCGAGACTGACCTCGTCCATGATCGGTAGCGCCGCCTGCTTGTGGGGGATGGTGAGGCTGGCTCCAAGGAATCCCGCCGAAGTGAGACTCCGCAACGCCTGCGGCAGTTCTTCCGAAGTGACGCGGATGCGAACGTACTGGAGTTCCAGACCGCGGGCTTTGAGCGCCGCGTTGTGCATCGGGGGGGATGCGGAGTGAGCGACCGGATCGCCGAAGACGGCGAGTCGGGCCGGGGGATCGAGTTCTCGGAAAACCTTTCCCCCATCGGCCAGATCCGACGCCGTGAAGACGATCGGAGTCTCTCCGCAAGCGTTCATCGGATTACGCCCCGGCTTTCGCAATACCCTTGGAGAATCGTGCAAGGGTGCGCTCCTTACCGAGGATCTCCAGCATCTCGTAGAGGCCGGGTCCGATGCCGCGTCCGCTGGCCGCAACGCGAGCCGGATGGACAAGCTCGCCTGTCTTGATGGCGAGTTTTGCGGCCGTCTCCTTAAGGCTGACCTCGAGTGAAGCACACTCCCATGCAGGCAGCGCGGCATACACCTCGGAAAGGGCCTTGAGGCGCTCGGCTGCGGCGGGGCCGGTGAGAGACTTGGCCACGGCGGCCTCGTCATAGGGAAACTCCTCGGTGAAGAAACAGGCAACCCACTCGGGGAGATCCTTCAGGAGCTTCACCTTCGGCTTCACGATGGAGAGGACCTTCTCGAGGGAATCCCATGTCGGCCAGGAGATGCCGGCCTTCTCAAGGAAGGGGATGGCCAGTTCGGCGTAGCGGGCCAGGTCCATGGAGAGGAGATACTGGCCGTTGATCCAGAAACATTTGTCGAGGTCGAAGGCCGCATTGCGACGGTTGATCTGGTTGAGTTCAAACAGGGCCACCACTTCCTCCGTGCTGATGATCTCGCGATTTTCCTTGGGGGACCATCCTAGCAGGCTGAGATAGTTGCGGACCGCCTCCGGAGCGTATCCTGCCTCGGGGTAGGTTCCCAGAGCCGCACCCTCGTCACGCTTGCTCATCTTGCTGCCGTCGCGGTTCAGGATGAGCGGCATGTGCGCGAAGCGGGGAGGCTCCGCACCGAGCGCCCGGTAAAGCTCGATGTGCTTGGGGGTGTTTGAGAGATGATCCTCACCGCGGATCACGTGGGAGATCTTCATCTCGATGTCATCGACGACGCTGACGAAGTGGAAGATCCATGACCCGTCCGGACGGCGTAGGGTCAGGTCGGGATGGGTGCCGGGATTGGTCAGGTCGAATTCGATCTTTCCGCAGATCTCGTCGTCGACAATCACCTTCTCGCGGGGGGAGCGGAACCGGATGGCGCCGTTGTCCTCGTAGAGATGCCCGGCTTTCTCCAGGCGCGAGAGATACTCCTCGTAGATCGGCCCTCGTTCGCTCTGGTAGTAGGGGCCGTGGTTGCCGCCCTTCTGAGGTCCCTCGTCCCAGTCGAGGCCCAGCCAGTGGAGCCCGTCGAGGATGACCTTCTTGGCCTCCTCGGTGTTGCGGGTGTGGTCGGTGTCCTCGATGCGCAGGACAAACGTGCCGGCGTTCTTGCGGGCGTAGATCCAGTTGAAGAGTGCGGTGCGGGCTCCACCGACATGGAGGAGGCCGGTGGGTGACGGGGCGAATCGTGTGCGGACGGACATAGTGGTAAACCAAGATTCAACCCAGAAAAATCAGTTACGACCACGAAAAACACGAAAGACACGAACTGTCAGATATTAAAACAACACGGGCAAATACCCGATCAGAAGAGATCATTCAGGCCCTCTTGTTTTAGTGCTTTTCGTGGTTTTCGCGGTTTATTCCCATTTAGGAAAGGGATACGCCGGACAACCGAAAGCCACACGGGCGGGTGGCTGCGGAGAATTCCTTTGCGGGGAGAAAACAAGTGCTTAGGCTCTCGTTTCACCGATACACCCTTTTTGATCCCATGACACTCTCCGAACGCATTGACCACGACCTCAAGGAAGCCATGAAAGCCCGCGATGCCGCCAAGCTCGGCACGCTTCGCATGGTGAAGAGCGCCTTCAAGTATGCGGCCATCGAGAAGAGCGGCGCCGACGCCGTCGTGGATGACGAGGTTGCCACCTACGTGCTGCGCAAGCAGATCAAGCAGCGGGAGGATGCGGCCGCCGGATTCGAGCAGGGAGGCCGTCCCGAGATGGCTGAAAAGGAGAAGGCCGAAATTGCCATTCTTGTTGCCTACCTCCCGGCGGCCCTTTCGACCGAGGAACTTGCCGCTATTGTCCGTGACGCGATTGCCGAAGTGGGAGCTTCCTTGGGAACACCAGAAGGTGTTGGCAAAGCCCAGATGGGAGCAGTCATGAAGGCCGCCCAGGCCAAGGCCGCCGGACGCGCCGATGGCAAGAGTCTCAGCGCAGAGGTTCAGAAGCAGCTTTCCTGATCCCGGGGGACTTTTCCCCTTCCTAGGGAAGCGCTGATTAAATCCCATGAAGGCCGCTGAAGAGCATTTGCTGATTTTTGAAGGCGCGAGTGCTGGGCGATACCCGCAGCGGTCTCGCCCGAGCGAGCAACGCGGCAAAAATCAACAAATGGTTTCAGCCCTGCGGGTTGCGGAGATAACAGGCCGGGGTTTGCGTTGGCTTGGCACTTACAGCCCGCTGCGGGGATGCTCGTGCCAAGCCGCCTTGCCCGCGGCCCATTCTTCCCGCAACGGCCTCTATGCGATTTAATCAGCGTTTCCCTAACGACATGACCCGCTCAGCGCTTCCCGCTTCTGCCGCCGTGATCGTGGGCGGCGGGTCAGGTAACCGTTTCGGCGGGGATAAGCTCACGGTGTCGCTGGCCGGCAAGCCTTTGATTGCCCACACGCTCTCCGCCTTTGAAGGAACAGCCGCCGTTTCCGCAATCGTGCTGGTCGTTCCCCCCGGGAGGGAGGAAGAGTTCCGCACGATCGCGAGCATTGAGGGGATCTCGAAACTGACTTCCGTGATTCCCGGGGGGGAGCATCGCCATGAATCGGTTTGCCGCGGCCTGGAAGCGCTTCCGTCCGAGGTTGGACTCGTCGCGATCCATGACGCGGCGAGGCCCCTGATCACTCCTAATCTCATTACCCGCTGCCTTGAGACGGCGGCCAAGGAGGGGGCTTCCGCCTTGGCGGCTCCGGTGACCGACACCCTGCATCGGATCGATGCATTGGGATGCGCGGCCGGTACTGTCGATCGCACCACGCTCCGGGCAATGCAAACTCCCCAAGTATTTTGTGCGGCAGAGATCAGAGATCTACTTGCCTCCGTGTCAGGTAAGCCTACCGATGAGGTCTCGGTCGCCATGACCGCAGGGAAGAAGGTTTCCTTGGTCGAGCATCACGAACCGAATCTCAAGCTCACCTGGCCCCATGACGTCGTCATGGCCGAGGCCCTGCTGCGTGACAGGAAAAGGCAAAATAAAAAATGAAGAATGCAAAATTTTTGAAATCGCAAGGATGCCTCCGACTTATGGATGTTTATTGCCGTTGATGGGAAAACGTTGAAATGAAGCCTCAGGTCTCCACCCTTCCCAACGGGCTCCGGGTCGCCACCTGCGCGATGCCTGCCTCGCAGACCGTCGCCGTCGGGGTCTGGTGCGGCATCGGTGCCCGCCATGAATCCGCCCGAGTCGGGGGAATCTCCCATTTCCTCGAGCATCTTCTCTTCAAGGGGACGAAGAAGCGCACTGCCCGCCGGATCAGCGAAGAGATCGAAGGGGTGGGGGGCGACTTGAACGCCTACACTGCCGAGGAGCGCACCTGCTACTACGCGGCGGCCTCCGCCGACCATCTTCAGCGCGTCACCGAGGTCCTCTCCGACATGTACTGCAACTCGCTTCTCAAGAGTGCCGAGGTGGAGAGGGAGCGGGGAGTGATCGTCGAGGAAATCGAGATGATCCGCGACGAACCGGCCCAGCATGTCCAGGAACTGCTGACCGCCGAGACATGGAAGGGAGCATCCCTTGCCCGGCCGATCACCGGCACGAAGCAGAGTCTCTCCTCCATCAGCCGTGCCGATCTGCTCACCCATCTGAAGTCCCATTACCATGCCGGGAGCACGGTTCTGACTGCGGCTGGAGCGGTCGAGCATGAGGAGGTGATGGAGCTTGCCAAGCGGTTCCTCGGCAGGTTGCCCAAAGGATCATCTCCCCGACGACTGCCTCATCCCGGTCGCCAGGCATCCCCTCGGATCGTCATTGAGGAAAGGGAATCCCAGCAGACCCAGCTCGCGCTCTCTTTCCGGGGTGTGGGGGCGAAGGATCCCCGACGCTACGCGGTCTCCCTGCTTCATGTCCTGCTCGGCGGAAACATGAGTTCCCGTCTCTTCCAGGAGCTGCGGGAGAAGCGTGGCCTCTGCTACTCCGTCAGCACCTCACTCTCCACCCATTCCGACTGCGGAGCCTTTGAAGTCGCGCTCGGACTGGACGGGGAGAATGTGGCGAAGGCGCTCGGTTTGATTCTCAAGGAATGCGATCGGATTGCCTCGAAGGGCCCTTCGGTTGCCGAATTGAAGCGTGCCTGCGATTACTCGATCGGAACAAGTCGGATGGCTCTGGAGCGTGCCGCGACACAGAACTACCGACTCGGCACCTCCCTCCTGACCTACGGGAAGATCATCCCCCCCGAGCAGGTCTACGCCCGACTCGCCAAGGTGACGCCGGAAGAGATCAGAAATGTGGCCACCCAAGTCCTCAACCGCCGCACCCTCTGCCTCGGCATGGTCGGCCCGGGGCCTTCAAGGGAACGGCTTATGGGTCTCATCAGGCAACGCTGACTGATTTGGATTTTCCCCGCAGAGGCGCTGAGGCGCGGAGAACGAAGGGGTTTTGGAAATTTCTCTAGGCTTGGAAGTTTGGATGCCTCGGTAGGCCGCCAAGCGAAGCTGTATAAATTATACTGCGAGCGTAGCCGTACACCCCGCGGGGCCAAAATCCCAAGCCTATCCTGTCAATCTTTCGCAGGCGGTAACGGTATTGCTCATCAGCATGGCAATCGTCATCGGGCCGACGCCTCCGGGGACCGGGGTGATCGCCGAGCACTTGGGTGCCACGGCCTCGAAGTCGACGTCGCCGACCAGGCGGTAGCCGCTCTTTGTCGAGGGATCCTCGACGCGGTTGATGCCGACGTCGATGACGACGGCGCCTTCCTTGATATGATCCGCACCGAGGGCCTTCGGCCTGCCGATCGCGGCGATCACGATATCGGCGCGGCGGGTGATGGCGGCGAGATCCTTGGTCCGTGAATGGGCGATTGTCACGGTGGCGTCTCCACCCTTCCCCTTGGCCATCAGGAGGAGGGCCATCGGCTTGCCGACAATGAGGCTTCGGCCGACCACGACGACTTCGGCGCCGGCTGTCTCGACACCCGCTGCGATGAGAAGGCGCTGACAGCCGAGCGGGGTGCAGGGGACGAACGCCGTGGGATCCTCCATGGCGAGCTTGGCCACGTTCACCGGATGGAAACCGTCGACATCCTTGCGGGGGTCGATGGCCACGGTGACGGCATGCTCGTTGATGTGCTTGGGAGGAGGGGACTGGACAAGAATGCCGTGGATCTCGGGATCGACATTGAGCTTGGTGACCAGATCGAGCAGTTCTTCCTGCGTGGTGGAGGCGGGGAGTTCGATCTTCCGCGAGTGCATCCCGAGGGCGGCGCAGGTCTTGTCCTTGTTGCGGACATAGGCCTGGGAGGCGGGGTCCTCGCCGACAAGGATCACGGCAAGCCCGGGGGTGATGCCTCGGGCCTTCAGGGCCTCGATGCGGACTTTGGTTTCCAGTTCGACCTGGGCGGCGACCGCCTTGCCATCAATGAGTTTCATGGGAATTTGTTAAGTTGGGAGAATAAGGCAGAGATTATTAATCAGGAACTCAGGAAATCATGAAAAACATGGGGGGAAGTTCAACCATGAAGAACATGAAAGTGGATCAACCGGGAATATTTTATCCCGAATGTTGTCAGGTTTCTATGTGACTGCTCCTTTCCTGTTTTCCAGATTTCCAGATTTATTACATCTTACTGATTGCTCTATGCGGGTAGGTCGGCTTTTTCGGCTTCTTCACGCAGGAGGGTTTCCAGGCGAAGGCGTTCCGATTCCAGATCGGTCGCCTCGCGATCCACCGTCAGATAGGGATCCATCGTGATGTCGACCCGCGAGAAGGGGAGAGGGATCGCGAAGTTGTCCCAGGTCTTAAGCCTGATGGCCCTGTGGTAGCGGGCGTGGAGCGGCATGATGGGAATGCCTGTCTTCTGGGCAAGGAACACAGCGCCCGGGCCGAGCGAATACTTTGGGCCTCGGGGGCCGTCTGGAGTGATGGCGAGGTCGATCCCGGACTCGAGGAGGGAGGCGAGTTCGCGGATGGCGGTCGATCCCCGACGCGAGCTGGATCCACGCACCGAGCCCATGCCGAGGTTCGCCATGACGCCGGCCAGGATGTCGCCATCCTTGCTCGGGCTGGTCAGGACACTCACTCCCTTCCTGCTCGGGTGCTTGGCGGGATAGTGGCGCAGGAATCCGACGGAGATCGCGGGGATCCTGTTATGCCAGAAGACCAGGATCCGGGGGCCCTCTGGAGGATTAGTCAGGAATCCGGAGCGATCGTTGACGCGGAGACGGATGGTCGAGAAGACGAGGCGGGCCACCCCTGCGGCAAGCGAGGCAATGAGTCGCTGTTTGTTCGGAAGCCCCATCAGTCAATCATGTCCGGTTCGCGCCAGCGGCAGGCATTGGGGGCGTGGATGCCGAGTTGATCAAGGACGCGCCAGACGACGGTGTCGGCGAGTTCGTTGAAGTCCTTGGGATGACTGTAGAAGGAGGGGGAGGCCGGAAGAATGATCGCCCCAGCCTCGGTGAGGGTGACGATGTTCCGGGCATGGATGAGGTTCCAGGGAGTCTCCCGGGGAACGATGATCAGCTTGCGGCGCTCCTTGAGGAAGACATCGGCGGCCCGGAGGATGAGGTTCTCACTCGTCCCGGCGGCGATGCGGCCGATCGTTCCCATGGAACTGGGCATCACGATCATCCCGTCGAAGAGGGCGCTGCCGCTGGCAAAGGGGGCGTTCATCGACTTCTCGCTGTGCTCAATGACACCGGGAGGAAGTTGCAGGGCACCGATCTCCTCACGGATCACCTGCTTGGCGTAGGGGGAGAGAACCAGATGGATCTCATGGTCGCCCTGCCCCAGGTGATGGAGCAGCCGCTGGAGGTAAATGGAGCCGCTGGCTCCTGTTGCTGCTAGGACGAGGCGCATGGGGAAATGATGAAGCAAGAATTATGAATGAAGAATTATGAAGAAGCTAGGAGCTAGGAGATGGGACTACAGGAGTGAGGCGTCCGTAAGGGCGGATCGGAGCTTGTTGGCACGATCGAGCAGTTCTTTGTACACGGCGGTGTTCTTGGCATCAGGCTTGCAGCGGGTCGACTCATCGAGGGTGACGAGGCGGTTGCAGAGGGCGTGGAGGGCTGGCTCGGAGTGGTCGTCTCCTGCGGCCCAGGCGGCTTGGATGGCCGCGCCAAGGGCCGCCCCCTCACTGGAGGTGAGGCAGACGGTCGGCACGCCGAAGACGTCGGCGCAGAGTTGGCGCCAGAAGGCGCTCTTGGTGCCGCCTCCGGTGATGCGGATCTCAGTCGGATTCACACCGAGTGCCCGGAGGCGGTCGAGTCCGTAAGCGATCCCGAGGGTCACCCCCTCCATGGCGGCGCGTGCGAGGTGGGAGGGGGTGAGGTTCTTCACGGTGATGCCGTGGAGGAGGCCGCTTCCGCGCGGGAGATTTGGAGTGCGTTCCCCGGCGAGGTAGGGGAGGAGCAGGAGTCCGTCGCTACCGGCGGGCACCGTGGCGGCCGCCGCATCGTATTGGTCGTGGCTCCAGCCCTCGAAGAGCTTGCGGGTGAGTTCGGTGACCAGGGTCACGTTCATCGTGCAGGCCAGCGGCATCCATGATCCGGTGCTGTCGCAGAAGGCCGCCACCTCTCCCTTTGGATCGACGACAGGGGAGGGACTGAACGCGTAGAGCGTGCCCGAGGTGCCGAGGCTCGCGGTCATGATGCCGGAGCGGACATTTCCGGTGCCGATGGCGCCCATCATGTTGTCGCCGCCGCCCGAGCTGATCGTGACGGTGGCTGAGAGGTTCCACTTCGAGGTGAGTTCCGGACGAAGCATCCCGGCGGGCACCGCCGAGGAGCGGAGCGGGGGAAGCTTGCCTTCGATGCCAGGAGCCACCGCGTCGAGGACTGTGGCGGACCAGGTGCGGGTCGTCACATCGAGGAGCGCGGTGCCGGAGGCGTCGCCGTATTCCATCGACTTCACGCCGGTGAGCCACCAGTTGATGTAGTCGTGGGGAAGAAGGACATGGGAGGTCTTCTCCCAGTTCTGCGGTTCGTTCTGGCGGACCCAGAGGATCTTTGGGGCGGTGTATCCGGTGAGCATGGCGTTGCCGGTGAGTTCCACCACCTTGGCCTCGCCGCCGAGCGCCTTGGTGATTTCGGCGCACTGGGCGGTCGTCGAGGTGTCGCACCAGAGCTTGGCGGGGCGTACCACCTGGTCGTTCGCATCCAGCAGGACGAGGCCGTGCTGCTGCCCGCTCACGCCGATCCCGGCGACTTCGTTGCGTCGGCTTCCCAGCTTCTCCAGAACCTGCGAAATCGTGGACTCCACGGCGGCGATCCAGACGGCGGGATCCTGCTCCATGGCACCATCTCCGTTGGCTTCCACAAATCCGTAAGTCTGCTGGGCACTGGCCAGAATCTCTCCTGTGGAGATGTCGAGGGCGACTGTCTTGGTGCTCTGCGTTCCGCTGTCGATGCCGAGGGTGATCATGAGAGGGAAAGGATGAAGGAAGAATGAAAAATGAAAAAGGATGAATCTGCTTTAGGAAAGGGCGGGAAGGGGCGTTGTCCCCAAAATCTTATTGAATAGTTTCGTCAAGAGATTGGATTTTGGGCTATTCGCTATTCTGAATGTGCTTCCATGGGATTTCCACCACCGAGCCCTTTGTCCCGAGAGGGCGGACAGAGAGTGGAGTGAGATTTTGAATCAGAAAGCAGGAAGACAGGAGGGGAGAAGGCGGTCTTTTGACCGGCCGGGGGCTGTTTAGGCTTGGCGCTTTGCTTGCCCGGTCGCTGCTTCGCATCCGCTACGGCTTTCCGCAACGGGCTCTATGCGATTTAATCAGCGGTTCCCTTGGATTACTTCTTGCCAAGTGCTTTTGGGATGGGCATTCTACCCGACCACCTGAGACCAATTTCCGGCAACAATTCCTGACATGAGCATCATCGCCACCATCGAAAAAGAGCAGTTCAAGACCGACCTCGTATCATTTGAGGTGGGTGATTCCGTATGCGTTCACACACGCGTCATCGAGGGTGACAAGGAGCGTATCCAGAAGTACGCGGGCATCGTCATCGGCCGCAAGGGCACCGGCATCAATGCCAACTTCACCGTCCGTCGCGTCAGCTTCGGCGAGGGTGCCGAGCGCGTGTTCCCCCTTCACTCGCCCCGTATCGCCAAGCTGGAGGTCGAGAAGCGCGGATCGGTCCGCCGCTCCAAGCTGAACTACCTCCGCAACCGCAAGGGCAAGGCCGCCGTCACCGTGAAGGAGAAGGCGCAGGAACTCGCCTAAAGCGACTCAAGGAAGTTTTTACCACCCGCCCGATGACGAACAAGCGTCTCGGGGAGAATTCAAAGAAGGGCCCACGGACTAAATCCGGGGGCCCTTCGCTTTTCCACGAGATGGAACTTCATGCCAGGGGGATTCATCCCGTGGCGGGTGTCGATGAGGCGGGGAGGGGGCCCTTGGCTGGGCCTGTGGTGGCTGCCGCTGTCATCCTGCCCGATGACTTTGACTTGGAGGGCCTTGATGACTCCAAGAAGCTTACGCACGAGCAGCGGGAAGGTTTGTATGTCCGGTTGACAGAAGATGCATCTGTGTTTTTTGCAATTGCCGAGGGAACTTCAGAAGAAATCGGACAACTCAATATCCTGAGAGCCACCCATCTTGCCATGAAACGATCCTTGGATGGCCTGAAGGAAAGCGGACATCCTCCAGCCCATGCCTTGGTGGATGGATTGCCCGTGAAGGGATTACCCGTGGAACAGACGGCCTTGGTTGGAGGGGATGGGTTGAGTCTCAGTATCGCCGCGGCTAGCATTCTGGCCAAGGTCACTCGGGACAGGATCATGGATGCGCTCGACCGGGAGTTTCCCCAGTACGGATTCGCCCGTCATCGAGGCTATGCCACGGCCGATCATCTCGCTATGCTTCGGGAGCATGGACCTTGCCCGCATCATCGACTCGGTTTTGCGCCGGTCGACCAGCCCACCTTCGGGTTCTGAGAGTCACATCGCCCTGGGCAAGTGGGGTGAGGAGGAGGCGTCACGCCATCTGAAACGGCTTGGTTGGAAAATTCTCCGCAGGAACTTCCGCGCACCGGGGGGAGGGGAGGTCGATCTCGTCTGCCGTGACCATGAGACGCTTGTCTTTGCCGAGGTGAAGACCAGGCGTAACGAGGAGATGGGGCGCCCTCTCGATGCCGTGGATCGGAAGAAGCAGCAGCTTATCCGACGGGGAGCCCTTCATTGGCTGCGGCTCCTCGAGATGCCCGACATCACCTTCCGCTTCGACGTGATCGAGGTGTTGGCGACTGATCCCGTGGAGATCAGGGTGATCGAGAGCGCTTTTACGCTCCCGGACCCCCTTCGGTATTAAACCGAGATTATGCGATAGAGATGAGGCGACAGGTCTGGATGGTTCACCCGGATGGTGAGTCGTCGGATGGTTAAAACCGTTGAAGGGTTGAAACGTTACAACGTACTGACAGCAGGCAGTCATTCGACTCTCCGAGCTGAGCCATGATCAGCAAACTTCTTGATGGCGCCTTCTCGAATTTAGGTTCAGGGGTTTACGGATCCACCTTGCAACCTTGGTTCTTTTTAACCCGGAAAGAAATCACCGTGCCGGCCTACGCGGCTATCCGGCAACCCTCGCAAGGCTTTACCGGCCGATGGAAAGCTTTGCCATCAGATCGGTGGTCAGTGATTCCAGTTCGATGGAGACGACTTCAACGCGACGCGTGAAGTAGTTGTAGGCGACGAGGTTCGGGACGGCGACTCCGAGGCCGACGATGGTGCAGTTGAGCGCCTCGGAGATGCCGTTGGCCACGATCTGGGGATCGCCGTGTGCTCCGATGTTTCCGAAGATGCTGACAAGTCCCGAGAGGGTGCCGAGGAGGCCGAGCAGAGGGGAGATGCCTGTGGTGATCTCGAGGAAGACAAGGCCCGACTCGAGCCGTGAGATTTCGTGGCGGGCGCGGGTCTGGACGGCGTCGAGGATCTCGTTGCGAGGCCAGTCACGATGCTGAAGGACGCTCATCAGGACGCGCGACAGGGGGGATGGTTCCGCCTGCAGCCTCTTCTGCAGGTTGTCCGTTGCACCTCCCTTGAACGAGCGAAGGGCGTCGATCACTCCGGGCGGAAGGGCGCTGTCCATCTTGATGAACCTGGCCCGCTGAAGGATCACCGCGAGGGAGAAGACCGAGAGGATCAGCAGGACATACATGAAGAATCCGCCCTGGACGAAGAACTGGATGAATCCGGGGGCCGCGGCGAGGAATGTGTGTGGCATGGCGTTGGTGGTATTTTAGTAAATGGTGAAGCTGTAGTCGATATCAAGGCATCCGTTCTGGAGTGTTGCCGCCACATCGGGCGGGATCGGTGGAAGCTTGGCATCCATGATCGAACGGACGCTGCAATCCGTCAAAGACTCATTGGAGTTGCTGCGAAGGACCTTCAGGGCGGTGACTTTGCCCGTCGGGGAGACCTTGAAGCTGAGATCGACCGTGCCGATGCTGAGAAGGCCCATCCGTTCCCCCACATAATAGTACCATCTCGATCCGATCGCATCGGCCACCGCCTTCTTGTAGCGGCCGATCGGCGTGGCCTCGGCAGCCACCGAGGAGCGGCCCCGGTTGGAGATGTTTCCGCGAATGACTGTCTGGCGGGTCTCGGACTGGTATCCCTTAGTAGCGCCGGAAGTGCCCGAAGTTACCGGGGGTGACGGCGGTTGGGAGGGCGATGGCGGAGAGGAAGGTGCCGTCGGTTGGGTGGGAGGAGGTTTCTGGGGAGGGGGTTGCATCTTCGGGGCATCAAGAAGCTTCAGGTTATTGGGAGGAGTCGGCGAGGGTGGCGTTGCGGAGGGTTGGGGCGTTGCTGTCGGCTGAGGTGTGGGCGAAGGAGGGGGAGTGGGAGCGGTTTTCTGGGTAGCGGTCTCCGGCGCGGCCGGGGAGGGGAGCGATGGTTGGGAAGGTGGTTGCGGTTGGGCGGGGCTTCCGGCCTGGCTCGCCGGTTTTTCGCCGGGCGTGTGCTTCTGGTTGCGGAGTTCCAGAGAGGCTTGGGTCATTCCCTGCTGGGAAGGGAGGGCGAGCGATCCATCGGGTGGAAGTTCGCTTGCCGCCTTGGTGTTCTGGTCCGATTGGAAGGGGGCGTTCTCGGGTGCCTTGGAGGAGACCTCCTTGGCCTCGATGAAAGGCCGGTCTTTCTTCTCCAGCGGGGTGATCTCCAGCGTGACCTCGGGGGGCGGACTCTTCTCTGCTTTTTGTGTTACGAACTTTCGGGCAAATAGGATCGCCAGCAGAATGATCAGTGATGCGTGGATTAGGAAGGAGAGGGCGAGGTAGAAGGGGAATCGCTTGCGCTTCCGCTGTTCCTGCCCTGGAGATGGTTTGGTGCGGAGAGAGTTCATGCGGTTGCCTCTCTTCCTCGAGCTCTTGCTCGTGCTTTGCCTTCCGTGGTCGTTTTCCTTTTCTGCGGAAGGGGGAGGTTACCGATGCGGGCCTGATGAAAGAGCCACTGCTGGATGTATCCCGCGTAGGGACCGAGCAGGCGCTCGCCGTATCGCTCAAGCTGCTCGGGCGTGGCCTTCTTTGATTTCGGGGAACGGAAGGAGGAGAGGATGCGCCCGATCCAGACATCGACGGGAACGGCCTCGAGTCGTTCGTAGGCGAAGAGCAGGATGCAGTTGGCTACCTTCCTGCCGATGCCCGGCAAGGTGCAGAGGGCGGCGCGGGCCTCGGCGGTTTCCATCCGCACCAGATCCGAGGGGTCGAATCTGCCCTCGGCGATCATCCGTGCGGAACCCAGCAGTCCCTTGGCACGGAAACCAAGCCCGCACTTGCGGAGAGCCTCTTCCGAGGTTGAGGCGAGGGCCTCGGGCGAGGGGAATGCCGGAATCGGAGTGTCGGCGA
The DNA here is from genome assembly GCA_049282095.1 of Chthoniobacterales bacterium. Lineage (GTDB taxonomy): Bacteria > Verrucomicrobiota > Verrucomicrobiia > Chthoniobacterales > UBA6821 > UBA6821. The sequence goes on from JBAPTI010000031.1 coordinate 37,541, forward strand.
GCCATTGGCCGTAGTTCTTCCGCAGGGCGAGACTCATCTGCCTGATGTGGGCCACCTGCTTCATGGGGGAGAGAATGAAGCTGGCGAGGCACTCCCAGTGGGGCTGCCTCATGATGCGGAGTCCCCGGCATGCCATGGCGGCATCATGTACCACGGCATGACCGGCACAGGAACGACGGATCGCTTGAAGGTCGTGATCGAGGGCGAAGTAATGTCGGATTCCCTTCTCGCCGATCCCCCGGTAGTGGAGGAGCTTGCCTTGCTGGCGGACGAACAGGGATTCCGATCCGATGCATCCGGTATAGCCTTCCTCCAGCGGTGTCCAGTGGAAGGTCTGGCCGCTCTCCAGAGTCATCCGGAGATCGAACTCCGGGCACTCCATCACCCCCGTGGCGCCGGAATTCATCCTCATCGCGCGAAGTAGCTGAGATTCTCAAGCTCGATGGCGAGGTTGACGTTGTTCACGGCAACGGTCTCGGGCAACTGGAGGAGCGTGGGCGAGAAGTTGAGGAGGGCATGGATACCGCTTCCGACGAGATGTTCGGCAACCCGCTGGGCCTCCTCCCCTGGGACGCAGAGGATCGCCATGCGGATGTCATGCTGCCTGATGACCCTGCGCATCTCCTCCATCCGCTGGACTTCAATCCGACCCCTCTGTGCTTTTTTCGGCTTCTTGTCGAAGGCCGCGATGATCTCGAACCCCTCCTTGGCAAATCCCCTGTAGCTCAGGAGCGCCTGTCCGAGGTTACCGGCACCGACCAAAATGACAGGTTGGAGGCTCGCGCGCCCCAGAATTTCCTCAAGGCGGTTACGGAGCAGGATGACTTCGTAGCCGGTGCCGCGTTTCCCAAGCGGGCCGCAGCAGGCGAGATCCTTGCGAAGTTGGGCCGGTTGCACGCCGGCCACGCCGGCGAGAGCCGTTGAGGAGACGATGCTTGTGCGGTTGGCCACCATGAGGCCCAGGCATCGCAGATAGAGGGAGAGCCGGTAGACGGTCTTCTTGGGAATCTCCCCGGCGGAATGGGCCTGTCGCTCATGATGCCTGACCCGCGGTACGTGTTCCTGCCGGGGGGATTTCCCGGTCACCTTGAGTGAACGATGGCCTTCGCGGCTCATAGGGAAGCACTGATTAAATCGCATAGAGGCCGTTGCGGGAAGAATGGGCCGTGGGCAAGGCGGCTTGGCGCGAGCATCCCCGCAGTGGGCTGTAAGCGCCAAGGCAACAAAGCCCCCCGGCCGGTTATCTCCGCAACCCGGAGGGCTGAAGCCATTTGTCGATTTTTGTGGCGTTGCTCGCTCGGGCGAGACCGCTGCGGGTATCGCCCAGCACTCGCGCCTTCAAAAATCAGCAAATGCTCTTCAGCGGCCTTCATGGGATTTCATCAGCGCTTCCCTAAGGTCTCCGATCCCTCTCCCAGTATGGCGGGATCACCATAGAGGGTGGAGGCGCTGGCGGAGGTGATCTCGACATCGAAGATCTGACCATGGAAGCGGCTCCCTCCCTCCAAGATCACGATCTTGTTGGTGCGGGTGCGACCGGCCAGTCGGGAGGGGTCGTTCCTGCTCGGGCCCTCGCAGAGGATTTGCTGCCTGGTGCCGACGCATGCCTCGAGGTGGCGTGAGGCGGAGGCGTTCACCACCGCGAGGAGGTCCTGATTGCGGAACTCCTTCACCTCTTCGGAAAGCTGTCCGTCCATCACGGCGGCGGGTGTGTCGCCGCGCTTGGAGTAGCGGAAGACAAAGGCACCGTCGAAGCCGATCTCCTCGGCAAGGTCGCGGGTGGCCCTGTAATCCTCATCCGTTTCGCCCGGGAAGCCGACGATGATGTCGGTGCTGACTGCGATGCCGGGGCGGGCAGCCCGGAGATCCGCCACCAGCTTTCGGAAAGAGGCTGCCGTGTAGGGACGGTGCATGGCCTTGAGGATCCGGTCGCTGCCAGACTGGAGGGGAAGGTGGACATGCTCCATGAGTTTCGGAAGCCGCGCGAAGCACTCCACGAGATCCTTGCGGAATCCCATCGGATGGGGGGAGGTGAAGCGGATGCGTTCGATTCCCTCGACGGCGTTGAGCGCCTCCAGGAGTTGCACGAAGGGGCTCTTGCCATCCACCTTGGGGAATTCGTGGCGTCCGTAGAGATTGACGATCTGGCCGAGCAGCGTCACCTCCTTGATCCCTCTGCCGGCGAGGGTGCGGGCTTCCTCGACGATTTCTGCGATCGGTCGGCCGCGCTCGGGTCCGCGCGTCGTCGGGACAATGCAGAAGGTGCAGTGCATGTTGCATCCCTGCATGATTGAGATGAACGCGGTGGCGGCCTTTTTCTCGGTGGGGAGATGCTCGCGGATGGTGTTCTGCGATCCCTCCTCGGCGGCGATGTCGACGATCGGGGCCATTGGGGCCATTGGGGCGATCTGATTGATGCTTCCCCCCAGTTCGGTTGCATCCTCGGCGGCAAAGGCCTCTTCACGACGGCGGAGCGCCTCTTCCACATGGTCGGCGACACGGTGAAACTTCTGGGTCCCCACCACGAGATCGACATGGGGTGAGCGGTTCCCCAGATCATCCCCCAGGCGCTGCGCCATGCATCCCATGTAGCCCAGGACGAGCTTCGGCTTCTCCCGGCGGAGCTTGCGGAGCATGCCCATCTTCCCGATCGCTTTCTGCTCGGCCATGTCGCGGACGCTGCACGTGTTGAGCAGGATCACGTCGGCATCCCGCTCGTTGTCAACGAGACGGTGACCGCGGTCCTGAAGATCGCGCGCCACCTGTTCGGAGTCGCGCTCGTTCATCTGGCAACCGTAGGTCTTGATGAAGACGCTGGGCATAGGAGGAAAGGATGAAGGAAAAATGAAAAATGAAAAAGGGTCTGTTATCAGGAAATTCAACCCCGATCCCGGACCCTCGTTGAAGTGTGAAACTGTGAAAAAAAGGTTAAAACTGAACGCCGATCGGAGTTCGGGTTAAAAGTGTGAAATTCAGGGTGATTAACCGGAGCATTGCGCTGCCGTCTGCCCGTTCTAACTCTTTTAACTGTTCAACCTTTTTAACCGCCGGAGAGGGGAGAGACTTCCGAAGGTTGAGGCGACACTTGGGTACTACCAGCCCCCTCGGTTTCCTTAGCGTCGGTCTCCTTGGAGTTCGTCTCCGGCTTGTTTCCCTTGCGGGGGTCGACGCGCTTGAGTCCGATCCTTTGGGCGGAGGCCTCGACAAGCTGGGCGACGCGCTTCTTGAGCCGGTAGCCGCGCGACCAGATGCCAAACATGATTCCGGCATAAAGGATGCCGGGCCATAGGAGGTCGTGGCCGGTGGTGCCCCAGTAGATCAGGAAGCTGAGCATCAGGAAGTTCAGGAGGAAGGTGGTCGCCACCATCCGGGTGGCAAGGCCGACGCGCGTGAGGCACTTGGGCCCGCCATGGTACTCGGTGACGCTTCTCATGGTGACTCCCCACCAGAAGCTTCCGTAAATCTGGACGTCCCACTCCTTCCAACCGGTGTCGGTGGAGTAGCTCCATCCTTCGTTCTCGAGGGCCTCGATCACGGCGGTGAGCAGAAGTTCGCGCCCCTTCCCCTCCTCGTTCCAGAGGACGAGTTTGGAGAGTCCTCGGATATTGCTCGGGGTGAAGTCCTTTTCCTTTGTGGCGATGACCGACTCGGGGGTCCTCTTGAACTTCAGCCAGGTGAAGTAGCGTGCCCATCCGCGAACCAAGGGCTGGGAGAGGGCAAGGAATGCCACGAGCAGGCGTGCGCGCACCGTGTCGAAGCGGGGCTCAAGCTTCGCGTGGATCATGTAGGAGAGGGCGACCAGGAAGGTCCCCCCGAACATCAGGTAGGCCACGATGCGCAGCGCCGGGAAGGGGATCGAGAGCAGGAGGAGGAACGAGGTGAGGGTCACCCATTCGATGCTGCTCAGGTAGGCGGCCAGTTCAGACTGGGGGGTCGGGTAGATGCACTGGAAGAGGCCTTCGCCGAAGACTCCGTGGTAGATCACCGGTTGGTTGACCAGCCAGGTGAAGCGCGGCGCGCCGTAGACCTGTCCCTTCCACTTTGCGGTGCCGGTGGGGCCGAAGAAGACGAGGTGCTTGAAGCGCAGCAGCGACTCGGCCTCGCCGTATCCCTCCTGCTGCTTGCGGAAGGCCTTGAGCGTGAAGCGGCGGTAGTGCCAGACGATCGCCGAAGGGCTGAAGGCGATGACCTCGCCCTCCTGCTGGAGGCGCCAGCAGAAGTCGACGTCGTCGCCGGCCTTGCGGTACTCGGGATCAAAGCCACCGATCTTGTCGAAGGCCCAGCGGTGGAAAGCCATGTTGCAGCCGGGGATGTGCTCGGCCACCACGTCGGTGAGGAGCACGTGGCTGGGGCCTCCGGGCGCGGCCGCCACGCAGGCCTGTTGCCAGTTCTGGGCAGGCGGGGAGATGTTCGGGCCGCCGACACCCGCATAGTTGCCTGAGAGGAGGGTGCCGACCAAATAGTAGAGCCAGTCGGGGTCGGCCATGCAGTCGCTGTCGGTGTAGGCGAGGATCTCACCGGTGGCATGGGCCGCGCCGACATTCCGGGCGACGCTGAGTCCCATGTTCGGCTGGTGGATCGCATTCACCCAAGGGTGGTGGGAGACGATCTCCTTCGTGTTGTCGGTCGAGCCGTCGTCCACAAGGACCACCTCGTAGTCGGGGTAATTGACCTTCTTGAGGGATCGCAGGCAGGCTTCGAGGGTCTGGCCGCCGTTGTAACTGCAGACGATGACCGAGACCCTGGGGACTCTGGGAAGGGGTGCCCCCTCGATGATTGATCCGCTCTTCCCGTAGAAGCCCCTGACGGTCTCGAGCGCCTTCTTCGGGGTGCGGTCTCGCTTCACCAGGCCGAAGGCCCAGTCGAGGATGTCCATGCCGCCGCGGTGCCACTCGTCGGTCCACGCATAGAGGATCGTTCCGGCCAGACCGCCGCGGACGACCGCATCGAGATGCCAGCCGATCATCTCGGCCTGTTCCTCCTCGGTGTGGCGGATCGTGTCCATTCCGAACTCGCCCATGATGAGGGGCTTGTCCTCCGCCAGATTCTGGAGGCGGGCCAGGTAGCGCTCGAAGTCCTCGCGGCGGTGCAGGTAGACGTTGAAGGTCAGGAAGTCGACGTTCTGCGGCAGCAGATACTCGGTCGGGGGATAGCTCGCGTAGGAGTAGAGGGCCCGGGGATCCTCGCGGCGGGCGATGTTGACCAGATGCTCGACGAATTCCGTCACCCGCTTCGCGCCGAGCCAGCGGACCATCGAGGAGGGGATCTCATTGCCGAGCAGGTAGCCGAAGATGGCGTGATGCCCCTTGTGCTCGCGGACCGCATCGATCACCGCCTTCTCGACGGAGGCGCGGACCTTCGGGTCGTTGAGGAACTCAACGTGCTCCATCCAGGCGATGCTGAACAGGACGCGGATACCGTTCTCCAGACAGAGATCGAGGAACCAGCGGGGAGGAGTCGTGTAGATGCGAACCAGATTGGCTCCTGTCTCGCGGATGGCTGCCAGATCCTTGGCGACCTGCTCCTTCGATCCGAACTGGTACCCTTCGGCGTCAGGCGCGAAGGGGGCGTAGGTCACTCCCTTGACGAAGAACTTCTTCTCCCCTTCGAAGAAGAATTTGGATCGAACGACAACTCTTTCAGTCACCTGCAAACCTTGGGGGAGAATGCCCCCCAAGTCGAGTCAGAACAGGTTCGCCCCAGGCATCTGTTTTTGGCGCTTGCGGCGCGCCAAAAACAGCCCCTGCCTCATCAGGCTGCGGAATGGTGCTCTTGAAGCGACTTCACCGTCAAGGGCGACTGGGCGATCGACTTGATGGCCGAGACGCTGGCGGCTGCCGCCCTCAGGGTGGTCATGATCGGGATGCGGTTCGCCACGGCCATGCTGCGGATGACGACCTCGTCGGCGCGGGGTTGCTTGCCGCTCGGGGTGTTGATGATGAACTGCATTTCGCCGTTCTTGATCATGTCGACCACGTTGGGGCGTCCCTGGGCCAGTTTGTTAAGGCGGGTGACCTCAATGCCGTTCTCCTTGAGGAGCGAAGCGGTGCCGTCGGTGGCATGGATCTTGAAACCAAGGCCGGCGAAGTCCTTCACGATCGGAATGATCGCCTTCTTGTCGGCATCCTTGACGCTGACGAAGAGGTTGCCGCCGGCAGGGAGCGAGGGAGCCGCCGCCATCTGGGCCTTCGCGTAGGCCCGGGGGAAGTCGGTGTCGATGCCCATGACCTCGCCGGTGGAGCGCATCTCGGGACCGAGGGTGATGTCGATGCCGGGGAACTTGATGAAGGGGAAGACGGCCTCCTTCACGCTGAAGTGTTTCGGGATCACCTCCTCGGTGAATCCGAGTTCCTTGAGGGTCTTGCCCGCCATGATCTTGGCGGCCATCTTGGCGAGGGGGACTCCGATCGCCTTGCTGACGAAGGGGGAGGTCCTGGAGGCACGGGGATTCACCTCGAGCACGTAGACTTCCTCGTCCTTGACGGCGTACTGAACGTTCATCAGGCCGCGCACATCGAGTTCCAACGCCATCGCCTTGGTGGCATGGCGGATGGTCTCGAGGACCTTGGGGGAAAGCGAGACGCTCGGCAGAACGCAGGCGCTGTCGCCGCTGTGGATTCCAGCCTCCTCGATATGCTCCATGATGCCTCCGATGACGCACTCCTTGCCGTCAGCAAGGCAGTCGACATCGACCTCGGTGGCATCCTCCAGGAAGCGGTCCACGAGAATCGGGCGCTCGGGGCTGACTTCAACGGCGGTCCTGATGTAGCGGCGGAGATCCTCCTCGGTGTAGACGATCTCCATGGCGCGTCCGCCAAGAACGAAGGACGGACGCACGAGGACGGGATAGCCGACCTTGTCTGCGACCGCGACGGCCTCGGTTTCACCGGTGGCGGTGCCGCCCGAGGTCTGGCGCAGCTTCAGCTTGTCGATCATCGCGGCGAAGTGCTTCCGGTCCTCCGCCATCTCGATGCTCTTGGGCTGGGTGCCGATGATGGTCACGCCGCGGGCCTGCAGATGGGCGGCGAGGTTGAGCGGGGTCTGTCCTCCGAACTGGACGACGGCCGCATCGCACTTCTCGCGCTCGTAGATGTTGAGGACATCCTCGAGGGTGAGGGGCTCGAAGAAGAGTTTGTCGCTGGTGTCGTAATCGGTCGAGACGGTCTCCGGGTTGGAGTTCACCATGATGGTCTCGAAGCCCTCCTCCTTCAGCGCGAAGGCGGCATGGACGCAGCAGTAGTCGAACTCGATTCCCTGACCGATGCGGTTGGGCCCTCCGCCGAGGATCATCACCTTCTTCTTCGTTCCCTTGCGGGTCTCATCCTCGTCCCCATAGGTGGAGTAGAAATAGGGGGTCGCCGCCTCGAATTCCGCCGCGCAGGTGTCGACCAATCGGTAGGTGGGGTCGACGCCCTGGCTCTTCCGCTTGTCGCGGATGGCATCCTCCGTGGTTCCCGCAATGTGGGCGAGTTGGCGATCGGAGAAGCCGAGCTTCTTCGCCTTGCGAAAGGGGATGTTGGCGGGATCCTTGCGGAATGCCTGCTCCTCCTCGACGAGTTCCTGGATGTTGTCGAGGAACCACGGGTCGATGGCGCTGATCTCGTGGATCTTTTTGGCGGTGAACCCCGCGAGGAAGGCGTGACGCACGGTGAAGATACGCTCGGCGTTGGGGGTGCGGAGGAGGAACTCGATCCGGTCGGTGTCCCAGCTGCCTTCGGGGTTGCGCAGCTCCAGATCCTTGGCATCGCATCCGAGTCCGGCGCGGCCGGTCTCCAGCGAGCGGAGGGCTTTCTGGAGGGCCTGCTTGAAGGTGCGCCCGATCGACATCGCCTCGCCGACGCTTTTCATCTGGCTGGTGAGGGTCGGATCCGCTTTCGGGAATTTCTCGAAGGTGAAGCGCGGGATCTTCACCACGCAGTAGTCGATCGCCGGCTCGAAGCAGGCGGTCGTCGTCTTGGTGATGTCGTTCTTGAGTTCGTCTAGGCGGTAGCCAACGGCCAGCTTGGCGGCGATCTTCGCGATCGGGTAGCCGGTCGCCTTCGAGGCGAGGGCCGAGGAGCGCGAGACGCGGGGGTTCATCTCGATGACGATCTGGCGGCCGGTCTTCGGATCGACGGCGAACTGGATGTTGGATCCGCCAGTTTCCACGCCGATCGCGCGGATGACGGCGAAGGATGCGTCACGCATCTTCTGATACTCGCGGTCGGTGAGGGTCTGGATCGGGGCGACCGTGATCGAGTCGCCGGTGTGGACGCCCATCGGGTCGAAATTCTCGATCGAGCAGACGACGATGCAGTTGTCGGCCTTGTCGCGGATGACCTCGACCTCGAACTCCTTCCAGCCGAGGAGGGATTCCTCGATGAGAACCTCGGTGGTGGGGGACATGTCGAGACCGCGGCGCGCGATGGTTTCGAGTTCCTCACGGTTATAGGCGATCCCTCCGCCCGCTCCGCCCAGGGTGAAGGCGGGACGGATGATGAGCGGGTATCGGCCGATGTTTTTGGCGATCTCGAAGACCTCGTCGATCGTGTGGGCGGCACCCGATTCGGCTACCTCCAGGCCGATCTCGATCATGATCTGCTTGAAGAGGGTGCGGTCCTCGCCGCGCTTGATCGCCTCAGCGTTGGCGCCGATCAGCCTCACCTTGTGCTTCTCGAGGACGCCGCTGTGGACGAGCTCCATCGCCGCGTTGAGGGCCGTCTGGCCGCCGAGGGTGGGGAGGAGGGCATCGGGTTTCTCCCGCTCGATGATTCTCTCGATGATCGCAGGGGTGATCGGCTCGATGTAAGTCCGTCCGGCGAACTCCGGGTCGGTCATGATGGTGGCCGGATTGGAGTTCACCAGCACCACATCGTATCCTTCCTCGGCGAGCGCCTTGCAGGCCTGGACGCCTGAGTAGTCGAACTCGCAACCCTGACCGATGACGATGGGGCCGGCTCCGATGAGGAGGATTTTCTTGATCGAGGTGTCTTTGGGCATGGTGCGGAAGGCGGAAAATCGTTGAATCGATGGTGTCGTAAAGTGCCGGTTTGGAAAAACCGTCACAGCACTCCATTGAACCTCCCCACGTTCCGGTGGTCAAACGTGGAAAAGTGGAAGATGGGGAATAGGTAATAGGCTATCGGGTGTGAAGTCCGACGGGTTTGTTTGAATTCCCAATACCCTATTCCCAAGGACCCATACCCGCTGATCCGTATGGATCAGGCTACGGCAGTTTCGTGATCAGGATCGAGGAACCCGTTGCCGTGGGCGTCAGCGTGGCCCCTTCGAGGCAGGCGGGAACCAGCATGAAGTTCCCCGGCTTGAGAGTCGTTCCCGAGCACTCCACGCCGCCTGTCAGGCAGGTAACGATGGAGAAGTCCCCCTTGTCGGTGGCAGGGATCGGGCCGTTGAGTTCCTTCTTCTCCACATGGAAGAGAGGGCAGTCGGCCACAACCGGTTCCGTGGCAGGGGTGAGTGCCGGTTCGAAATCTTCAAAATCAATGGAGGCAAGCGACTCGGAGACATGGAGTTCACGCGGTTTCCCGTCGAGGCCGTTCCGGTTCCAGTCAAAGACGCGGTAGGTCGTGTCGCTGTTCTGCTGCACCTCGACGATGACGAGGCCCTCGCCGATCGCATGGAGGCGGCCGCTCGGGATGAAAATGCTCTCCCCGGTGCGGGCGGGGGCACTGTGGAGCTTCTCCTCGACGGTGCCATTCTCCAGTGACGCCTCGAAGTCCGCACGCGTCACTCCTTTCTTCAGGCCGGCGTAGACGGAAGCACCCTCCGCGGCATGGAGGAAGTACCAGCACTCCGTCTTGGGCTCGCCTCCCAGCTCCCCGGCGCGGTGTGCGGGCGGGTGCACCTGGACGGAGAGTCGTTCGCGGGCATCGAGCAGCTTGATGAGCAGGGGGAAGCGGGGGGAGGGGTTGGCAAGGTGGCGCTCCCCGAAGATAGAGGCCCGGTTCCCCGACCAGAGTTCGTGGAGGGTGGTCCCCTTGAGAGGCCCCTCGTGGACCACGCTCTGGGCCTCGGGGCGGTCGACCATTTCCCAGAGTTCACCGATCACGGCACCATGGGGGAGTCTCTTTCCGAACAGGGTCTCGAAGTGACGCCCCCCCCAGACCCGCTCCATCGGAAGCGGCTCGAACACCAGAGGTGAGGTGGGCTTTGCGGAAAGCAGGGAAGAGTTGGAAACCATGCCGGATTATTCAAAAGGTGCCGACGATTGCCAAGACCGCATCCGATCCTGCAAGATGGGAGGAATGGTTTCTACGCGACGACGACGTTCCCTGGACGAGGTGATGGGTGTGCTTCTCTTTTTCGGGGGCATCCTGCTGCTGCTCTCCCTTGTCTCCTTCGACCTGAGGGATGTTCCCTCGTGGGCTTTCGGAACCTACACCCCGATCAACGAGACCCCTTCCAATTTCGTCGGCCGGGTCGGCGCCATCGTGGCGCGCATTTCCTACTTCCTCTTCGGGGGCGCCGCTTACTTCGGCGCGGGTGCCCTCATGGGCATGGGCATCGCCCTCTTTCTCGGGAAGGTGGAGAGACTGGGGATCCGTTTCGGTTGGGCTTTTGTCTTTGTCCTGAGCTGGTCGACGCTTCTTGATCTTCAGCATCTGATTCTTCAGGGATGGAAGCTTCGCTTCGACATCCCCGGGCCCGGTGGCTGGTTGGGGCATCAGCTGGGAATCGCCCTCGGGAGGGATGTCCTCGGCCTCCTCGGTTCCCTCATCATCTTCACGGCGCTTGCCCTGGTGAGCCTGATCCTGGCCACCGGCTTCCATCCCATCGCGGCGATGCGCCGCGGGGTCGTGGCTCTCGGCACGCTGATCGGTGTTCTCTACCGCCTCGTCAAGGACATCTTCATCAAGGGTCGCTTTGCCAAGGAGGGTGAAGCGGAGGAACAAACGGTGCCGACCGCCCCCGCGCGCTCCCGCAACCGTCGCCGTGCCGCGCTTCCTGAGATTGAAAGCGAAGTTACCGGGGTGGACATGCCGGAAGCCGCCACCCCGGCCGGAGACCTCCCCGCCCCGAAGATCATCGATGCCAGCGTTCCAGCGCCCGCCCGCAAGCCGACCCTGGCGGAGGTGATGAAGACGAAGCAGAAGCCGAAGTCCGACCCTGCCCGTGACGGATTACTCGGCGAGGTGCACTACGACGAGTACACGCTTCCCGGGCTTGATCTGCTGGAGACCTACGACGACGAGAGCCATCAACCGGCGGATCCCGCCGTTCTGCAGGCGGTCCAGAAGATCATCCTCGATACCCTGGCTCAGTTCGACATCGAGGCCTCGCCCGGCGACATCACCAAGGGGCCCACGATCACCCGCTACGAGGTCTATCCCGCCATCGGCGTCCGCGTTGAGCGTATCTCCGCCCTGGAGAGGAATCTCGCCCGCGCCACCCGCGCCGAGCGGATCAATATCCTGGCTCCCATTCCCGGCAAGGACACCGTCGGCATCGAGATCGCCAACTCCAGCAAGGTCAAGGTCAGCATCCGCGAGCTTTTCCAGAGCGAGGCCTGGGAATCGAGCAAGGCATCGCTTCCCCTGGCGCTCGGCAAGGATGTCTACGGACACGCCATCATCGCCGACCTGGCGGCGATGCCCCACCTGCTCGTGGCCGGCGCGACCGGCAGCGGCAAGAGCGTCTGCATCAACTCCATCATCACGAGCCTCATCTTCAAGCACACGCCCGAGACGCTCCGATTCATCATGATCGACCCGAAGGTCGTCGAGATGCAGGTCTACAACGACCTGCCCCATCTGGTGACCCCCGTTGTCACCGATCCGAAGAAGGTGCTCCTGGCCCTGCGCTGGGTGGTCGACGAGATGGAGAAGCGCTACGCCATCTTCGCCAAGGTCGGTGTGAAGAACGTCAGCGGATTCAACAACCGTCCCAAGCCCGAGAAGGCAGCGGTTGTCCAAACGGAGGTAACCGACGGTGATGAAGTCGAGGAGGAGATCCCGGTCGATGCCGGAACGTCCGAACCGCTTTCCGAATCCGAGCCGGAGGATTCCGCCGAGCCGGAGTTGCCGCTCAAGCCCGCAGACGACCTCGTCATTCCCGACCAGATGCCCTTCATCGTGGTGATCGTCGACGAGTTGGCCGACCTCATGCAGACCGCGCCTGCCGATGTCGAGGGTGCCATTGCCCGCATCACCCAGAAGGCGCGCGCCGCCGGCATCCACATGATCGTGGCCACCCAGACCCCGCGATCCAGCGTCGTCACCGGCGTGATCAAGGCGAACATCCCCTCCCGCATCGCCTTCCAAGTGGCCTCAGGCCTCGACAGCCGCGTCATCCTCGACATGAACGGCGCCGAGAAGCTCCTCGGCAAGGGTGACATGCTCTACCTCCCTCCCGGCAGCGCCAAGCTGACCCGTGCCCAGGGCGTGCTGGTGACCGACGAGGAGATCCACCGTGTCGTGGCCAACCTCGCCGCGCAGGGCAAGCCGGTGTTCGAGCCGAGCATCTCGGCGAAGCTCTCCTCCACCACCATGCCGGAGGACGAGGTCACAGACGAGGAGGAGGATCTCGTCGACAAGTGCCTCGAGATCATCCGCCAGGAGAAGAAGGCCTCCACCTCCATGCTCCAGCGCCGCCTCCGTCTCGGCTATACCCGTGCCGCGCGCATCGTGGACATTCTGGAACAACGTGGCATCTTGGGACCGAAGGATGGCGCCAAAGACCGCGAGATCCTCGTCGATCTCGACGGGCTGGACGACTAGTCCTTTTTTCCAGAAACAGATTCCAGAAACAGTTTTTCCATGAAGTTTTTCCAACAGTCCCTGCTCCCGGATCCGCTGGGACCGATCCTTGCCAAGGCAAGGAAGCGTTCGGGCCTCCCCCTCGGGAAGGCGGCCAGCGCGGCTGGGATCAGCCCATCCGTGGCCGAAGCCCTCGAGCAGGATGGCCCTCTTGATCCTTCCTCCGCGCGGCTTCATGCCGTCACCTACGCGCGGGCACTCGGCCTCGATCCCCTGGAGATCCGCGACTCGCTCCCACCCGTTCCCGATCTTGTCTCCCCGGAGTGCCGCTATCTCTCCAGGATCGCCGCTCCCGCCGAATCCCGCTGGCATTCCCCGCTGGAGAGCCTGAATCGCGTCCTTGCCCCGCTCGGTCGTGCCGCGCTCTACCTCATGCTCACGGCCATCCTCCTGAGCACCTGGGGGATGATGAGGCAACTCTCACGCATCCGTTCGATCCCCTGGATCACCACCAACAGCCACCCTTCTTCCTTCTCCACCCGATGAGCACTTCCACATCCACCTCCGCTTCCACCAAGGAGAGCCGCAAGATCGGCCTCGTCAGCCTCGGCTGCGCCAAGAACCTCGTCGATGCCGAGATCATGCTTGGAGACGCCAAGCGTCATGGTTACGAACTCACCACCGAGACAGACGAAGCCGACGTGGTGCTGGTGAATACCTGCGGCTTCATCGATCCCGCGAAGGAAGAGAGCATCGGGGCCATTCTGGAGGCCCACCGTCGCCGTCTCAACGGGGCGAAGGCCGGCCAGAAACTCGTCGTCGGCGGCTGCCTCTCGCAGCGCTATTCCTCCGATCTTGCCACGCAGCTTCCCGAGGTCGACGCCTTCATGGGCCTCGACGAGATCAAGGGGGCCGGTGCCTTCTTCGACCGCCTGCTTGATGAGGAACGGGAAGAGGCGCTGGTCGAGGTCTCCCGGCGCGCCGCCTACATCCCCGACTACGACACTCCCCGTGTGCGTCTCACCGCCTCGCATACCGCCTACGTGAAGATCGCCGAGGGATGCAATCACCCCTGCTCCTTCTGCGTCATCCCCAGGATGCGCGGTCGCCACCGCAGCCGCACCATCGAGTCGGTGGTCAGGGAGGTCGAGGGTCTCGTCGCCTCGGGCGTGAAGGAGATCAACCTCATCAGCCAGGACACCACCTACTACGGCATGGATCTCTGGGAGGAGAAGGCCGGTCCGCGCCAGCCGGTGGACGAGGCGAGGGGACCGGGATTGCCCGCCTTGCTCGACGCGCTCGGCGCCATTCCCGGAGAGTTCTGGATACGCCTGCTCTACACCCATCCGGCTCACTGGAGCGACGACATGATCGCCGCCATCGCCCGCAATCCCAAGGTGGTCCGCTACGTCGACATGCCCCTCCAGCACATTCACGACAGCATGCTCGACGCCATGAAGCGCGAGACCGACAGCGGTCACATCGAGAGGCTGATCGGCCGGATGCGTGCCGGGATCCCGGGACTCACCATCAGGACGACCTTCATCGTCGGATTCCCCGGAGAGTCCGAGGAGCATTTCTCCACCCTGCTTGATTTCATCGGAAGGACCCGCTTCGAGCGCCTCGGAGTCTTCGCCTACTCGCGCGAGGAGGAATCACGGGCCGCCAAGCTCCCCGGTCAGATCCATGGAGGGACCAAGAAGCGCCGGCAGCGCGAGGCGATGCTTGTCCAGCAGCAGATCGCTGCGGAACACGCCGCCGCCCAGCTCGGCAAGGAACTTATCGTTCTTGCGGACACCGCCGCGTTGGGCCGGAGCGAAGGGGATGCGCCCGACGTCGACTGCCGCGTCCACTTCACTAAGCCGGTGCAGGCGGGGGCGTTCCACCGGGTCAGGATCACCGGAACACGCGGCTACGACCTGGAAGCCGAGCCCATCCTCTCCTGACAACACACCGGAACCCCGGATGAAGTTTCCCTACTCATTCCCGCTTACCCGGGCCTTCTGCCTCTACCTTGGGCAGGCCGCGTTTCTTGCATGGGAGATGTTTTGTTCGATCTTCGCCGGCAGGATCCGCTGGGGGATCGTGCTCCACCAGATCGTCGAGATCGGCTTCGGCTCCCAGGCGGTCGTGATCATCACGGGAATCTTCACGGGTGCCGTCTTCACCGCGCAGATTTTCTTCCAGTTCAACGCCCTGAACATGAGCACCGCCGTGGGACCCGTGGTCTCCATCGCCCTCTGCAGGGAACTCGGTCCAGTCCTCACCGGACTCATGGTCGCCGGCCGCGTCGGCGCCGCCATGAGCGCGGAGATCGGAACCATGAAGGTGACCGAACAGATCGACGCCCTGCGGGCGCTGGCCGTCAATCCCATCGACTACCTCGTCGTTCCCCGCGCCGTGGCGATGATGATCTCGATGCCCCTCCTGGTCGGTGAGTGCATCTTCTTTGCGTTGACGGCCAGCTACTTCGTCGCCACCAGCATGCTGAATGTGAACAGCGTCTTTTTCCTCCATCACATGTGGCGCTACACGCACGGCAAGGACATGGTGATGGCCCTGACCAAGGGATTCGTCTTCGCCATCATCGTCGTGATCGTCGGATGTCAGCAGGGACTCGGTACGAAGAACGGGGCCGTGGGGGTCGGTCGCTCCACCACCGATGCCGTCGTCATCAGCTCCCTGAGCATCCTGATGATCAATTTCTTCCTGACCATGGCGCTGAACATGGTTTTCCCCGCTGGAGGAGGCGGCTACTGATGCCTGATTCCACCCACAATCTCATCGAGGTGCGTGATCTTCGCCAGAAGATCGGCACGCAGGAGATCCTCAGGGGTGTCAACCTCGACATCCCCCGGGGCGAGACCCTTGTCCTGCTCGGGCAGAGCGGAGGGGGCAAGAGCGTCTTCCTCCGCCACCTGATCGGCCTGATGAGGCCGGTCTCCGGATCCATCAGGATCGACGGCGAGGAGATCGCCCACCTAGACGAGCGGGAACTCGAGCCCGTGCGTCGGAAGATCGGGATGCTCTTCCAGGACGGGGCGCTCTTCGACTCGATGACCGTGTTCGACAATATCGCCTTTCCGCTGAGGGAACGCGGCGAGCGCGACGAGAAGGTGATCCGTGAGAAGGTGGCGCATGCCCTTGAGCTCGTCTGCCTCCAGGGCCAGGAGGGTAAGATGCCCGTGAACCTGAGCGGAGGCATGAGGAAGAGGGCATCCCTGGCGAGGGCGATCATCTCCGAACCCTCCTGCATTCTCTATGACGAACCCACCGCAGGACTCGACCCCATCGTCTCCGACACCATCAACCGCCTGATTCGGCGCTTGCAATCGCAACTACACGTCACTTCGATCGTCGTCACTCACGACATGGTCAGCACCAACCACATCGCCGACCGGGTCGCCCTCCTGCGCGAGGGGAAGATCCATTTCTCCGGATCGCTTGCCCAACTCCACGACACCCACGATCCCGTGATCCGGGACTTCGTCGAGGGGCGTTCCCGCGAGATCGACTGATAACCTTTCACCACCACTCCATGGACTCATCCAACACATCCACCCAGCTCCGGGCGGGCTTTTTCGTCCTGCTCGGCCTGCTCTGCATCGGCTCGCTTGTCCTCTACTTCGGGCGATTCGGGGAGAGCGTGAAGAAATACTACACGCTCACCGTCGAGTACCATAATGCCAGCGGCCTTCTCAAGGGGGCAGACGTCATGCTCGCCGGCGCCAAGATCGGCGAGGTTGCCGCACCCCCCAAGGTGCTTCCCAACATGCGGGGCGTCGCCGTGTCGCTCAGGATCGACGAGACGGTGCAGATCCCGGAGGGAAGCATCTTCTCCATCGGCAGCTCGGGTCTCCTGGGTGACCGCTTCGTCACGGTGACCATGGTAGGTGACGCCGCGGAACTCAAGCCGATCGCGCACGGTTCCGTGATCCCCAACGGGCGCAGTGAGTCCAGCATTTCCGAACTCCAGCGCCAGCTCCATGACGAGATCCTCCCCAAGCTCGGTGACGCCCTCGATAATATCGATTCGGTGAGCCAGACCCTGCGCAAGGATGTCTTCAACAAACAGGGGGTGGAGAACCTTCAGACAACGCTGGGAAACCTTGCCGCCGCATCAAGCGAGTTCAAGACCGCCGCCGGAAATGCCGGATCCTTCCTCAAGAAGGGGAATGTCGCGATGGATTCCCTTCAGGGATCTGCCGTCGATCTGAAGGCCTTCATCGCCAACCTCAAGCAGCACGGGATCATCTTCTACCGCGACACCGCACCCCAGCAACCCGCCGGCCCCGTTAAGAAGAAGCCGTAGGGGAAGGCGAAAGGCGAACCAAGTCGCTGGGAAGCGGCGCGGAAGACTGTGAGTGCAGCGAACAGCCCTGAAAGGCGGCACTGCTTGCCGGGAGGCAAGTGCCGTCAAAGGCGAACCAAGTCGCTGGGAAGCGGCGCGGAAGACTGTGAGAGCAGCGAACAGCCCTGAAAGGGCGCCACGGCTAGCCGGGAGGCAACTGGCGTGAATGATGACGGATGAATCATGAGGGATCCTATCGATAGGAGCTTTCCCCTCTATCAAGCCTCACGCTCTAAATCCCTAGAGCCTATCTGGCGGGGTGGTGACTATTTCTGGGTCGGTTCGCCTGCTGCCTTCCAGCCTGCGATGCCGGGCTTGAAGTGCTGAACGTTGGTGTACCCGAGTTTGGCGGCGGCTTCGGCGGCACGTGCGTAGGAGCCGCAATGTTCATTGCCGCAGTAGGCGACGATCAGGGAGGACTTGTCGGCTGGCAGGAATTTTGCGAGATCGGCGGTGTGGGCTGTGTAGTCGATGGCTCCCGGGATATGTCCGTTCGCGTAGGTGACGGGACCGTTCACATCGAGCAGGGTCACCTTCTTCGCGGCGATCGCCGATTTCAGGTCGGCCAGGCTGATGTCGGGATAGGATCCCGCAAAGGCATTGATGGAGAGGAGTGAGAGGGCCAGGAGGGAGAGAAACTTCTTCATGGGTTGAACGTAATCCATACTTCCGATTCCGCCATCGAAAAGATTCGTGAATCGCGGGGATTCTCCGACAGGGAAGATCCTTAAAGCGCTGATTAAATCGCATAGAGGCCGTTGCGGGAAGCCGTAGCGGATGCGAAGCAACGACCGGGCAAGCCATGGGCCGCGGGCAAGGCGGCTTCGCGGGCGCATCCCCGCAGTGGGCTGCCGTAACGGATGCGAAGCAACGGCCGGGCAAGCAAAGCGCCAAGCCAACACAGTTGGCCCCCGTGCCACGCCACGAAGCCAAAGGCTTTGTGGCCCCCGGCTGGTTATCTCCGCAACCCGGAGGGCTGAAGCCAGTTGTCGATTTTTGCCTCGCCGTCTCCCGACGGTCTCGTCCTCCGGACTGCTTCGCAGGCTACGACGCGGCTCCCGCCGCTCGTCGTTGCGGCGATGCTCGCTCGGGCGAGACCGCTGGGGGTATTGACTCGCTCGCTCCCGCTCGGCTCGCCCTGACGGGTTTGCCTCCGGCAAATCTACCCAAGCCGCACCCGCAGCTACGTGTTGCCCAGCACTCGCGCCTTCAAAAATCAGCAAATGCTCTTCAGCGGCCTTCATGGGATTTAATCAGCGTTTCCCTTGGCAGCGCGATGCCCATGATGCATATTCTTTTTCTCCGCGCCGGCGTGGCGGAATTGGCAGACGCGCCGGACTCAAAATCCGGTATCCTCTAAAGATGTGTCGGTTCGAACCCGACCGCCGGTATTTCTCAGAGACTGTCTGAAAAGTCGGGAGAGCCGAGTTGGCGGGGATTTTTCCGTTGCCTCAGGAGGGAGGATGGCCGCAATGATCCAGATGAACGCACTCTCTTGAATAGAGAAGAGGGATTGACCAGTTGCCTGATCAATCCCTCTGGGGAGAAACTCTTAAAACGAACTCGGGCCTACGGGCCTGATTTCCCTAGGGGCTAAGGGCTAAGGGCTGTAGGGAGTGAGTTGGCTTGGGGGAGGTGTCGGGATGGGGGTTGGAGCGGGTGGGGGGATCGGCGTGGGCGTGGCGATCGGCTTGGGAGTCGGAGTTGGCTGTATCGTTGCCATAGGTCGTGGCGTCGGCTTGGGACGGGCTTGGGCCGATGACATGGCGACTAGTGACGCAATGGCCATGAGGGCAATTCCACTCAGGCACCGTGCCGTTTTTTTGATAGTATAAGGGGGGATGTTCATACTCCCCCTAATTCGCATCGGGGAGAATTTTGGTCAAACAGTATTTTTTAATTATCTTCCTATCTCTGAAGGGTTTTTGCCGGGTCAATATGAGGCATCTTGGGGATGGCCCCGGGCCTTATTACCAGACCGGTTGGTTATTCCTTAATCTTGCGGAAAGAATCCCTCCCGAGCATTGTGAGAAATCCTATGCCCCCCCGCTCTTCCCGTAGTGAGTCCGGTGAGACGAACCGGACTTCTTACAACGGCATCTCATCGTTCCTGGCCCTCTCTTGTCTCCTGATCGCCTCGCTGGTGTCCGTCTTCCTGGCTGGCGGCCCCAAGCAGTTGGGGATGGGGATTTTTCTGCTGACCGCCGGACTGATCCTCGTCTTCATCAGCCCCTCCGCCAGAACATCTTGGGTGCTCTGGTTCCTGGGAACGCTGCTTGTCGGAAGCGTCTCCATTGCCTTGCTGCCGAGTAGTCTCCTTGGCCTCCCCGAGTGGAGTGCCAATCTGAGGAGCATTCCCGGACTTGTGCTTCCCGAATGCATTGCCGCTGATCCGGAGGCCGCGGGCTTTTGGGTCGCCGTGCTCGCTCTCGGGGTTTTCATCGCCCTCTACACGCTGGCTTCACCGCTTCGCTCCGGACAGATGGCCTCCATCGCGCTTCTGGCCGTTCTCGGATGCTCCCTCTACGCCGTGATGGCCTGGGGTGTCTGGCAGGCGGGGTGGAATTATCCCTTCTATGAGAAGCCCTCCTTCGCGCAGGCGGCCTTCGGGTTTTTCCCCAATCGCAATCATACCGCGGGATTCCTGCTTACGGGTGTGATTCTTTCGCTCGGCCTCATCCATCACTCGATGCGCCGCGGCAGGTTGCTCCATGCATCCCTTGCCGCTGGCTGCTTTGCGCTTCTGACCTCCGTCCTACTCCTCTTCTCGGTGTCGCGCGGAGGACTTGTTTTTCTGGTGATCGGCGTGGTCGTCTGGGTCATGGGCCTCGGGCGATATCGCTCCGGCGCTCTCATGATGGGAGGGGTGGCGCTCTTTGCCGTCGTTATCCTGTTTTTCCTCTCCTCGGGCAGCGGGCTTCTTGAGCGTCTCAAGGGAGTCTCCCCCGACGGCACAAGGAGTGTCTCCGCCGAGACGGCTTCTTCGCACGGTGATGCGCGCATCGGCATCGCCAGGGACACATTCTCGATCATCGCCGATCATCCTTTCACTGGCACCGGGTTGGGCAGTTACCCGCTGGTTTACCCCTTCTATGCCGACAAGAGCCTTCGCGATCGTTCCACCGCGCTCCATGCCGAGAGTGACTGGCTTACCCTCTGCAGCGAGGGAGGGATTCCCGCACTGCTGATCGCGCTTGCCGTGCTTGGTTTTCTACTCAAAGGGATACCCGGGCTGAAAAATCTCTCAGGGAAGAACTGGCCTCTGAGGTGGGCTTTTCTCTCAGCATTCCTTGCGGAGTTGCTTCATGGACTTGTCGATGTGCCGCTCCATAAGCCCGAACTGGGATGGTGGGTGCTCCTGCTGGGCGGCATCGGATTCGGTGACCGCATCGAGGCCGAGTCGCAGCCGGGGCTTGCATTGCGCCTTCAGCGCTTCCTCTTCATTCTCGGCGGGATCTCGGCGATTTCCGCCGGATCGCTTCTGATCGCGGCCCAGTGGGGGAGGGGATGGGTGGTCATGCCACCCCATGCCGTTTCGCATATCCAGAAGCGCGTGCTGACCCTCTTCGGCGACGGCACCGATCCTTCCTCGGTCAAGGCCGCGGCGGAGGAGTTGAGGAGCGCCATTTCACGGCATCCCATGAGCCAGCAGCTCTACTATCAGCTCGCCGTGCTCCTGATCGCCATCGAGAAGAACCTGGATCAGGCGAAGATCCTCTTCACCGCGCAGCAGGCCATCTCGCCGATCGATCCGGATCTTCCCTTGGAGCAGGGCCGGACCACCGCCCTGCTGGATCCGCTTACCACGGCCACCTATTGGAACGAGGCGCTTCGCCGGCAACTCCTCCTGGATCGGTTGCCGAACTCCCCGATTTCCCGCACCGGCGAGCTGTACAGTTCCATGATCGGGGCGTCCGATGGTAACCGGGTGCTCTTCTACAAGCTGCAGGACCTCGGAGATGCGTCACCCGAACTCCGCTTGATGTGGCTTGGCAATGCCTCCGCCGACCCCGTGACATTGCCGATTGCGGCCAACGACAAGGCCTTCATGGATTCCCTCACCGCGCAGCAACAGGGGCGACTTTTTCAGCTCTGGTGGCAGCGGGGTGATAAGGCGGCCGTTGCCGCATATCTGGACTCCCATCCCGAGTACAGCGCCGCCGCCATCGCCACGCGGGCCTCGATCCTCGATGCCTCGGGAAGGCAGGAGCAGGCCTGCAGGCTACTGTGCGACACCTTCCGCATCCCGATGCCGTCTCCGAAGGGAAACGGGGATGTGATTCAGTCCGCCGAGGGAAGGGTGCCCGAGGACCCCGTGTCCGCCGCGACATATTACATGGAGCGGGGCAATGACGTCGCCGCACGCCGCCTTCTCACCGAGGCCATGAAGAAGGAGGAACGCGACCGCCAGAACGGGATCCGTCTTCAGTTGGCGCAGTTGGAGATGCGTTCCGGCAACTGGGGCGCCGCGCTCAGGACGCTTCTCGATTACCTTCGCGTGAGGGGCGACATCTGACAGGTTCCTATTCCCTCGACGCCTTTTCCCTTTTCCCGATGTCATTTTCCCTCCGGAGTCCGATGATGCAGCGCCTGATGGCGGGCGCCTTGTTCGCGGCCGGGGTGATTGCCCTGGCGCCGTGCCTCTCCGCCCAGATGGTATCGGCCGTCCAGCAGGACCAGTTCCGATCGCAGTGGGTGGGTGAGCAGGTCGATCAGCTTTCATACGGCGGGATTTTTTCGCCGTCGTCATCACTCGGTGCCGTCGTGGGTTCCCTGCAGACTCCCGACGAGGTGCAGAGGGAGGTTGATGCATCCCTCGCATCCGTAAAGGCCCCGCCTCCGTTTGTCTTCAAGCCTTCACTCGGACTCGGATGGCAGATCTCCAATCAGGGAAGCCAGTCCACCAACAGTCAGGGAGTCGCCACCTTCAACACCGATTCCAGCGCCTTCATCGCACCCTCCGGCGCGTGCCTTTACGACCGTGATCACGGCCCCTGGCATCTCTCGGCCGGGTACTCGATCGGGTACAGATACTTTTCCAATCCCAACTACACCGCCAACGGCACGGGGTCGCTCCGCAACCCCCTCACCCAGACCGCCTTCCTGAGGACTGCCCTGGAGATGAGCCGATACATCTTCAATGCCATGCTGAACGGCTCTTCGGGTACCGGCTACGACATCTCCTCCGGATCGAACAACCGGCAGACGGCCGCCACGGCCAACACCGACATGAAGTACATACTCTCCAGCGTCTCCACGGTCGCGTTGAAGGCGGGCTACAATATCCAGAACTCCTCCGGTTCCAGCAATACCCCCAACAACAACGTCACGACCCTTTTTGCCGACCTGGAACCGGTTTATCACCTCAGCGACAAGACCCATGTGGGGGCCCTTTTCGGTGCGGGGCAATCCTATCAGTCCCTCGATTCATCGCAGAGCAGCGCCCTCATTGTCGACAATGTGAATGTGGGAAACGTGACCATTAACAGCACGCCCACTTCCACGATCCGGTATGCCCAGACTCTCGGCAAAGTGAAATATGACGTGACCGGAAAGCTGACCGTGGAGGCGGGACTCGGGGTGCGTCAGCTGTGGCTGATAAATTCCACGAATATCAGCGCAAGCTCCCCGGTTCCCATCGACGGGCAGAGCAGTCTGAATTTCCAGACCAACTCCACCCAAACACTCGGTTTCAGGCCTGCCTGGTCGGCCGGCCTGAACTACACCCCCACGGCCAAGACCTCCCTGCTCGTCAACGTGGGAGAGCAGGGAAACGACATTGTGCCCCAATGGAACATTCTTCTGAACTGGAATCCCCGTGAAAAAACATCCGTCACCCTCGGCGTTTCGCAGAGCGAGAGCTACTCCAACTTCATCGCCAGCCAGTATCTCATCTCCAGGGCCATCTCCGGCACCATCAGCCAGAGACTCTTCTCCTCGCTCCTTTTTCAGCTCTCCGGGGGATACACCCAGCAGAAATTCCAGAACGTCACCGGTGGCCAGACCCAGCAGCAGGCAAGAGCCAACCAGATCCCGGGCAGCTTCTACATGGTCAACGCCTCCCTCTCTTGGAAGATCCGGGACTGGGCGAGCCTCGTCAATACCGTCTACTACAACAGCGGCCAGAACATCCAGGGGGGCGTCCAGGGGGGCGGAAATTCCGCCCTCTCCCAGATGTGGTATTCCATCGGTCTCAATTTCGCTCTGTAGTTTTGGGAATTTTGCAGTAGAGTATTCCGATGCATAGTTCCCCCCGCAACTTCCTGCGAATGAGCGTGTTTGCGCTGATGGCCGTTGCCGGGGGCGTTTTATCCTCATGGGCGCAGGTGGCTCCCGCAGAGCCCGTGGAGAACGATCCCGTCCAGCCGGCCATCACCGTCTCGAAGCCGGTGGCCGACATGCCTCCCCCTTCCTCCTCCATGGGAGGGAACCCCTCCATGCCTGCCGGAATGGGAGCTGCCAACGGCGACTACGTTCTCAAGCCGGGCGACACCATTGATCTCATCATCTACCGTGAGCCGGATCTCAGTATCCGCTCCAAGATCGGCAAGGACGGCATGGTTCAGCTTCCGCTGCTCGGCGAGATCAAGATGGGCGGCTTGACCGTCCGCAACGCCTCCACGCTGGTCCGCCAGAAATACAACGCCGACTACCTCGTCGAGCCCCAGATCTACCTGAATATCGCCGCCTACAACTCCCGCAAGTTCACCATTATCGGACAGGTGGGCAAGCCCGGCGCCTACGAGTTCGGAGGCGGGGAGGATCTCGGACTTCTCGAGGCCATCGGCATGGCCGGGGGATTCACCCGGATCGCCGACCGCGGCCGTGTCGTCATCAAGCGGCGCGAAGGCGTCTCCGTCAAGACGATCAAGGTTAATGCCAAGAAACTTTCCGACACGGGTGTCGATCAGTTCGTCATCCAGCCCGGCGATGTCATCAATGTCGGGGAGAGTTGGTACTGATCCCCCTCCTTTCAATTACCGATGAATTCCCCAGTTCCCATGACTCCTGCCGCGAATCATCCTGCCCCGGGGCATGGCCATCACGCCCATGCGGGCGGATTTGACTGGCGGGAGTATTACTTTGCGCTGAAGGCCCGTGCATGGATCGTCATTGCGTGCGTGATCCTTGCGACGCTCTGGGGAGTCTTCTCTGCGGCGACCCAGCAGGGACTCTACACCGCGCGCTGCGTCCTCTTCATCGAACAGGTCAAGAGCCGGGTGCTCAACACCAAGGTGGAGGATGTCCGCGATGACCAGATCAAGTCGATCGACATGATCAACACCCTCGTCGACCTCCTCCGCAGCTATCCCTTCGCGCTTCGTGTGGTCAACCACCTCCAGCTTGCCCGCGACCGCGAGTTTCTGGCCGCGGTCGGACTTTCCGGGAAAGAGACATCCCCGGAACGCGCCGCCGGCGCCCTTGCGAGGATGGTCAGCCCCAGCTACCGGCTCAACACCCGCCTCATCGACATCAACCTCACCACCCGGAACCCCTCCCTCTCCGTCAAGCTGGCCAATGCCTACGCCGAGGAATATCTCCGCTACATCCATGACCAGAGGGCCGAGGCCACCCGTTCCGCCAGCACCTTCCTCATGGAAGAGTCCGACAGGTTGCGCAAGAAGATGAAGGCATCCGAAGAGGGGATGCAGAACTTCCGCGAGCGCGAGCGTGCGGCATCCATGGAGTCGATGCTGCTCGAGGCGCAGAACCAGCTCACCCAGCTCTCCGCCCGCCAGAGCGCCATCCAGTCCAAGCTCACCCAGATCAACAGTGACCTCGAGATCGCCCGCGCGAACAAGGGGAAGACCGAGGAACTCCTCCGCCTTCCCAGCGTCGCCGGAGAGCCCAAGGTTGCCGCGCTGGTCGCCCAGCAGTCGAGCCTGGACAAGCAGTTCATCCTCATCCAGCAACGCTACCGCGCCAAGCACCCCGCCTACATCAACATCAAGACCCAGCTCGACCTCGGCAAGTCCGAGCTGGACAAGGTGCTCAACGACATCGTCGGCCTTCTCGATTCCATCCGCAGCAGCCTGCTGGCCCAGCAGGCCGCCGCCAATGCCGAGCGCGAGAGCGCCGAGAAGCGCCTGCTCGAGGTCACCAGCAAGTCCATCGAGTACAACGACCTCAAGCGCGAGTTGGAGAGCGACACCGCCCTCTACGGCGCCGTCATTGGACGCATCAAGGAAGTCGATGTCACCAAGGAACTCTCCGAATCCCCCGTCGTGATCCAGGAAAAGGCGAGCGGAGCCTTCCCTGTCAGCAAGCCCCCCCTCAAGATCCTCCTCCAGGCCATGCTATCCGGATTGGCCGTGGGTGTCGGCATCGTCCTTGCCCTGCACAAGCTTGATACCAGCACCAAGAGCGTCGATCAGCTCGAGCAGCTCACCGGTATCGACGTCGCCGCGGCCATCCCGCAGATCGGCGGCAATGCCGCCGCCCGCTTCGGCATCTTCACCAAGGAACAGCAGCAGCAACTGCTCGGATCCTGGAAATCGGCCAAGACCATGATCCTTGACGCATCGGTGCCTCCGCGTGCGCGACTCTCGCGGATCCACGAGATCCTCAGTCCAGCCATCGCCATGATCGCCCACCCCCACATCTCCACCGTGCTTCCGCGCGGCGGCGAGTTGGTGGTGAAACAGGACCGCAGCGGCGTCGTGGCGGAAGCCTTCCGCTCGCTTCGCGCCAGTGTGGCCATGAACGCCCGCGTCGAGAGCCAGCGCTCCTTCCTCCTGACCAGCGCCATCCCGTCGGAGGGCAAGTCCTTCTGCACCTCCAACTTCGCCGTCACCCTCGCACAGCAGGGACTCAGGACTCTCCTCATCGATGCCGATCTCCGCAAGCCCACCATCTCCGGCATCTTCTTCGGGATGAACCGCAAGCCCGGACTCACCGAAGTCCTGATCGGATCGGCCTCATTGACGGATGCCGTGCACTCCTCGGGCGTCGAGGGACTCTCGATCCTCACCGCCGGGGGGCGCTCCTCCAATCCCTCCGAACTACTGGCCGGAAAGCCCTTCCGTGATTTCATGGTCGAGGCCCTCAGGCAGTATGACCGCGTCGTCATTGATTCCGCCCCCATCCTGGCTGTGAGCGACACGCTGCTTCTCGCCCCCTCCGTCGATGTCGTCTGCCTCGTAGTCCGCGCCTTCATGACCCCGCGCAAGATGATCCAGCGGGCTCTCAAGTCGCTTCAGGATATCCATGTGAAGCCCGCCGGACTTGTCTTCAACTGCATCCCTGCCGGCAGCGAGGCCTATTCCTACTCCGGCAAGTATTACGGCTCCTACGGCAGCAAAGGAGTGTATGGAAGTCCGGTTGAAGGGGAAAAAGCCGAAGGTTAAGGAAGCGCTGATTAAATCGCATAGAGGCCGTTGCGGGAAGAACTGGCCGCGGGCAAGGCGGCTTGGCACGAGCATCCCCGCAGCGGGCTGTAAGTGCCAAGCCAACGCAGCCCCCGGCCTGTTATCTCCGCAACCCGCAGGGCTGACGTCATTTGTCGATTTTTGCGGCGTTGCTTGCTAGGGCGAGACCACTGCGGGTATCGCCCAGCGCTCGCGCCTTCAAAAATCAGCAAATGCTCTTCAGCGGCCTTCATGGGATTTAATCAGCGTTTCCTTAAGGAACCGCAGTTCCCTGCTCTCACTTTCTCCTTGGTTCTTTCTTCCCCTTCAGGGTTTTAGCCTTTAGCCTTCGGCCTTTAAACCTTTCCCCATGCGTATCCTCATCACCGGCGGAGCCGGATTCCTAGGTTCCCACCTCTGTGACCGCCTCATCGAGCAGGGTCACGACATCATCTGCCTCGACAACTTCTTCACCGGTCGCAAGGCCAACATTCAGCATCTCGTCGGCAATCCCCACTTCGAACTCGTCCGTCACGACGTGATCGACCCGTTCAAGTTCGAGGTCGATCGCATCTACAACCTCGCCTGCCCCGCTTCCCCTCCTCACTACCAGTACAACCCTATCAAGACCATGAAGACCTCCGTGGTGGGGGCCATCAACTGCCTCGGCCTCGCCAAGAGGGTCAAGGCACGCGTCTTCCAAGCCTCCACCTCCGAGGTTTACGGGGATCCCAACGTCCATCCCCAGCCCGAGGCCTACTGGGGCCATGTGAACCCCATCGGACTACGCTCCTGCTACGACGAGGGGAAGCGCGCGGCCGAGACCCTCTTCTTCGACTATCACCGCGAGAACGGGGTCGACATCCGCGTCATCCGCATCTTCAACACCTACGGCCCCCGCATGCTCCCCGACGACGGACGCGTCGTCTCCAACTTCATCGTCCAGGCACTTCAGGGCAAGGACCTCACCGTCTACGGAGAGGGCTCCCAGACACGCTCCTTCTGCTATGTCGACGACCTCGTCGACGGCTTCATGCGCTTCATGGAGCAGGAGAAGATCGTCGGCCCCATGAACCTCGGTAACCCCGGCGAGTTCACCATGCTCCAGCTCGCCGAACTCGTCCTCAAGAAGGTAGGCGGCAAGAGCAAGATCACCCACCTCCCGCTTCCTTCCGACGATCCGAAGCAGCGCCGTCCCGACATCACCCTCGCCAAGGAAACCCTCGGCTGGGAACCGAAAGTCCCTCTCGAAGCCGGCATTGAGAAGACCATCGCGTATTTCAGCGAAGCGCTTAAGAAAGGCTAAAGGCGAAAGGCTAAAGGCTAAAGGCTAAAGGCTAAAGGCTAAAGGCTAAAGGCTAAAGGCTAAAGGCTAAAGGCGAAAGGCGAAAGGATGGAACCAACGGGCGTTCCAAGTCTCTTGGAAGAGATGAGGAGAAATTTCCGTAGGCAAGCCCGTGAGGGCGGCACGGTTTTGCGAGTTCAAAGTGCCGTTCAACCGAGCGGGAGCTATCGAGTGCAAAACATGCGCGGAAGAGCCCGCGAAGCGGGGCCCGGAGTTCGGGTTGAAAGGCTCTCTTAAAAAAACGCCGTCTGCAGTGGTGAAAAACGATCTTCAGGAGCGAACAAAGGCCTTTGGATTGCAGGTCATTGATCTTGTCGAGCGTCTACCTATGAGCAGATCCGGTGACGCGGTTGCCCGGCAACTTATTCGATCAGGCACCTCGATTGGCGCGAATTACCGTGAGGCTAGCCGAGCCCAATCCAAGGACGACTTCATTCACAAGGTGGCACTCTCCACCAAAGAAGCATCCGAGGCGGCGTTCTGGCTGGAATTGATATCCGAATCGCCCCATTTAAAAACTGCGGGCTCAGTTGAACTTTCTCAAGAGGCTAGGGAGCTATTGGCTATCTTCACCACGATAGGAAAGAACGCCAATTCAGGACATTGACCGGGGCTATTTCCTTCCCTCTTCTTGTTTTATCCTTTATCTTCCCCTCTTTGCCCATCAGAACCTCTCTCGCCCTTATCCTTCCGTCTTTCCCACATTCCCGTGTTTCTGATTTTTTAGCATTTCACCTTTAGCCTTTCCCTTTTTTCTCTTTCAGGTTTTAGCCTTCAGCATTTCACCTTCAGCCTTTCCTATGTCCACCACCATCTGCTGTCTCGGCGCCGGTTATGTCGGCGGTCCCACCATGGCCATGATCGCCGCCAAGTGCCCCGATATCCGGGTCACCGTCTGTGATCCCAACGAGAAGCGCATTGCCGCCTGGAATTCCGACGCGCTTCCCGTTTACGAGCCCGGCCTTCAGGAAGTCGTCGAATCCGCCCGCGGGAAGAACCTCTTCTTCTCCACCGATGTCCGCAAGGCCATCCGCGAATCCGACATCATCTTCGTCAGCGTCGGCACCCCGACCAAGACCTACGGAGTCGGTGCCGGCCGCGCCGCCGATCTCAAGTACATTGAGGCTGCTGCCCGCATGATCGCCGAGGAGGCCGTCGGCCCCAAGGTCATCGTCGAGAAGAGCACAATTCCCGTGAAGACCGCCGAGGCCATGCTCACCATCCTCCGGTCCAATTCCAAGAACGGCACCTTCCAGGTCCTCTCCAATCCCGAGTTCCTCGCCGAGGGAACGGCCATCGACGATCTGAACAATCCCGACCGCGTCCTCATCGGCGGCGAGCAGACCCCCGAGGGACTGGCCGCCATCGAGAAAGTCGTCTCCATCTACGCCCGCTGGATCCCCCGCGAGAAGATCCTCACCACCAACCTCTGGTCCTCCGAGCTTTCCAAGCTCGTGGCCAATGCCTTCCTCGCCCAGCGCATCTCCTCGATCAATTCGATTTCGGCTCTCTGCGAGGCTACCGGGGCGGATGTCGACGAGGTCGCCCGCGCCATCGGCAAGGACTCGCGCATCGGGCCCAAGTTCCTCAAGGCCTCCGTCGGCTACGGCGGCTCCTGCTTCCAGAAGGACATCCTGAACCTCACTTACCTCTGCCAGCACTTCGGCCTGCCCGAGGTCGCCGCCTACTGGGAGAGCGTGGTGAAGATCAACGACTGGCAGAAGGCACGCTTCAGCGGCCGCATCGTCCGCGACCTCTTCAACACCGTCAACGGCAAGCACATCGGTATCCTTGGATTCGCCTTCAAGAAGGACACCAACGACACCCGTGAGACAGCCGCCATCGCCGTCTGCCGCGACCTTCTCGCCGAAGGGGCCAAGGTCGTCGTCTACGATCCCCAGGTCGGGGAGGAACAGATCCGTTCCGAGGTCCTCGGCACCGGAACCAACCCCAACCTCGTCGTCGTCAAGACCGCCATGGAAGCCTGCGACGGTGCCCATGCCGTCGCCATCCTCACCGAGTGGGACGAGTTCAAGGATCTCGACTTCAAGAAGATCCACGACGGCATGCTCAAGCCCGCCTTCCTCTTCGACGGACGGAATATCCTGCCGCACGCCAAGCTCAAGGAGATCGGCTTCCGTCTCTTCGCCATCGGCAAGCCTGCATAGAGCGGGCTTGTTCAATGGGGGAGGGGAGCGGACTCCGCGCTCTGCCCAGAGCCTTGGTTCCCAGCTACCAGCTACCACTCTTTCTTTGTTCATTTTCTGTTGAACAAATGCGTTGTTCGATTATTTTTGAACAATCAGGCCCCTGCTTTTCCAAGCGTGAAGCCCCTTCATCCAGACCCCCCGCTGGTAAAACCCTCCCCGGTTGCCAAGGGCGGCAGCATTGCCCGTCATCCCGCCGCCTTGGTTGCCTTTCCTGGCCTTTCGACAACCCTCAACCTCCCTCATCTCGTGTTTTAGCTTTTAACTTTCCGCTTTTTCACTTTCCCCCCTAACAGCCTAACAGTCTTCAGTCTAAAAGCCTTATGCAAACCCTCACTCCCTTCCAGCGTGAATCCGTGGAGCTATTCGTGGGGGCCTTTGCGGTTCTCTCCCTGCCGCGTTCCCTGGGGGAGATCTACGGCCTCATCTACAGCAGTGAGGAGCCCTTGGCCTTCGACGATCTTGTCAACCGCCTCGACCTGAGCAAGGGCTCCGTGAGCGAGGGTTTGCGCCTGCTACGCTCCCTCGGGGCCGTGAACCTCGTACATGTTGCGGATTCCCGCAAGGAGCATTTCACCGCCGAGACCAGCCTCCGCAAGCTAGCCGGCGGCTACCTCCGCGACCGCATCGAGCCCTACCTGAGTGGAGGGGAGGCACGGATCAACTCCCTCCGTAAGGTATGCGACAACGACACCTCACGGTCCGATTTCCAAGAGAAGCGCATCAACCAACTCCTCTCCTGGCACCGCTTCTTCAGCAAAGTCCTGCCTGTCTTCAAGACCCTCGCAGGGAAGACATAATGAAGGTTTAGACGATATAAATAAACGGCTCCTCACTGTTTTCAAGGCACTCAAGGGGCTCCTCTGTTATCATGGCATGTTCCCTCCTACCCCTTCGCACTCTCTCCTTTTGAACTCCGTGCTGGATCATGTTTTTTCTTCCTGCTCATTCACTGATTGACAGAGTACAATACTACACAGTATGGTATTTATTGAATTCCCCGCTTTTACCAAGACCATCACCAAACTGCCTGATGAAGACTATGCCACCTTTCAGCATGAACTCCTCGTTGACCCAGAAATGGGCGATCTCATCCGTGGCACGGGTGGATTTCGCAAAGCTCGAATGGCCTTTCCAAGCGTGGGAATCGGTAAGAGCGGAGGAGCTCGCGTCATCTACCTCCATATCAAAGAACTACAGACCATCATCCTGGTAACACTCTATGCAAAATCAAAAAAATCAGACCTCAGTCGCGCGGAAGAAAACGAACTCCGTTTCCTCGCTGCGCAAATCCGCAGCACTCTCGGTGCTTGATGGATTGGAGTCATTCAGTGGTGCTAGCCTGATTGAGGCGACACAGGAGGGGGTCGCAGCTCTTAAGGCAAAAAAAACACTGCGAACCAGTAAGATCGCTCCCCCTGTCACTCTTGATCCCCGGCAGATCGCCGAAATCCGTTCCTCGCTGAATGCCAGCCAAGGGGTTTTTGCCTCCTACCTCGGTGTCAGCAAAGCGGCGGTCGTGGCTTGGGAATACGGAGTACGTCAGCCCTCAGGAGCGGCCTTGAAGCTCCTGTCGATTGCCCGTAAGAACCCCAGCGTCCTAGTCGCCTCCTGAAAGCCTGCCTTCCTTGGGAGCCGCTGATTAAATCGCATGGAAGCCGTTGCGGGAAGCTGTAACGGATGCGAAGCAACGGCCGGGCAAGCCATGGACCGCATCCCTGCGGCTTGGTGCTCGACTCGGTTTCCCCGTTTTAGCCTTAAGCCTTTAAACTTTAGCCTTTCGCTTTTGACGGCACTTGCAGGGAGGATCTAAAGAGATTCCAATTGATGGTTTACTTTAGGGCGATATAAATAAAGCGATGTTCAACCGGTTTGTGGGTCAGAGTTTTGAAAAAGACTTTGCCAAGCCCTTTGTCCACATCCTCTTTGGCGCTCGGCAGACCGGTAAGTCTTCACTGGTCCGAAGTCTGATGTGATGAACCACGACCAGATCCGCAGACTCTGATCCGGCCAATTTTTCGCTTTGTAACGCTTCAACGTTCTAACCTTTTCAACCTCCTCGAGACCCCCTCCTTCCCTAACAGTCCAACAGCCTTTTGTCTGGCGATCTCCCCGGATCAGCCATCCTCGATCTGCAGATCTTCGGACTACTCGCCTAAGCCTCGTATGACATCGACGAAGGAGAGGCAAGCAAAGCCACTTACCCAAGCGCCTTTTGTCTAAAAGCCTCATCCATGATCACATCATTTTTTAAACTCCTCTCCCGCTGCTACCGGCTAGCCCTTCCCTATGGGCGGTTGAAGCTTTTTGCTGTTCTTGGACTGATTCTCTTCAATGGCCTGCTTCAGCTTATTGGCGTCACATCGATCTTTCCGTTCTTTGCGCTGGCAGCTGATCCCGAGCGTATTCGCAACTCCACCTTCGGGACTTGGTTTCTAAACTTGTTGCCGCAAATGAATAATAACCACTTGCTGGTTGTTGCAGGATGCTTCTCGATTCTCATGCTGGTGATCGCCAGTCTGGGAAGCATGGTGAGCGAATACCTGCGCGTACGCTATGGGTATGGTTTCTCTCATTGGTTGAGAGGACGTATTTTACGATCATACGCAAGTCAGCCCTACAGCTATTTTCTGCGGAGAAACTCCGCAGCTCTGACTCTGAGGGTTTTTGATATTCAGAATTTTACCCAGAGCGTGCTTCTTCCAATTGGAGAAATCATTACCAAGTTGGTGTTGGTCGCCCTACTGCTCGGTACTTTGATCCTCGTGCAACCATGGATTGCATTAGGGGGGATTGTGATTCTCGGGGGATTCTACTTCATAGTGTTTTTGTGGGTGCGTCCCCGTACCAAGGTAGTTGGCGACGGATTACAGCGTCACAGTGTTGAGTTCAATAAGAATACGAATCAGTTGCTACATGGCATCAAGACAGTCTTTATCCATGAGAAGAGCAGTTTTTTTATCCAAAGAAGTCTTGAGCATTCCCTGCAGATCGGGCGATATCAGGGATTGATCCCACTCTATAGCAACGGGCCCCGCTACCTGATCGAGCCGATAGCCTTCGGGGGGCTCGTGGCTATTGTGATCGTGCTGGCAATCCAAGGGCGCCCATTTTCCGACATCTTGCCCAACCTTTCTGTGATGGCTCTGGCTGCTGCCAAGCTTTTACCAGCGCTCCAACTTCTCTACAGCCAGCTGGTTACGGCGGCTTCCAATAGCTATACCTTGGGCCAGTTAGAGGAGGAGATCATGGAAATCGAAGAGGAGGCATCCCTCGTTCTACAGGATTGCCCCAAGAAGGAGTCCCTATTCTTCTGCAAGGAGATTAGTCTGGAGAATCTTACCTTTGCCTATCCCTGTTCGGCACATGACACCATTGAGAGTTTCTCGCTAACCATTCGAAAAAACGAGTCCATTGGTATTGCTGGACCATCGGGCAGTGGAAAATCGACGCTTGTGGATCTCATCCTTGGGCTGCACTCACCTAGGAGCGGTAGACTTCTAGTGGATGGCATGCAGCTCACAAAAAAAACTCTGAGGGCCTGGCGCCAGATGATCGGCTATGTTCCTCAAGATATCTACCTCTTGGACGACACAGTGCAGGCAAACATTGCCTTCGGCATCAAACCGGAAGAAATTGACCTAAATGCCCTGAGAGAAGCGGCGAGTGGCGCCCAGATTCTTGAATTCATTGAAAAAGAGCTACCCGAAGGATTTAAGACAACTGTGGGTGAACGTGGTGTTCGACTCTCAGGTGGACAACGTCAAAGAATCGGTCTTGCCCGCGCCCTCTACCATCACCCTCAGGTACTCATTCTTGATGAGGCAACTAGTGCGCTGGACCATAATACTGAGGCTGCAGTCATGGATACCATTCATCAACTCCAAGGAAAGATGACCATGATCACGATTGCACACCGGCTCAGTACACTGGAACGTTGTGACAGGGTTGTGGAATTAGTAAGGAAAGTCTCATGATAAATCTTCTTTCCTACTTGAAATCAATTGCAGGAGGGTGGATCGCATTCCTCCGAAGGAAACAATTACAAGAGGCATGTAGATACCGTTACTGGCGACAAAAAGTCACAATTAATCCGAGGGCTCGGATGAATGGGGAACGTGGTATTGAGTTGGGGGAGGGCACAGTCATATATGAAAGCGCTCACTTATGTGCCGGATACCTCTTGCCTGATGAGTCAATTCAGAGCGAACCCATTGGTTCAATTGTGATCGGAAGAAACTGTACTGTGATGCCTGGTGCAATTCTTGCTACCTATGGCGGTAGGATTGAAATTGGAAGCAATGTAAGCATCAATCCAAATGTTATTATCTATGGAAATGGAGGGGTTTGGATTGGAGATAAAACTCGCATTGCAGCCCAAGTCGTAATTGTCGCTCAGAACCACATCTTTGCCGACTCCTCGAGGCCAATAATGGAACAGGGGTTAAGTACTAAAGGAATCGTTATTGGAAATGATGTTTGGATAGGTGCTGGAGCTAAAATTCTTGATGGGATTACCATTGGAGATGGTGCGGTGATCGGCGCGGGTGCCGTTGTTAGATCTGATATAT
This sequence comes from Chthoniobacterales bacterium, assembly GCA_049282095.1. Classification (GTDB taxonomy): domain Bacteria; phylum Verrucomicrobiota; class Verrucomicrobiia; order Chthoniobacterales; family UBA6821; genus UBA6821. Next base: position 72,057 of record JBAPTI010000031.1, read on the forward strand.
CTCCCTACAGCATTGCGGTTGGAGTTCCGGCTAGAGAGGTATCTAGAAGATAGTCTTCCGGAAAATTGTTCTTAAGAGGTAATCAGATGAGCTTCTCAATCGTTTATATAGTTATAAGCAACGGGAGGGATGAGCATGCCGATATGGCATTGGCTTCAATGTTATCTACTAAAATTAGCAACCCTCTGATTAGGATTTCTTTGCTCTGTGATGAGAACTCTGCCAAAAGTATCAAAAACAACAAGCATAGAATTCTTAAGGTATGTGATGAATTAATACCGGTTACCGTGCCGGATGGTGATGGGACATTCAAAAATCGCTGGATTAAAACTCAGTTGCCCAAATTCATCCAAGGAGATGCACTTTATCTTGATTCTGACACTCTTGTTCGATTGCCTTTAAATAAGTTGCCAGACTTGGTCGAGGAGCTGGGAATGGTTGCCAACCACAATGGTGTTAAAATCTACGAACAATTCTGGCATGAGGATAGAAAGATCTTCACGAAAATGGGCTGGTCAACTCCTTATATCCAAACTTATTACAATGGGGGGGTACTGTTTTTTAAGCACTGTTCAAGAACAATTTATTTTTTTGAACAGTGGCACAAATTTTGGTGTGAGAGCACCGATAAGACAGGGAGGCTTCGCGATCAGCCTTCTCTAAACCAAGCAATCTATTCGAGTAATGTTAAATGCGAGGAACTCCCTTCTTCCTATAATGCACAGATTCCAAGCGACTGGATAAAAAGTCACAATGCCGTGATCTGGCATTTCTTTTCCTCATCGCATGATAAATCCAAAACTATATTTGATCACATTCTCTCAGCCATCCCTCGTTCTTCATTGGACAGTCTTAAGCACTTGATTGGAGAAGTTCTCCAAAGAACTGAACCATGGAAAAACGGGGACTGGATATCTTGCGCTATTTTGCGAGAGTTAACGGAAACAAGGCGGCCTACTATACCTGAAACTCACTGGTTAAATGGATGCAAGTTAAAAGCGATAATATATTATATTATTTGCAAGTCTGAATGTGTCTTGGGATACATCTTTTTCAAATCCAACATTTCAAAAAAATGTGGGTTTACATCAAAAGAAGAACCAATAAAATTATTAAAAAAACAATTTAGAATTGTTGTTAGTTCTCCTACGTTTGAACTAAGTGGAGCCAATGTTTTTTTGGCCAAGTTGCTCGATCAACTTCATCAATATGGAGTGGAATCCGATTGGGTTATTACTCATCACTCACCGAATGATATTCATCCCTGGTTAGGTAATCACAAGTTCAAGGTTCATAAATTGCCAAACACGAATGTTAAAGAAGTTCGAAGGAGGCAGGAAATCCTGTTGGAATTTCTGAATAGCCGTCAACCTTGCGTCTATATTCCCAACTACGATGCAGATATGGTTTGTATCACACCGGCGCTTCCAGATGAGGTAAAGAGCGTTTTGATCCTGCACTCTGATGAAGCATTCTACTATTCTCTTGCTCGAGAGTACGGTTCTTATTTTGATAAGATTGTTGTTGTGAGTTGTGCAATCTACAACAAACTTATAAATTCAGTATACACACTCAAAGAGAAGACATGTCAACTGTCTTATGGAGTAGATCATGTTTCCAAAAATCATCGTATTCAGCGTGTACCATCCCTCCCTCTTACAGTAACCTACTGTGGGCGAATCTCGAAGATCCAGAAACGCATTCACGACCTTGTAGCAATCATCAATCGCTCCGATCAGGAGTGTCTGCCGATTGAATATCACATTGCCGGAACGGGCTTAGACGAAGAAGAATTCTTTAACCTTGTGAGCATTCCCCTGAGCAAGGGAAAGGTGGTGAATCACGGGTTCCTCTCCAATGACGAGACCCGGAAATTACTCGATCATAGCGACGTTTTCATCATGACATCCGATTATGAGGGGCAGTCCATCGCGCTTCTTGAGGCCATGATGCGCGGATGTGTTCCGGTTGTGACGGCAATTGACAGTGGTGTTGACGAATTGATTATCCATGGATCCACTGGATTCATGGTGCCTGTTGGAGATATTGAAGGCTTTATGGGGGTGATTAGGACGCTTTCCGAAGACTTATCCAAAGTGATTAAACTGAGTGAAAATATTTCGGATTTTATGGCGAATGGGAAATACAGGATTGATCGGGCTGCCCTAGAGTATAAGTCGTTGTTTGAATCACTCTTTGATAAACCCAAAAAATACCAAGCAAGGGGTTCAAAAAAGATCCAACTTCCCAAGCATTACAAGCTTTTAAATCGGTTGAAAAAAAGATTTTTTGGTGATGAAAACCACAAAAAGATATAAATCTGCAAAACTCGTCATAGTCGGGTACGACTTTCACAGCGAGGGAGGGGCGTGGCGCTCTATTTATCGTTATTTCAGGTTCTGTGAAGCAATAGGTGAAGATGTGATGCTCATTGACCGTCGAAAGCAGCGTACGCTACGTCGCTTGGCATGCGCTTTTCTTTTCAGCCCTAAGATTCTTTTTAACGGCATAGAGTCATTCTCCCGCTGGGAGGCGATAGCGGCCTGTCTTCTCCGAAAGGACATACTTGTTTATCTCCATGATACGGAGAGCAGCATACGGGCTTTTTATCAATCCAGTCCGATAAAATATCGGTTTTTCAGATTGATCCTGAGGCGTAACACTATTCTGGTTGTTTCCAAGCAAATGGAGGAATATTATCGGCGGGATCTAGGCGTTCAGCGATGCCAAGTGGTGCGTGAGGCGGTGGTATTACCTGAAGTGCCAGAGTTTGATCCAACTTATCGTCATATCGTCATGGTTGGATCGGTTGAGGAACGAAAGGGAGTTGCGCTTTACTCCGAGGTGGCCCGACTTGCGCTGGAAAAGGGGCTGAAATGGAAGTTTCATTGGGTAGGAGCGCTGGCAAGTCAGTCCTTGGGAGTGCTCTCCGAAGATATAAGGTGGTGGGGTTGGCAGGATTCTCCAACTGATTTTATCAAGAAAACTGATGTATTCTTTCTCTCTTCGGTTGATGACCCATTACCTCTCGCTTGCTTGGAGGCGATCTCTCTAGGGAAACGTTGTCTCGTATACCGGGGCACTGGAATCTCCGAACTGTTGGATGGGGTGGGGGGATGCGCCGTCATGGAGCATTATACCCCCGAGGAGGCTCTGATGCAGCTGGGGGCGATCCTTAATCAGGAGCCAGATTCACAAAGACTACTTGAGATTGCCACTCAGGAGGGTTCGCTTCCAGCCTTTGCGGAGAAAGTCAACCAAGTTTTAAACCCCGACACTCGTCTTCCATGAAAGTTCTGATCGTCGAGGATGCCCTCAACAGTCTGCAGGGACATTGGTTTCAGTATATCTCCGATCTTGTCAGTGATGGCAGAAAAGCAGGTTATGACATCGAGGTTGCCGTTCCTAGGGATGCCTCCCCAGAGGTTCTTGATCGCCTGCCTTGTCATCCCATTCTTAGCAAATCGCTATTTGGTCAAAAAAAAGACACTGCTTCTCTGTTGAACAGTCTGAAGCGTATTCTGGGGCATAACTTTTCACTCTATCGTGATCTACGGCGGTTTCTTGATAAAGGTCACTCATTCGATCTAATTATTTCAACAACAACCAGGGTCGATCATCTGTTTGCCTACGGCTTTCTTTTATGGAGGTCCCCCTGGAATATCAGGAAACTTGTGCTAATCTTCATCGATACGATAGGCACTTACTCCAAAGATCATTCCGAGATCCATTTCTCAAACAAACTTCTACTCCTGAAGTTCGGGATGCAACTACTTCGCTTCTTGCGTAGAGGGAATCAGTTAATCCTGGCAACGGAATCGGAAGGAGTTGCCCAACAGTACCGCTTGCTCTCGGGTGCAGAGTTGAATTTGCTTCCCCATGTCACTGTATTGCCACCGATGGATTCACTTGTCGGTAACGGGGCGGTGGTACCTACTGATCCAACACTTCCTCTACTTTTTGCAACGTACGGATTCACCCGTTATGACAAGGGATTGGATGTCCTTCAGGAGGCCCTGAAACTTCGCTCTGAACTGGCTAAATCAACACAGTATCGCTTCGTGCTTCAATGGACCGGGGACTATCAGTTGCCAGACGGATCTTGGATCAGGAAGGATCCCTTTCTGGTCGCATCCCCGCAAGTATCTTATATCCCTCCATTTCTTGAATCTAACGAGTATCATGAGTGGATTGGACGAACGAGTATCATCGTGCTTCCTTACCGCAGGGGATTTTATCATGACAGACTCTCCCGTGTGGCAATCGATGCCGCAATGGTTGGAATTCCGATTGTTTACCCTAAAGGAACCTGGCTGGAGTCGTTTGCCATTAATC
>JBAPTI010000032.1:0-1927 GCA_049282095.1 Chthoniobacterales bacterium
CTCCTAGCGTGCCGAAACTCTCACCGTCGCCGCTCGTGTCCTGTTCAAACAAACGTTCGGATACTGTTGGCGAATTCGTTGAAAAGCATCAACCGATTGGTTAGTTTGAGAATTTTCTGAGTTGAAGACCTACGGAAGCAAGCTTATGTCACTCAAGTCCCGGCCAACACAACCCGTACCGCAGACCACCGCCAAAGTGGCCCGCGCCGCCTTTCCCAAAGGCACCTCCTATCTGACGCTGCGCGATGAATTAGGCACGTTATTCGGTGACGAAGATTTTGCCGACCTGTTTCCCTCTTGCGGTCAGCCGGCACTGTGTCCATATCGCCTGGCAGTGGTGACGATCCTCCAGTTTCGCGAAAACCTGTCGGATCGCCAAGCCGCCGAGGCCGTGCGTGCGCGGATCGACTGGAAGTACCTGTTGGGGCTTGAGCTAACCGATCCGGGCTTTGATTTCTCGGTGCTGTGCGAATTTCGGTAGTGCCCCTTAACTTCCGTGATGAACCTCGGGCCAAGTGGGGAACAACTTTTCTAGGAAAGGTTGTTCTTGCCAGTAAAGAGGCGATACCCGGTACGACAAGAGTTCACGGATAGTCCAAAGGTGGTCGGTGATACCTGCCGCCATCGCCGGGGTCATGGGATGCCAGCGGCGGGGGGAACCGGTGCCGAGCGTGGGTTCAGGAGCCGGCAAGGGGGTCCGCAAACTGGCGTGGGGCAAGATCAAATGGTAGTACGCCAAGGACAACCACAACTGTTTTTCAAGCCAGGTGATGTCTTTGGAAAATCCGTTAGTACGCCGGGTGAGACGGCGATTCTGTTGCCGCTGGGTCAGGTTGTCCCGCTCGACGAAACTGGTGTTGATCATCTTACTAACGGGGGATTGAGCCAGTCTGGCGGTCACGACGGTGGGCTCGCCGAACACGACGCAGGTCCGCACCGCGATCACCCGCCCTCGGCGGCGGTGCTTGATCACTTGGGCATACAAGAGATCAACGCGCGGGCGCAGGCGGGGTTTGGGATGGGCGCCTCGCGTCCCGCGTCGGGGTGGACGGTACCATTCGCCATACGTCGTCAACAGGGCGTGGGTGTAGGCCGGCCATTGATCGCTGGTAAAAAGAGGGAGAACCTGAGCGTCGGTCACGTGGGCGACTTGCCCGAGCAAGCGGTTAGCGCTCGTCTGATCGCGTTTGCCCACAACAAACCCCAGCACCAGACGCCAGACGGGGGCAAAGGCCAGCCACACCCAGGTATCCCCATGGCTGTCCAGATAGTGTTGCGCTCCAGGCAAATTGTCTTGCTTGGTATGGACAAAACTCCACAGTTCATCCAGTTGGCACTCGGTCACAGGAAGATTCCGCCACAGGTACAGCATCACGGCGCGGCATTGGCGTGCCGCTCGATCCAGCCAGCCACTGATCAGATCGCTATCGACCTCGACGATTCGGGCGGTTGCGCGCAGCGAATTCCCCTCCGCCAGTGCCCGCAGGGCCGTCTCGAATGTCACTGGGTCCGTCCCCAAGCCGTAGTAAGCCGTACCGTAGCTCAAGGTCACGCTGCCTCCACACGTCTGACAACGGGCTTGAGGTTCGCCCCGGCTACTGCCATTGCGAACCAAGTGCCCGATTTTAAAGGGCTTTCCATAATGCTGACAGCTGCTGTTTGGACAATACAGAGTCTCCCAGTTCAAGCCAACCTCCTCGATAAGGACATGACCTCCATCGAGGATGCCAACCTCCCCTCAACAAGGGGGCAAATTCATCACGGAAGTTAAGGGGCACTACCCAGCGTGGAAAGCTTGGGATAATCGAGGTCAAAAATTGTCACTTTCAATTCCTTTTCCAATTCCATCATCAACCGCAAAAAGTCGATGGAATCGATCTCAAACTGATCGTGAAAACTCACGTTCGCTGCTATCGCCTGGACATTC
>JBAPTI010000033.1:0-1894 GCA_049282095.1 Chthoniobacterales bacterium
GCAAGGGATCGGGGGTCAGCCCTTCCCGCCAGGCGCGTTCGATTTCGAAGGCGCCGTCGTAATCCTGTTCCATCGATCAATCGACTTTGGGACGTAGTTCGCCGAGTTCTGTCAAACGGCTTTGAAAAGTTTCCAGGAAAGATCGTCGAAAAGTTTCCAGATGAGTGGTGTGGTTATGGGGTTTCCACGGCTTTTTTCCGCTGCTTGAACCGGTAGGAATCGTTACCCGTTTCGAGGATGTCGCAATGATGGGTAATGCGGTCGAGTAACGCGGTGGTCATCTTGGCATCGCCAAAGACCTGGACCCACTCACCGAAGCTCAGGTTGGTGGTGATGATCAGCGAGGTCTTCTCGTACAGTTGGCTGACCAGGTGGAACAGCAACGCGCCCCCGGCAGCGGGAAACGGCAGATAACCCAACTCGTCCAGGATGACGGCATCCAGATGGGAGAGTTGCTTGGCGAGGTTGCCGGCCCGGCCTTGCTGCTTTTCCTTGTCGAGGAGATTGACCAAGTCGACGACATTGTAGAAGCGCACCCGTTTGCCCTGGTGGATGGCGGCCACCCCTAAAGCGGTCGCCAGATGGGATTTACCCGTCCCCGTACCGCCGACCAGGATCAGGTTGTAAGCCTGCTCCATGAAGCTCGCCGTGGCCAATTGCTCGATGCGCTGTCGGGCTAGCGGGGTTTCGTGCCAGTCGAAATTCAACAGGTCCCGGTGGATAGGAAACCGCGCGGCTTTGAGCTGGTAATTCAAGCTACGGGCCTGGCGATCGGCCTGTTCGGCCGCGATCAGGCGATCCAGCCAGACTTCGGGCATCACCGGCTGTTGCTGATGGCCATACTGGCTGAGCCATTCGCTCCAGGCAGCGGCCATGCCGAACAAGTGCAGGGCTTTGAGGAGAGCAATGCGGTCAATGAACATAGGTCAGACTCCGCAAGCTATCGTAACGGCTGCAATCGGCGCGGGGTTCCAGGGTCAGCGCGGGAGTCGACGCCCCGGTCCCGTCCAGCGTCTGCGGCCGGGCCGACTCCGTCAACCGCTGCATGGCATTGAGGACGATGGCTGGGCCAATGACGCCGCTCTGCAAGGTCAGGTCGCACGCCACTTCCAATGCCTCCAACCCGCCGTCACCGAGCTCCCGCGCCATCAGCAAGAGATCGACAAAGGCCCGGTCGCCCTTGTCCTGCGTGAGAATGCGATCCCGCACCACCTGGATGGGCACCGGCAACTCCCACTGCACAAAGGGCGCGCCGTGGCGCAGCGCCCCGGGCTTGCGGTCGGCCACGGGTAAGTAATGCCAGGGATCGCAGACCAACTGCTCGCGGCCAAAACACCGGGCGTGGTCAGCCACCACCGCACCCTCTGCCACCAGGCACACCCGCTCGGCGAACAGCCGTAGGGAGACCACGCGATTGGCCCACTCGGCGGGTACGCTATACCGATTGCAGTCCACCCGGATCAGGCACTGTGAGCTGACGCGGCGCATGTCCTCGACATAGCCATCAAACACCGCTGTGACCGGTATCAGCTGTAGCTGCTCCGCCTGGAAACAGTCGGCAATGCAGCGTGCGGTCTGCTCGGGATGGGGACGCTGCGCGAGTTCCGTACAGCGCTGCGCCAGCCAGGCGTGGAGGGCGGCAAAATCCGCGAACCGGGGCGTCGGCGTGAACAACCATTCCCGCACATTGCCCACTTGGTTTTCCACTTGGCCCTTTTCCCAACCGGATTCCGGGGTGCAGGCCACCGGCTCGAACAGATAATGATTGGCCAGCGTCATGAACCGCCGGTTGAAGCGGCGTTCCTTGCCCACGAAGATGGCTTCGACGACGGTTTTTAGATTGTCATAGACCATGCGCTTCGGCACGCCGCCGAAGTAGGCGAAGGCCTTAATA
>JBAPTI010000034.1:0-7220 GCA_049282095.1 Chthoniobacterales bacterium
CCAGGCGCTGCTGCACGGCGTGATGCAGTCCCGTTCTTGCCAGAGCTTCCCGCCCGATCCGGGCCACAAGCGACCGGGAGCGCTCCAGTAGTTCCGATCCCTCCGCGGCAATCAACTCCGCGGCGGCACTTGGGGTGGGAGCCCTCAGATCGGCCGCAAAGTCGGCGATCGAGAAGTCGATTTCGTGTCCGACGGCACTCACGACGGGAACCGAGGAGGCCACGATCGCACGTGCCACCGCCTCCTCGTTGAATTCCCAGAGATCCTCGAGGCTGCCACCGCCACGGGTCACGACGATGAGATCAACAGGACCGATGACGCCACCTCCTGCGGCAAGCTCCGTGATGGCGGCGGCTATTTCCGCGGCGGCACCCTTTCCCTGGACCCGAACGGGGTTGATCACGACGCGGAGTCCCGGATGACGGCGATGAAGCACCTGGAGAAAGTCATGGATCGCAGCTCCCGTGGGTGAGGTGACGACCCCGATCCGTCGCGGAAATCGCGGCAGCGTCCTCTTGCGTGACTGATCGAAGAGACCTTCGGCGGCCAGACGGCGCTTCAATTCCTCGAAACGGGCCTGGAGCACCCCCTCCCCCTTCGCCTGAACGACCCTGACCACGAGCTGATACTGACCCCGTGGCTGGTAGACACTGATCTGCCCTTGAAGTTGTACCTGAAGCCCATCGCGGAGAGCCACCTTCTGACCTGAGGCTGTCCGGGCGAAGAGAACGCAGGAGAGCTGCGATTCCTCATCCTTGAGGGTGAAGTAGGAATGTCCCGAGGACTGGCGGCGGAGGTTGGAAATCTCCCCCTCCACCCAGACCGATCCGATCCCCTCCTCCAGCACGCTCGAAATCCGGCGGGTCAATTGGGCAACGGTCAGGACGTTTGGGAGTTGGGAGCTTGTAGCTGGGAGCTGGGAGTTGGGAACCAAGCCGGTGGGAACCGGCGCGGAAGACTGCGGCAAAGCCGCAGCCCGAAGGGCGGCACCGCTTGCCGGGCGGCAAGTGCCGTCAACTGGAAGCTGGGAGTCGGGGTCTGGAAGCTGAATTTCCTCGGCGCGGGTGATCTCCGTCGCATCCCCAATCTTCGCGGCTGGTGGTGCTTCTGCTTTCCGCGGCAGGACAGGTGCCATGTCGAATCCCAACTGCAGCTCTCCCTCCTTGGAACGGCGCGCCATGGTCAGGAGAGTTGTGTGCGCAGTCCCGCAAGAAGCTTCTCCAGCCTCTTCGGGATCTCGACCTCTTCCAGGAGCATCTGACGCACGCGGGAATCGGCCACCAACGTCGAGGCCACCAGATCGGTGATGACCCCGATGTTGGTGATCTGGTTGAGATAAGCCTCGAACTGGGAGGGTAACTCGATCCCCTGCTCCTTGAACCTGGCACAGAGGGCATGGAGCTGGGTGACCCTTGACTCGATGTTCTCCTGATCGCCTTCCCTGCTTTCAACAGCCTCGATCCGGGCGATGCGGAAGGGCTCCGTCTGCTCCCACCCGGTGAACCGTACCCGGCTCACCCCCTGCAGGATCAGGTTGGAGGTGCCGTCCTCGTTGCGGATGCAGGCCCGTACCAGACCGGCCCCTGCGATCGGCTCGACCTCCCGCTCCTGCTTGTCCCGGGGCATCGCCATGGCAAGCATCCGGCAATCACCCAAGGCCTCCTCCAGCATCAGGCGGTAGCGCGTCTCGAAAATGTGAAGGGGCAGGAGGGCGTTGGGGAAGAGTGTCACACCGGGCAGCACCATCACCGGCAGGGTGGCCGGGAGCTCGGTCGATTGTTCCCCGTTCATGGGTTTGACGTTATGCGCTCCGCTCCCCGGCATAAACCTCAAAAACCGCCTTCACTCAAACCGGCAAACTCTCCCGCCGGAATCGCACTTTCTGGTGGACGATCGGAGGGGGAGATAGCATTCTTCACGACTCCCATCCACGGATGGGCCCTCATCCTCGGATGAGCCGGATCCGGGTAGGTACCGAAGTGGCCAAACGGGGCGGACTGTAAATCCGCTGGCTTACGCCTTCAGTGGTTCGAATCCACTCCTGCCCAATCCCCCTTATTACTCTGTAGATCAAGTGTTTATCGGTCTTCAGAGAGTGCAAATGGTAAAATCTCCACTTTGCCACGAATTGCCAAAAATGGCCTAGTTATGCCCCCTCTACTGTCACCCTACTGGCACCCTACTTTCCTGCTTCGCGCGCGTTTTGCTTCCGGGGTCTGCCGGGGAAACCCATTTTGGCCGGCAGTCTGTTCGTCGACTGTGGGGACGATGACAAAAAGGTGAGAAGAAAAACGGGGTGGCACCCCTCTTCTGTGTCTTGGATGTGGCACATGTTACCCACACATCCCTTCCAGTTATTCTAGTTAGAACGGCACCCATGCCGGCCATTCCTCCCACTGGCACGAATTAGACGAAGAAACGAATTAACTCCCCTCCCTCCCTGCCGGCGTCCAGTTGTTTCCAGTGGAGTTGTGATGTAGTCCCTATGGAGTTCGGGGCGCTCCAATCTCAGCGGCCCTCTTCCTGAGCATCTTTGCCCACTCCTCAGGGAATAGCTCCTGCATCATCAGCGCCCTGTCACGATTGAACCGGCAGTGCTCGGCTAGGATCTGAAGCGTGTCCTTGTCATGGGGGTCTGCCTCCGGGGGGAGTCGACGCCAACATGCCCAAAGGAACAGGCGCTCAGACTTGCTCAGGCTCTCCACTGGATAAGGCTGGCAGTCCCTTGGCCTCTGCCAGTTGCCGGCGTAGTGATTCCACCTCTGCCCGGAGAGTGGCGGTATCCTCGACCTCAGGGAGGGTTTCGACCGTTTCACCAATGAGCCTGTAGTAGTCCTCGATGGTTGGGCCTTCGGGCTTGATGGTTAGAGAGAGCCGTTGCGCTCTGCCGTGCAGGGTCTCCAACTTGTCCACGGCTATGCCCATTGAAACGCTCAGGTCTCGGAGTGGCATTACCGCAATCTCATGTTCCAGTCTGGCGCTCGCCATCTGGACGAAGTTCGTCAGGCTTTCGATGGTGTCCCTCTTCCTGCCAGTCCCAGCCGGCTCAGGTGGCAAGACGGTCAGGGTCTCAGGAGGTTCAGCGGAAGATGCTTTCGCCTTCTTCAGTTTCCGGTGCCTCTCCTCAGTGGATGCCTTGGCCTTGGCCTTCAGTGTGTCTCTCAGGTCGTGATTCATTTTGCTCTCCTCAGGATCGTGGAAGGCCGGCCTCCGGTGTGATTGTTCTTCTCGATTGCTACCCTTGCCCCTAGCTCCTCAATCGCATTCCTTATCTGCACATCGGTTCTGTTCCGGTTGAAGAGATTGTGAATCTCCCCAAGGGTTGCCGGCCCACATGCCAACCTCTCCCATATCCGCTGAGAGTCGGGGTTGCTGTAGGTGTCGCCAAAGACGAAGGCCACGGTATCGACGGAGTATTGCCATAGGGCATATGCCGCCTTGATGTGCTGACGCTGAATGTGCGGTGCCGAATCTAGTAGGGCATAAAGGAATGAGAGTCGTAGCACCTGTGCCGGCCCTCTTGCCGTAATGCTTCCAACAATATCACCGGGAGGATTGTTGAGTTCTGGATAGATGGATTCCCAATACTCGTCAGCGCCCTTATCCCTCGTCACCCTCGCGCGTTTCCTTCCAGCCCTTACGATCTCTCTAAGCTTGCTCACCTCCCCTGTGAAATCTACCTCATGCAGTCGTCCCCCATGCGGTAGCTCCTTGGAACGCTCGGTGTGAATCCAAAGGAATCTGTTCGCATATCCGTTTGTTGCCTCCACCTTGTTCATCACGCTAAGGAGTTCCGTCTTGGTAATGTGCCCAATGATGCTGACGAGTGATGCCGGCGCTTTCAGAGGGTCTTTTCGAGTCATCACTGCAAGAGGGCGCCCATCCCATGCGTCCCGTAGGGTGCCACTCAGGATATTCTCAGGTCGTGCCGCTACTTTCATCACACTTGCAAACTCGTCAGCCTTCACCAAAAGACGAGGGTCATGCGGTGGTGCATCAGGTTCTTGGGAGGGTGACAGTCTCATTATCAATCCTTCCCCACTTGATAGCCCCCCATCTACACACCCCGATTTCCAGGCGACATCGACATCCTTGAGCACAAAGTCGATATTGCTCCAGCTTGTTCCCTTCCTCCCGGCTGAAGTTCCACCTACCAGCACAAGGAAGAGATTCCCACGGTGCTGTGATCCATCGGCCAGTGTGTGCGGTGCCATACCCAAAATGTTCCCCATGCAGGCCAAGAACTGCACCAAGAGAGCCGGTTCACTGCTCTCCGTGTGTGGGAGGATCTTCTTCACCACTTCCCCAGCTATGCCATGAAGGGCGGTGGGATCTAGTTGAGGTGTCTTCTTAACTGTCGTGAGCATGGTTTCCAGTTCTGAGAAATCTTCTTCAGTTTCAGCCATGTTCCCGGCGCTCAGGGCTTCGTGTAGTGGTGCGGTTAGAGTTGTAGTCATAGCTTGGAAATTGGGGTTGTGCCGGTGGCGTGTGGATTAAGGAAGAGGAGTCGTTGTTGTTTGTCGCCGGTGCCACCGATCTGGCGAACGGTTCCGGGCAGACGGCTTAGGCGTGATGCGTTCTTGGTGCCGGGATCGAATCCCATTGGTGAGAGTGCGGTCAGAATCTCCCGTGCGGTGCTCCGGTATGCTTCAGCATTGCCGGCGTCCACCTTCACCCATGCATGAAGGCTTTTGCCTCCACTGGTCAGGATTGCCGAAATAGGGAGGGGGAGCTTGGTCAGCACTGAGACTTGATCCGCAATCGGGAGTAGGTCGTTTTCAAGCAGGAGAAACCTATAAGCGGTCACATCGGCGTCTGTGATAGCTCCACCGGTGCCACTACCCCTCGCCCTCACGGGGTTCATCCGCACCCATCCCCCTGCCTTGCTCTCCGGGGTGCCGGCCCTCTTCAACTCAGCAAGCCATTCAGTCCGTGTGAGTGTGCGTCCTGCTCCCTGAGGGGTTGCCTTGGCGACATTACCCGCCTCATCCGTTATCACCCTATAGGTAGAGACGATGTTGATGTGCTCTTGCGGTTCATAGAGACCGGCCATGAGAGCCTGAGCATCGGTCTGAAAGTCATTCAATAGCGGCCACGGTGATGCCGACCATAAAGCGGCCTCGCTGAAACTGTCCCCCTTGAGGAAACGCTTGGCCCATCCTTCCGCACTCTCACGAGTAACCGGCGCCTGTGGATCTGGTCTCTTCCCCTTGAATGATCCGGGGGTGCATGGGGTGAAACTCTTCCCTGCCGCCCATTTCACAATGTCCATGATGTGCTTATCGGGCACGGTCTGGTCATAGTTGCTACGGAGTTGAGCAAAGACGGCTTCCGGGGTGATGCCTTGACCGACGAGAGAGACGGCCACCCTCACCATTTGATTGTGACGCCCTCCGGGGGGAGCCGGCGCCTGTAGCTCCTCACGGGTGCGCCGTGGGATGTAGGGGATACGGGGTGAATGTCTCATTCTGGAAGGTCTGATCGTTGGAGGATTTCAAGAAAGTGCTCTGCGCTCAGTGTGACTAGCCACCCCTCCCGCAAGGTCTTGTGTGCCACCACGGGCACCTTCCCGGTGCCGGCATCACGGGTTGCCTGTGCCAGTGCTTGCCGAATGCTCAGCCTCTCCACGCACTTGCATTCAAAGTGAACGGTAGGAAGTTCGGGTGCCTGCACATCGGCGGTGCCTCCGGTTCCAGAACGCTGTGCCGTCCGGTATGCCTTGGCGAAGCCGTGTTCCCTGAGCATGTCCCGCCATGCCCTTTCACCCCGTGCCCCCTTGGATCGTGAGTAGCGGCCACTCATACAATCTCGATGGTCTTGATCTTCCACGAGCCGGCACTTGTTCCTGATCTCACAATGCTCATCTGCACTGTGGCGCCTGTATCCTTGGCGGTGATAGCGGTTTTGCCCTGCACATCGTTGAAGGTGACGGCCTCACGGGTCATGCCTCTGGCATCTACCAATCTGACATTCCATCGGTGCCAAGGCTTGCCGGCCTTCTCCCCCGTGGCCTCTCTCACCTCAGATACAGTTCCAGTGAGTTGATCGCTGTCATCCATTAGACGCCCTGCATATAGGCCAGTTGCCGGCGTCTGAGCTTGATGAGGTGGGGTCTTGCTGGCCTCGTTCCCATCGTCATCCTCGTCAGCGGTCAGTCCAACTACGCTTGCCAGTGCATACCGGCGAGCATAGGTCAGGGCGCTCCCTACTGCCTGAGCCGTTTGCTGTGCCAGCGGTAGCATGAGCCGGGATGACATCCATTCTCCTGAGGTATGGATGAGAAGAGTCATCACCCCTACGGCGCCCTCCTCCCGTTCTGGAAGCTGGCTTACTGCCAGTCCGTGCTTGGCCAGTGTTGGTCTAGCGGTATCCCACAGGCCGGCGAGGGTAGCGTATCTGGATCGAAAGTGCGGGTTCTCGGCGTCAAGCGTAGCGGCCTTGAGTTCGCCCTGTGCGGCCACCAGTGCCGCCGCCAGCTTCGTGATCGTTGGCGAGGTTTCCATTTACTTGGCCTCCCCCAATGCCGCGAGCCGGTAGCGGTCTAGTGCCTCATCTACTTCCCACGATCTAAGGCGTATGGATTTCCCTAGCTTGTGGGAGGGAATGCGCCGGCTCTTGATCCATCGGTGTATGGTGCGCTCGGAGAGTTGGAGCCTTGCGGCCTCCTGTCTGAGTGTGGTGTATGGGGCTTGTGTCTGCGTGGTGTTTGTCATGAGGTGAACATGCCCACACCCCAAACGACACTTCAACTGCTATTCATTGATAGCCATTAACTTACATAAACATTCCGGAATGTTTATGGCCGGCCAGACGGCCAGCGCCCTGAGGCAACCCAAGCCTTTGTCCGAGATTTTTGAATCTCATCTTTTAGGTCAAACCTCAGAGCATACTCATGAGTTAGCGCCTTGATTTGCTCTAGTGGCTTCATCAGCAAATCACTCACATATTTTCTGCGGTCTTTGCTCCTGTCATCCTGCTTCCCTTCCTTTGCAAATTTGGTTCCGTTGGGAAGATCCAAAAGTTGATGCTCATGGTGTCTGGTTAGGTATGCCTCACACCAGCGTTGCCAGTCCAATCGGCCCGTCACATCGTCCATCGGCCTAAGGGGGAAGGGGGGCGCCTCAAAAGGCCAATCGAAGCCCATGATCCAGGCCCCGTAAACTAGACAGTGTTGGATGAGAGTTCTGCGGTGTAAAACCCGTAGAACCCATGAAGAAGAG
>JBAPTI010000035.1:0-86668 GCA_049282095.1 Chthoniobacterales bacterium
TTCGTATCCAGTGAAGGTTGTGATTTTTACCTCAGAGAACTTCCTGGCGGCTTCAATCCACTCACCCACAGTGGCAACCGAACTTTCCGAACCCTGATTCTTTGTTTGCAGTGGTCTCCGGGATGCAACGGCAGCATCCAGCCCCTTGGCAGCTATCTCCTTGAAGAGATCTGCCGCTTTCTTTGCTGCAGTAGCCTTGTTCGCGCTATCGAGGGAGAAGGAATGTCTCTTGCCCCTGTACTGAATGTAGGCTGAGAAGTTGGTGCTTCCCTCGTACATTTTGAGTCTGCCGGGCACGAGCCAGTATCGGGCATCTGTTTTGGAGTACGTTTTCACCTCACACTTTCCTCACACTTTTGTTTTTTAGGATTGATTGGGTCTGACCCGTTTTGATAGGGCTACTATCGACTGTAGATCCTTTTATAAAAAAGCCCAAAAGCCAAAATGGGGTACTCAAAAGCACCCAATGATGATCAAGCAGCAACAACCGGAACGTATTGACTCTTAATCAATTGGTTGAAGGTTCGAGTCCTTCCCGGTCCACCAAGTTTCTATTCGTAAGTGCGCGGCACGTTAGTCGCGGCCTGATTCGCCGGTAGGAAGTTCTAATCCCAGCAAGGGTTCGGCGATTGGGATCCGGGGATAAGAGATCTCCCCGCTGATGACTACTTCTTCTTACTGCTACTGGCCGCGGACGGGGACTTCTTCCGGGTCGCCCGGGCAGCCTTGTGGACGGCGGGATCGGGCGTTGCCAAGCGATCGGCGGGGCCTTCCCACATCCGGAATCCTCCCTCGAAGGCGTTGGCGTTGTTTCCCCCGATGCAGGCTGGCGGGAGTTCCTTGAGTTTCTTCACATTGCCACCGCCGAGCACGACGTAATCGGGAAGGATGGCCGCGGTGAGGAGTTCGACGGCCTCGAAGACATGCTTCTGCCACTTTCCCTTGCCGTTCTTCTCGAGACCCCTGATTCCGACATAATCCTCAAAGGTCTTTTTCTTGAATGGGAGGTGGCCGAGTTCCAGAGGCAGGAGGGCATGATCGGTGACCACGGCGCTGCCGAGTCCCGTGCCTAGTCCGAGGAAGAGCATCTTGCCCCCCTTGTAGCTGCCGAGTGCCTGCATGGCGGCGTCATTGATCATCTTGACCGGCTTGCCGAAGGTCTTCTCGTACTCAAAGCCTACCCAGCCCGGGCCGAGGTTGAAGGGTTCGGCCACGGGTTGGTTGTTGTGGACCGGGGCGGGGAAGCCGATCGACACGACATCGAAGTCCCATCCCTTCGCGAGCGCTTTCACGTCGCTGACCATCTGCGCGGGCGTGAACTCATGGCCGGAGACGGCCTTGCGGGGTTCCTTTTCCCCGCTAAGGAGAATTTTGACATGGGTGCCGCCGATATCGATGGAGAGGACTTTCATAGGGAAGGGATGGTGCGTCTTGTGGTGTGTTGAGGCTGGGGCTTTCCAATGAGAGCATTCCCCGAGGGGGGGTCAAGGTGGATCGCTGCCAAACTGAGGATTTTAGAGGGGGCTGAAGGTTGTGGCTGCACCTGACCTTCGACAATGACGGCACTTGTCCACCGCTCAGGGTGGAGTGCTGCCGGCGAAGAATCGCAGGATCTCGCCGAGTGCTTGATCCCTGATTGGATCCCGCTCCATGAGGATCTCGTGACGGGAATCGGGAAAGGTGAGGGTACTGATATTCGGACCCTGTGGAGGAGGCTCGTTGATCACGAGCCGGTCTTGTCCGGACTGAAGGATGAGTGTTGGCGATTGCAGGGAGGATGCCGCTTCCCGGATGCGAGGGGTGGCAAGCAGGGTTTGCAGGACCCAATCGTTTGAGGGTCCCCCTACAACGGCCTCCGGGTGCTTGTTCCAAATGTCCTGGATGGCCTGCCAGCGAGCACGGCTCGTGGTGATGCGGTTCGCCTCAAATGGCTCTTCCGGATCCCTGTCATGCTCTCCGGGTGCGTAGGCGGCCCCGAGTCCGACCGCATGAAGGAGACGGACCACCAGGGTGGCGACCGCTTCGGGGTAGGGGGAGGTATTGATCCGGAGCATCGGCGCGGTGAATGCGGCGGCACGGAAGGCTGAAGGGTGTTCGCTGAGATAATCGATGGCCACCGCGGCTCCCATTGAGTGTGCCAGCAGGTAGGTCTTTCCGTGGTGCGTCAGACTAAGATTCTTCAGGCACTCCAGGAAGGCTCCGAGGTCACGGGAATATTCGTCAAAGCTATCGATCTCCCCGATCCGTGGCTTCTGCGGCAGCAGGCGGGGAGAGAGGCCTTGGCCCCTGTGATCGTAGGAGGCGATGCTGTATCCCTTCGCGTAGAGATCATGAAATAACTCCCCGTATTTCAGCCATGACTCGGAGCGGCCGCTCACGACGACGATCAGTCCTTTCCCTTCGGGATTTCGGAAACAGATGCCGCTGAGTTGATGACGACCATCGGCGCTCGGAAATGTGAACCTCTCACCATTTTGCAGGAAGGGGGCAACCTCGCTTCGGGACGTTTGCTCATAGTCCCCTTCCGGAATCGCATGAGCCCAAGTGATTGTCGCCAAGACAACCAGTGCTCCGGTCATGGATTTCAAAGGCATGATGCCAAACTAAACCATTTTCCGTCGGATAGGAGCTGGAAGTTGGGGCGGAAGTTGGGAGCAGGGAGTTGGGAGCAGGGAGTTGGGAGCAGGGAGTTGGGCTGTTGGGCTGTTGTACTGCTCGCCCCCAACGGGTTCATCCCGTTGGAGGGAAAGTTCTGGCGGGAGCATTCCTGCTAGATCCCTCAACCCTCGGTTGAGACTCATAAAGTTCATACCTCCTCCTTCCTCCTTCATAATTGACGGCACTTGCCGCCCGGCAAGCGGTGCCGCCCCTGACGGGGCTGTTCGCTACGCTATGCAGGCCCGGCCGTTGCTTCGCATCCGTTACGGCAGTCTACCGCGCCGCTTCCCAGCGACTTGGTTCACCCTTTTCCCTTTCATTCCCCTCATCGTTGACAATTTCACCCTCCCTCCTACGCTGATTTTTCAACAGCCGATGGATTCCATAATCACTGATACGCGAGTCGAGGCGGACTTTGTCTCTTCCGCTCCCGGTTACTGGGCAGATGTGCCTGCCGGGCAGTGGAATGACTGGAAGTGGAATGACTGGAAGTGGCAGCTCAAGAACAGGGTCACGACCCTTGAGGGACTGGAGAAGCACCTGAAGCTGACACCCGAGGAGCGTGCCGGCGTCATCCTCTCCGGCAACAAGCTCTCGCTGGCCGTCACTCCCCACTACTTCAACCTGATCGAGCGGGAGAATCCCGACTGTCCGATTCGCCGCCAGATCATCCCCCATGTCGGCGAGGGGACGGTTTCGCCTGCCGAGATGGCCGATCCCTGCGGCGAGGACAGCCACATGCCGGTGCCGGGTCTTGTCCACCGCTACCCCGACCGTGTGCTGTTTCTGGTCACCGACCGCTGCGCCTCCTACTGCCGCTACTGCACCCGCTCCCGCGTGGTGAGCGGGGCCGGTGAGCAGGAACTCCACACCGATTTCGACGAGGCGATCGCCTATCTTGAGAACCACACGGAAGTGCGTGATGTTCTTCTCTCGGGGGGAGACCCGCTGCTCTTCTCCGACGAGAAGCTCGACGCGTTGCTCGGCCGCCTGCGGGCGATCCCGCACATCGAGTTCGTCCGGATCGGCACGCGTGTCCCGATCTTCCTTCCGCAGAGGATCACGCCGCAGCTCTGCGTGATCCTGAAGAAGCATCACCCCCTCTGGATGAGCATCCACACCAATCATCCGCGCGAACTCACGACCGAAGTGCGCGATGCTCTGGCCATGCTGGCCGATCACGGCGTCCCGCTTGGCAACCAAAGCGTCCTGCTGGCCGGGGTGAACGACTCCCTCCCCGTGATGAAGTCGCTCGTCCAGAAGCTGCTCCGCTGCCGCGTCCGCCCCTACTACCTCTACCAGTGCGATCTGATCCAGGGATCGGCCCACCTCCGGGCCCCCGTGGCCAAGGGGATCGAGATCATCGAGGGACTTCGCGGCCACACCACCGGATATGCCGTTCCGCAGTTCGTAATCGATGCTCCGGGTGGCGGCGGGAAGGTGCCGGTGAATCCAGGTTACGTTTTCTTTCACGACCGGGAGAAGGTGGTCTTCCGCAACTTCGAGGGGAAGGTCTTCGAGTATCCCGAGGTGCCGCGGGAGGGAATCGCCGCAGGGGCGCCGGCTCCGCTTCACGAGGAGGCGTTCGCGTTCTGACCATGGGAGGACTTGTCGTGCGCCCCAGGGCGCGGATTCTACACGGGCATGACTGGGTCTACGGGACCGAGGTGCTCAAGGCCTTCGGCAATCCGCAGGACGGCGATGTTGTCTCGATCAAGGATGGACGCGACCGGATGCTCGGCAGCGCCGTCTACAATTCCAAGTCACAGATCGTTGCGCGCCGCTTCTCGCGCCGTCGTCAGGACCTTGACGTCGAGTTCTTCACCCGGAGGCTCCAGCGTGCCCAGGAGTTCCGCGACGCTCTCGGCATCGATCCCATGGTGAGGCGTGTTCTCTGGAGCGAGAGTGACGCGGTACCGGGAGTCATTGTCGACCGCTTCGGAAGCGTCGCCACCCTGCAGACGCTGACCATGGCCATGGACCTCCGTCGCGATCTGATCGCCGCCGCGGTGAAGGAAGTCCTCGGGGTGGAGAGCGTCGTCGAGAGGAACGACTCCTCTTCGCGCAAGGCCGAGGGACTCGAGGTTCGGACCGGAGTGCTGCTGGGCCCCGAACCGGGTGCCTTCGAGATCACGGTGGCCGGGATGAAGTTCCATCTCGACGCGATCCACGGCCAGAAGACCGGATTCTACCTCGACCAGACCGCCAGCTACCGTCAGGTGGCCGCATGGGCCAAGGGGCGTCGTGTGCTCGATTGCTTCTCCAATCAGGGGGCCTTCGCCATTGCCTGCGCGCAGGAGGGTGCCGCCGAGGTCACTGCCGTGGAGTCAGGAAAGGAGAATCTTCCCCGGATCGAGGCCAATGCCCGCCTCAACAATGTCGCCGTGAAGGTGGTCGGAGCAGATGTCTTCGAGGTACTCTCCCAAGCCGCGCGCCGCGAGGAGGAATACGACTTGATCATCCTCGATCCCCCTCCCTTCACCCGCACACGCAAGGGAATCGCCGACGCGCTGCGCGGCTACCGGGAGCTGCATCTCAAGGCGGCCCAGTTGCTCTCCAAGGATGGCCTTCTCGCCACCTTCTCCTGTTCGCACCATGTTTCAGCCGAGGAGTTCGGCGGGAGCGTTGCCGAGGCTTTCGGCGATGCACGCAGGACAGCCAGGCAACTGCAGACCTACGGACAGAGCCCGGATCACCCCATTCTCGTCGGCTTCCCCGAGACCGAATACCTGAAGGGCTTTCTCTACGGGATGACGGCCTCGTTTTAGGGGAATAGAGGTTTTCCCGCAGAGGCGCAGGGGCGCGGAGATGAGGGGGTATCGCTGAACTCAATCCGGATTATGCAATAGGGACAGGATTCCGGGAGTGGAGACAGGGGTTAAAAAAGTTAGAACGTTGAAGCGTTATAAAGTGGATCAAAACAGCCCTGATCTGAGTATCGAGATGGCGAATTCAGAGAACTCGTCGCAACAGCACGGGCCGATGAGTCGAATCAAGGTTTCCAATTCAGTCCCTTGTAACACTTTTAACGCTTCAACGTTTTTAACTCCCTGAGGCCACGCCATCAGGGTGAACCATCCATAACTATTGATGCCGCTTCATTGCATAATCTGGGTTAAAAATCTTTCTCCAATAAACTTCAAGGTCGTTGTGGTTGACAACTGTGCTTCACTGTGCCACTCATGGGTCATTCTCGGAACCAAAATACCTACGAACAGGCCCTCATGACACCCATCACACCTTCAATCCTTCAGGACTGGTGCCGGATTCCGGCAAGCGAGCTCGAAAACCATCCCGCACGCAAAGTCCCTTTCCGCATCGCAGCGGATTCGGCGGCGATGGGAGCCCTGATGGCACGCGAGCTCGCGGATCTCATCGCAGGCAACAACGCAAAGAACCTGCCGACGCGTGCGATCATCCCGTGCGGGCCGGCCTGCTGGTACAAGCCGTTTGCCGAGGTGGTGAACCGTGAGCAGATCAGCCTGCGCAATCTCACCGTCTTCCACATGGATGAGTGCCTCGACTGGCAGGGCCGCGAACTGCCGCGCAACCATCCCTACAGCTTCCGTGGATTCATGGAGCGCGAGTTTTACGGGCCGGTTGCCCCCGCGTTGGTCACCCCGGAGGAGAAGCGCTGGTGGCCGAATGCCACCAACTTCCAGGAAATCGCCGATGAAATCGCCCGCGAGCCGATCGACATCACCTACGGCGGCTGGGGTCAGGACGGCCACATCGCCTACAATCAGGCACGGCGCCACCCCTTCAGCGCCCTCTCCCTTGACGATCTGCGCAACTGCACCGTCCGTGTGCAGGACAACAACCTCGACACGATCATCGCGCTCGCACAGCGCACCTTCGGCTGCGCCTACCAGTTCGTGCCGCCGATGAGCGTGACGCTCGGCCTGAAGGAATGCCTCTCGGCCAAAAAGGTGCGTCTCTTCAGCGATACCGGTGCATGGAAACAGACCGCCCTCCGGGTGGCGCTCTTCAGTGAACCGACGCCCGAATATCCCATGACGCTGCTGCAGGAGCAT
Organism: Chthoniobacterales bacterium; assembly: GCA_049282095.1. Taxonomy (GTDB): domain Bacteria; phylum Verrucomicrobiota; class Verrucomicrobiia; order Chthoniobacterales; family UBA6821; genus UBA6821. Next base: position 6,693 of record JBAPTI010000035.1, read on the forward strand.
CCCGACGCCCTGGTGACCGCCACCCTTGAAACAGCCACGCATCCGGTGAGCATTCATCCGGAGTGGGATCTGGGGATCTGACCGCCTGACCCGTCATGCAAACCACGCGAAGATACGATGCCATGATCGGCACCGGCGGCATCGGCACCGGAACCTTCTTCGCGTTGAGCGGCAACCACACACTGGGCCGTGAGGAGAGCCGCGGCGGACGGTTTCTCGACCGCCGCGACTACTGCAAGCTGCACATCATCAGTCATTACGTTCAGCGTCTTGCCGGTGGCGATTTCAAGACCCTGCCGGTGGGCAAGGTGGGCGATGACCCCGCGGGCCGGAGGTTGCTCGAGGAGATGCGCGCAGAGGGTCTCGATCTCTCGCTGACATCAGTCATTCCCGGCGCACAGACCCTCGACTGCATTTGCCTGCTCTATCCCGACGGCTCGGGTGGCAACCTCACCGTCACCGATTCCGCCAGCGGACAGGTGATGCCGGAGGATGTCCGGAAAGCCGCGCCCTGGTTTGAAAAACACGCCTCGCGTGGCATTGCTCTTGCCGTTCCCGAAGTCCCCTTGCCCGCGCGTCGTGAACTTCTCGAACTCGCCGGGGAACACGGTCTCCTGAGGGCGGCTTCGTTCTCCTCCGGGGAAATGGAGGAGGTGAGGGAAAGCTCCCTGCTCTCCCGGGTGGATCTGCTTGCCATCAACCTCGATGAGGCCGCAAGCCTTGCCGGAACAACTGCGGAAGGTGATGCGGAGGCGATCGTCACAAGAATCGCCGCCATGTTCGGCCGCCAATTCCCCCACCTGAAACTCTCCATCACAGCCGGAGCCCTGGGCAGTTGGACCGTCGATGGCGGGGGGCTTCATTTCATCGCAACTCCCAAGGTGGAAGTCCGGAGCGCAGCCGGTGCGGGTGATGCGCATTTCTCCGGCATCCTGGCAGGCCTGGCCGCAGGGCTCTCTCTCGTGGATGCGCAGTGGATCGGCATCCTTGCCGGTGCCATGTCGGTCACCAGTCCCCACACGATCGATCCCGGCATTGATCGCCGGACTTTGCGCGATTTCGCCGCCGGGCAGGGACTCGTGCTGCCGCCGGCTGTTCTCGATTTTCTTCAATAACCCCAACCAACGCCAACATGCCTGTCACCATGCGCATCCTCCAGCAGTTCGATGTCCGGAAGGAAAAGGAATTCCTGGAACTCGAACGACGTTTCGCCGCCCTGGAACGCTCCCGCCCCGACCTTCCGCAAGGCAGACGGATGAAGCCGATCTCCGGAAGCGAGCCGTGTAATACGCTCGTATGGCAGGGCGAGTTTGCGAGTCTTGACGAGGCCCGCAAGGCGCTCGACTCCTTCGCCGCCGACGAGACCCACGAGGAACTCTTCGCCGAGCAGTCGGAGTTTTTCAAATCCGTAAAAATCGAGTTCTACGAAAACCTGGAATACTGAGCCATGCAACGCATCATCGACATCCACACCCATGTCTATCCGCATTATGCCGACCTCGCCGTGGAGGCGATGGACCGCAGCGGAATAGAAGCCTCGGTCGTTCTGGCGTGGCACGACGGTTTCGGCGACGGACTGCAACGCCACATCGATGCCTTTTCCAAATACCCGGGGCGTTTCATCACCTTCGGGAATGTCGATTTCAGCCGCATCAATGAACCGGATTTCGGCAAGACCGCCGCAGAGCAGATGGAGCGTGATTTTGCCGCAGGCATGCGCGGGTTGAAGGTTTTCAAGGCCCTTGGCCTCGGCTATCGATGCCCCGACGGCCGTTACTGGCGCCCAAGCGATTCCGAGCTTGATCCGATCTGGGCGAAGGCGGGGGAGTTGGGGATCCCCGTGCTGATCCACAGTGCTGATCCGCCGAACTTCTGGGAGCCGGTGAATGAATTCAATTTCTGGAATGGAGTCCTCTACGGCGAGTACGCGTGGTGGACCTATTACAACACGGGTCAGCCTTCGGCCAACGAGTTGCTCGGTGACCGCATTCAAATGGTGGCCCGTCATCGTGGCACGACCTTCATTTTCCCGCATTGTGCGGAAAAAGCCGACTCGCTCGACTGCGCTGCCGAGGATCTCGATGCGCACCCGAACATTGTCTACGACTTCTCAGCACGAGTCCCGGAGTTGGCCCGCAGTGCCCGCCGTGCCGCCCATACGCGGGAGTTTTTCACCGCCTACGCCGACCGCATCTTTTTCGGAACGGATGTGATCTACGACGACACCAATGTCCCCACCGGCCAGCAGGCACAGATCCTCTATCAACCCGGGGAGATACCGCTCGACGGAGCCGACGCGAGGGAGCGCTACATCGAGACCACCACCGCCTTCAATATCTCCAACATCGAGTTCATCACCTCGTCGAAGATACAGACCTCCCCGCCCTTCAAGCGAAGCATCGCGCCCTTTGCGATCCACGGCCTGGGACTTCCCGAGGAGATCGCCTCGAAGATCCTTTACAGGAATGCAGTGCGTCTCCTTGGCCTGAAGGACAATCCGGCACGATGAGCCGTCCTGCCGTCATTCGCGGGGAATGCCGTGCCGCCAACAGATGCCACCCATGAAGTTTTTCGGAACCGACGGCATCAGGGGGCGGGTGAATGAATTTCCGATCACCGCGGAAATCGCCCTTCGTGTGGGGAAAGCGACGGCCCAGGCCCTCCGTTCGACGGGCCGAAGCCGGAACAGGGTTCTCGTGGGGAAGGACACGCGCATTTCCGGCTACATGCTCGAGACGGCGCTGACCAGCGGCCTGGTCTCGATGGGGATGGATGTCTTTCTGGTGGGGCCGTTGCCGACGCCCGCTGTGGCGCATCTGACGAAGTCGATGGGTGCCTCGGCTGGAATCATGATAACCGCCTCGCACAATCCCTACGAGGACAACGGAATGAAGATTTTCGGTCCCGACGGCTTCAAGCTTTCCGACTCCTCGGAAGCATTGATTGAGCGTCTGGTTCTCGGTGAGGAACCGGAGTCCGCACCCCTGCACCCCAGGGAGATCGGCAAGGCCCAGCGAATCGAGGATGCCCGCGGTCGTTACATCGAGTTTGCCAAGCAGACCGCCGACAATATCTCCCTGCATGGCCTCAGGATCGTCGTCGACTGCGGGCACGGCGCGGCCTACTTCATCGCCCCCCTGATCTTCAAGGAACTGGGTGCCGAGGTGATCACCGCCGGAGTCCAGCCGGACGGTCTCAATATCAACAGCGGCTGCGGGGCCCTGCACCCGGAGCATGCCGGGGAACTGGTCCGCCGACACGGGGCTGATCTGGGAATCTCCTTCGACGGGGATGCCGACCGCGTGATCTTCACGGATGCCCGCGGCGAAACGGTGAGCGGCGACCGCATCCTCGCGCTCTGCGCCATCGGCCTCAAGGAACAGGGGAAACTCCGGAACGACACCCTGGTGGCGACCGTCATGAGCAATCCGGGTCTGAAGGAGGCGATGAGATCACACGGGATCAGGATGGAGGCCACCGCGGTCGGTGACCGGAATGTCATCGAATGCATCCGCTCGGGAGGATACTCCTTCGGGGGGGAAAGCTCCGGCCATGTGATCTTCGCGGACCACGCCACCACCGGGGATGGCATCGTGAGCGCCTTGCAGGTCCTGCGCCTGATGCGTGACAAAAACGCTTCCCTCGCATCCCTTGCCTCGGTGATGGAGGAGTATCCTTCAGTGCTCGTCAACATGCCCGTCACGGCGAAGCCCCCGCTTGATTCCCTGAGGGGCCTCAAGCGCCTCATGGAGGAGGCGACGGAAGCATTCGGCGATCAGGGAAGACATCTGATCCGGTATTCGGGCACGGAGAACAAGATCCGCGTGCTGGTGGAGCACCGGAGCGACGCGGAATGCCGTGCCTGGTCGGAGCGTTTTGTCTCCGCCATCCGGGAGGAAATCGGATGATCCGGCGATCACACGGGACAAGAACCCCGTCCTCCTTACCCTTATGTGCGGAATCGTAGGATACATTGGAAAGGCGGATGCTCCCGGCATCCTCATCAACGGGCTTCGTCGACTCGAATACCGAGGGTATGACTCCGCCGGTCTGGCCGTCATGGATGATGACCGCATCAGGGTCGCCAAGGCGGCCGGCAAGGTGGCGGCTCTCCAGGAAAGGGCCCGGGCCGAGTGGCCTGAGGAGATGTTCCGCCGCGTGACGACCGGAATCGCCCACACCCGATGGGCCACCCACGGGGCCCCCACGGAAAACAACGCCCATCCGCATCTAGACCAATCCGGCGGCCTTGCCCTGGTTCACAACGGGATCATCGAGAACTACCGCTCCCTGCGCGCCCGTTTGGAGGGAAACGGTCATCGGTTTTTCTCGGAGACCGACACCGAGGTTCTCGCCCATCTCATCGGGGATTGTGACAAGGGGAATCTCTTGCAGGCCGTGAGCGACGCGCTCCATCATGTGGAGGGGACTTTCGGCATCGCGGTGCTCTCCGCGCGGGAGCCGGACAGGATCATCACGGCGCGGCGAGGCAGCCCCATCGTGATCGGTGTGGGTGACGGGGAGACGATCATCGCCTCGGACGCCTCGGCCATCCTAGCCCATACCCAGAGGGTGATCTACCTCGACGATAACGACATCGCCGTCGTCACGCGGGATTCGATCGACATCAGGGATCTGAACAACATACCCGTCACCCGGGGCATTTCGGAACTCGGTCTCGACTCCTCCGCGGCCGAGAAGGGGGGATTCGATCACTTCATGCTCAAGGAGATCCACGAGCAGCCCGATTCACTGGCCAACGCCCTCCGCGGCCGCCTGGACCTGAACCACGGCATTTCGGTGCTCGCAGGCATGGGAACGTCTCCCCGCGAACTCGCCGATCTCAACCGCGTGGTCCTTGTCGGATGCGGAACATCCCTGCACGCGGGTCTGGTCGGGGAATATGCCTTCGAGGAGATCGCGGGGATCCATGCCGAGGTGGAGCAGGCCGCCGAGTTCCGTTACCGCAACCCGATCCTGGGAAGCCGCGATCTGGTCGTGGCGGTCTCCCAGTCGGGAGAGACCGCCGACACGCTCGCCGCCCTGCGGGAGGCGAAGCAAAAGGGGGCCTTTGTCATGAGCCTCTGCAATGTCGTCGCCTCCACCATTGCCCGCGAGACGGGGCGGGGAGTCTATCTGCATGCCGGACCGGAGATTTCCGTCGCCTCGACCAAGGCCTTCACCTGTCAGGTGGCGGTTCTCCTCATGATGGCCTTGAAAATCGGGAGGGGACGCCGTTTTTCACGTGACGAGGGAATCCGGTTTGCCCGCGAGATCGCCGGGATCCCGTCGCTGGTGAAAAGGGTAATCGCCCAAAACTCGATGATTGCCGAACTCGCCGCGAAGTACACCGCGGAGGAGCATGCCTTCTTCATTGGTCGCGGCCCCATGTATCCGGTGGCCCTGGAAGGCGCTCTCAAGCTCAAGGAGATCTCCTACATCCATGCCGAGGGCTATCATGCGGCCGAATTGAAACACGGCCCCATCGCCCTACTCGTCCCCGGTACGCCCGTCATCGCCCTCGCCTGCGACATTCCCGGCAAGGACAAGACGATCGGCAACATCGAGGAATGCCGCGCCCGTGGGGCAAGGATTCTGGGCATCGTCACCGAGAGGGATCGGGAAACGGCGGAGGCCATGGACGACCACATCCCCATCCCCCCCTGCCACCCCCTGGTCGCCACCATCCCGGCGACCGTTGCCCTCCAGTTGTTTTCCTATCACGTCGCCCGACTCAGGGGATGCGAGATCGATCAACCCAGGAACCTGGCAAAAAGCGTGACGGTCGAGTGATGTGCTGATGCCCGAGCGTTGCCAAGAGGCAGGTCCTCGCCGATTCTCTCCGCCACCCCCACCCGCGATCCCATGAAAGCAGAAGCACCGGCGACCATTTCCAGAGGAGGAAGGGAAGAGGGCCTGCTTGCCAATGTCTCGCCCAAACCCGGACGCCGTGCACCGCTCAAGGAGCAACTGAGAGGGTGGGTGCGTGAAGGCATCGGAAACGGAACCTTCGGGGAGGGAGTTGCCATTCCCTCCATCAACATGCTGAAAAACCGATTCGGCGTGGCCAGGGAGACGGTGCGACAGGCCCTCGAGGATCTGGTCGCCGAGGGGGTGCTGGTTCCCCAGCATGGCCGCGGCTACTTCGTCAACTCCCGGCGTGAGCGGATCCTGCGCGTGGCCCTTGCCGGAAAGGTGGACGGCGTCTACATCGGACCTGTCTACAGGGGCTTGGTGAATGAACTCGGGGACACCGCCTCTGTCATTGCGGTGGATCCCCGCCAGAAGGCGGAGGTGCTCAGACGTCTGGTCGAGGGATTCGCTCACAGCCACGGGATCGACCGCCTGCTCGTGATCCCGCCGCGTGGCCATGAGAAGGAGTTCGGCGATGCGGTCAGGCCCTTCCGCCGTTGCTTCCGGGTGGCCTGGCTGGATCGCGCGCCTCCCGGAACCAAGGACGCCTGCTTTCTGCCGGACTACCCCGCATGCGTGAAACTGGCCGTCGATCACCTCCGTTCGGTGGGGTTGACCAGGATCCATTACTTCACCACCGCGCCCGAGGATCGGTCGGTTTTCTCGGCAATGCGCAGGACATTTCTCAGGATCATGGAGTCGCGTAAGGGCAAGGATCCGGATCCGCTTGTTTTGGACGGGAAGCGCGCCGTGGAACTGGCCGCCGCGAATGCCGCGCACGGAATCGGATTCGTCACGGAGAACGACCGTGATGCGCTCCGCTTGCTGACACTCCTGACCTCGGCGGGGATCCAAGTCCCCCGCGATGCCTCGATCGTCAGTTGCGACAATTCCTCGTGGACAGATGCCGTCAGTCCCGCCATCACCGCCGTGGACCCAGGATTCGAGGAGATCGGCAGGGAGGCCGCCAGATGGATCAAAATGAACGATGAAGGCGGCAATACTGGTCGTGGCGCTCCGAAGATCAAGATTTCCCCCCGCCTCATCCGCAAGGGGACGACCCCCTGAAGGCATTTTTCAAACCGGCTCTCCGCGGCCTTTGCGGCCTTTGCGTGAAACCTTTCAGTGTTGCCCCGGTGCGATCGCGGCCAGAACGGCCTCGGGATCGGAGAAGTCGTCGAAGACGAAATCGGGCTCGTGGGAGGCGAGTTCCTCCCGTGCGTATTTGCCCGTGGCCACGGCGACGGTGACCGCGCCGAAAGCCTTCCCGCACTCGATGTCGCGTGGCGTGTCGCCGATCACGTGGATCCGTTCCGGAGGAAACTCCTCGCCATGCTGCTCCAGCGCACGCGCCTGCGCGACGGGTCCCAGTTCGTTCCTGACATGGTGGTCGTCGGCATAGGCACCGAAGCCGAAGTAGTGCCAGACGCCATAGTGGGAGAGCTTCACCTCGGCCCCCGCGGCGAGATTGCCGGTGAGGAGTGCAAGGACGCAGTCGGGGCGCTCCCTCATCCGGTCAAGCAGGGTGATGATTCCCGGCAGGAGGCGTCCCTGATGGCGGTGCATCCGGTCGGCAAGCCTCGAGAGGTAGGCATCGAGCAATGCCATGATCTTCTCCTGGGTCGGCTCCATGCCGGCCGCCATGAGGACTTCACGGGCGATCCCCGTGTCGGTATTGCCTGCGAAATTGACCCCTTCCAGGGGTGAGAGTCCCCCGCAGAGTTCCTCTACGGCCTGGTGGAAAGCACGCTCCCCGGCTCCCCCCGAGGTGATCAGGGTGCCGTCGATGTCGAAAAGGTAGAGACGCTTGGAGGCCTTGGGATCAACCGGCATGGCCGGTCTCCTCGGCTTTCACGGGGTCTTCACCCTCGTCGCCTTCCTCATCATCGTGATCCTCATCCTCGTCCTCGACGTATTCTTCCTCGATCTTGGCGAATTTCCTCTTCCGCTTGGCGGCGGGGAGGGGGCTCATGGTCATGCCGACGGCGCGGCCCACCAGCTTGGGGGGCATATCGACCAAGGCCATGGTTTCGAGATCCTTGATGATTTTCTGCATCATGGCGATGCCGAGGTCCTTGTGGGCGTTCTCACGACCACGGAACTGGAGGACCATCTTGAGCTTGTTGCCCTTCTCGAGGAACTCCTCGGCATGGCGGAGCTTCGTCTCGTAGTCATGCGTCCCGATCTTCACGCGGAACTTGATCTCCTTGATCTTGCTGGCGCTGTGCTTGCTCTCCTTCTCCTTCTTCGTCAGCTCGTACTTGAACTTGCCGAAGTCGGCGATGCGGCAGACGGGGGGATTGGCCGTGGGGGCCACCTCGATCAGGTCGAGGCCGTACGATTTGGCGCGGCGGACGGCCTCGTCGGTCTTGAGGATGCCGAGTTGCTGGCCGGTGGAGCCGATGATGACGCGGACCTCGCGGGCGCGGATGCGGTCGTTGACGCGGATGAATGCAGGATTAATGGGACTTCAATGCACCTGACGGTGCGGGGTTGTGCCGGCACGATGGCGCCAGCGGGTTAGGGACTGCAAAAGAGGGAAAACCAAGGGATTCAGGCAACGTGGTGTCATGCGCGCTCAGACTGTGAGCGTGCGGTCACGGATTTCGGATTCGATTCGTTGGATGAATTCATCTTTCGCGACGGCCCCTTCGTCGCCGCGTTGGCGGCTACGGATGGAGAGCTGGCCTGCGGCCTCCTCCTTGGGTCCGATGACGATCATGTAGGGCACCTTCTCGACCTGGGCAAGGCGAATCTTGGCCCCGAGCTTCTCGGGGGAGAGGTCGGCGGTGGCGCGGATGCCCCGCGCGGTCATCTCGGCAACCACGGATCGGGCGTAGTCGGCCACCTTCTCGGAGACCGGAAGGATGCGCGCCTGCTCCGGGGCAAGCCAGACGGGGAAGTCGCCCGCAAAGTGCTCGATGAGGACTCCCGTGAAGCGCTCAAGCGATCCGAAAGGGGCCCGATGGATCATCACCGGGACATGGGCCTTGCCGTCGGCCCCCGTGTAGGAGAGCTCGAAGCGGACGGGGAGGTTGAAGTCGACCTGGACGGTTCCAAGCTGCCATTCGCGGCCGAGCACGTCCTTGACGACAAAATCGATCTTGGGGCCGTAGAACGCGGCCTCCCCTTCCTCCTCGGTGAAGGGAACCCCGAGTGTCGCGGCGGCATCGCGGCAGGCCTGCTCGGCGCGATCCCAGTTGGCGGGATCACCCACATACTTGTCTGAGGAGGGATCGCGGAGGCTGATGCGGACGCGGTAGTCGGTCATCCGGAAGGTGCCGAGCACGGTCTTCACGAGATCGAGGCAGCCCTTGAGCTCGCCGGCCATCTGCTCCTCGGTGACAAAGAGGTGGGCGTCGTCCTGGGTGAAGCCGCGGACGCGAGTCATGCCGTTGAGTTCGCCCGACTGCTCCCAGCGGTAGACGGTTCCGAACTCGGCAAGGCGCACGGGCAGGTCGCGGTAGCTGCGCGGCTGCGACGCGAAGATCTTCACGTGCATGGGGCAGTTCATCGGCTTGAGAAGGTAGCCGTCGATCTCGCCGGCGGAGACACGGTTGCCGAGGTCGGCGCAGGAGCATCCCTCGTCGGCCAGTTTCTCCATCCTGTCGCGCTCGATGAGCGGGGGGAACTGGGAATCGGCGTAGTAGGGGAAGTGGCCGGATGTGCGGAAGAGATCGAGGCGCCCGATATGCGGGGTGAAGACCTGCGAGTAGCCCTGCTTGGCCAGTTCCCCGCTGATGAAGTTCTGCATCTCCTGGCGCATGATCGCGCCCTTCGGGGTCCAGAGAATCAGGCCTTGGCCGACGGAATCGTCGATGTGGAAGAGGCCGAGTTCCTTGCCGACCTTGCGGTGATCGCGCTTCTTTGCCTCCTCGAGCAGGGCGAAGTGCTTCTCGAGTTCCTCGGCGGAGGCGAAGGCGGTGCCGTAGATGCGCTGGAGTTGGGGATTCTTCTCATCCCCCTGGTAGAAGGCGCTCGCCACATGGGTCAGTTTGAAGGCTCCGATCCCGGAGGTGGTGGGAACGTGGGGACCCGCGCAGAGGTCGGTGAAGGCACCGTTGCGATAGAGGGTGATCTCCTCGCCGGCGGGGATGCGGGTGATAATATCGAGCTTGAACTTGCTCGGCTGGGGGCGGGGAGAGAGTCCCGCGAGTTCACCCCGTTCCCCCATGGCGAGGGCCTCGTCACGGGTGATGACCTCCCGTTGGAAGGGCTGGGCCTCGGCGATGATCGCGGCCATCTCCTTCTCGATCTTCTCAAAGTCCTCGGGGCTGATCCGGTGTCCCAGATCGACATCGTAGTAGAAGCCGTTATCGACCGGGGGGCCGGCGGCGAACTGTGCCTCGGGCCAGATACGGAGGATGGCATTGGCCAGCACGTGGGCGCAGGAGTGCCGGATGGTTTCGAGTTCGGTCATGGAAATGGGAGCTAGGAGCTAGGAGATAGGGTCTGGGGGAGAGGCTGAAGACTGAAGGCTGTTAGGTCAGAGGATGAGAAAATGGGAGTTGGGAGATAGGGTCTGGGGGAGAGGGAAAATCAGAAAGCAGAAATCTGAAAACCCAGGATGAATTATGAAGGATGAATGATGAAAGGAATCATCGACTCCGCAAGGAGTGAGGGGATGCCGTTCTTCACCGGGTAGGCGGCTTGGCCGTCCTCACGGACGAGGAACCCGTCGGCATCCTTCCCGTCGTCGGGGGAGATGGCGCGGAGTTCTTCCGGTGAGGCGATATGGAGCTGCTGCCCCGTGACGGGGCACCGTAGCAATGCCGAGAGTTCCGAAAGAAAATCCGCCATGGATCAATACTTGGCGACGGATTTGTCGATCCGGTCGGCCCAGGCGAGGATGCCTCCCTGCACGTTGAAGAGCTTGGAGAATCCCGCTCCCTGCAGTTCCCGGAGGGCGTTGGCGGAGCGGACGCCCGACTTGCACTGCAGGTAGATCGTCTCGGCGCTGTCGAGTTCGCTCATCCGGCTGTGGAGATCGCCCAAGGGGATCAGCTTGGCGCCGGGAATCCGGGCAATGTCCCACTCGAACTGCTCGCGCACGTCGATCAGGGTGACTTTTTCCCCGCTCTGGAGCTTGGCCTGCAGTTCCTCGACGGTGATCTCGGGCACGGGGGTCTCGGCCTCCTCGGCCGCAGCCGCCTGAGGAATACCGCAGAAGGTATCGTAGTCGATGAGTTCTGTGACGGTCGGGTTCTCGCCGCAGACCGGGCACTTGGGATCCTTGCGGATCTTGAACTCGCGGAACTTCATCTTCAGCGCATCGAAGTGCATCAGGCGGCCGATTAGCGGCTCGCCGATTCCGACGATCAGCTTGATCGCCTCGATCGCCTGCATGACGCCGATGATGCCCGGGAGAACGCCCAGGACGCCTCCCTCGGCGCAGCTCGGGACCATCCCCGGTGGCGGTGGCTCGGGATAGAGGCAGCGGTAGCAGGGCCCGCCGAGGTGTGGTGCGAAGACGGTGCACTGTCCGTCGAAGCGGAAGATGGAGCCGTAGATGTTGGGCTTCTTCTGGAAGACGCAGATATCGTTGGAGAGGTAGCGGGTCGGGAAATTGTCCGTGCCGTCGATAACGATGTCGTAGGGGGTGACCAGCTCCTCGGCATTCTCCGAGGTGAAGAGGCAGTCGTGGAGGTCGACCTGCACGTTGGGGTTGATCTCCTTGATGGTGTCCCGGGCGCTGTTGATCTTCTTGCGGCCGACGTCGCGCGTGCCGTGGAGGATCTGGCGCTGGAGGTTGGAGAAATCGACGGTGTCGAAATCGACGAGTCCGATCCTGCCGATGCCGGCGGCCGCGAGGTAGAGGGCGATCGGGGATCCGAGGCCTCCGGTGCCGATGCAAAGAATGCTGGATGCCTTGAGCCGTTTCTGCCCCTCGAGGGTGACTTCGGGCATGATGAGATGGCGCGAGTAGCGCGCGATCTCGTCGTTGCTCAGTTCGACGGCGGCGGAACGCGCCGGATCAAGGATGCTGTTGCTCATAAAAGGGGGCTAAAATTAGCCGCTGGGGCCTTCCCTATCAAGGGAAAGAGGCCTCCGCTAACTCTTTTAAGACATGGTTTTTTGCCCCTACGACCCGTTCTTTTCGAGTTCCGCGACCTGGGAGACGTCCTTGTCGCCGCGTCCCGAGAGGTTCACCACGATGATTTCTTCGGGCTTCATGGTGGGGGCTACCTTGATGACCTCGGCGATGGCGTGGGCTGTCTCCAGTGCGGGAATGATCCCCTCGATGGAGGACAGCTTATGGAAGGCCGCCAGGGCCTCCTCATCGGTGGCGTAGGAGTAATGCACTCGGCCGGCATCCTTGAGGAAGCTGTGTTCGGGCCCGATTGCCGCATAGTCGAGACCCGCCGAGACCGAGTGGGTGAGTTCGATCTGGCCGTCGGCATCGGCGAGGAGCCAGGTCTTGGTTCCCTGAAGGACTCCGAGCTTGCCTCCCTGGAAGCGGGCGGCGTGTTTGCCGCGGACGATGCCTCCTCCTCCTGCCTCGACTCCGGTCATGCGGACTTCCTCGTCGTTCAGGAAGGCATAGAAGAGACCGATGGCATTGCTGCCTCCCCCGACACAGGCCACAAGAAGATCGGGCAACCGTTCCTCGCGCTGAAGGATCTGCTTGCGGGACTCGTCACCGATGATGCGGTGGAAGTCGCGAACGATCATCGGGTAGGGATGGGCGCCCAGTGCCGACCCGAGGATGTAGTGGGTGTCGCGCACATTGGTGACCCAGTCGCGCATCGCCTCGTTGATCGCCTCCTTGAGCGTGGCCTGTCCGGCGGTGACGCCGATGACCTCGGCCCCCAGGAAGCGCATGCGGGCTACGTTGAGCGCCTGGCGCTCCATGTCGACCGCGCCCATGTAGATCCGACATTGGAAGCCGAAGCGGGCCGCCGCAGTGGCCGTGGCGACGCCGTGCTGACCGGCTCCTGTTTCGGCAATGATCCGCTTCTTTCCCATGCGTCGGGCGAGCAGGATCTGGCCGAGGGCGTTGTTGATCTTGTGAGCGCCGGTGTGGAGCAGGTCCTCGCGCTTGAGGTAGATTTTTGCGCCGCCAAGTTCCTTGGTGAGGCGTTCCGCAAAGTAGAGCGGGGTGGGTCGCCCGACGAATTCCCGGAGCAGGGAGGAGAGTTCGTTCCGGAAGGAGGGATCCTTGCGGGCCGCCTCGTATTCCCGTTCAAGCTCCAGCAGGGCGGTCATCAGGGTCTCGGGGACAAAGCGCCCCCCGTAGGGACCGAAGTGTCCGTGTTGATCCGGTAAGCTGGTGAGGTCGGGAAGCTGGGTTGCCATGGGATGAGAGGATTCAGTATGGACAGGAAATCATCCCTCCGCAATCGCTCGGAATGCTTTCTCGATGGCTTTCCGGTGAGGGGATGGGATCGGAAGTCCCGGAAGCTCCTCCCTGCTGAAGTCGCGGACTTTGCCGGGCAAGGCACCCTTCACTGGAAACACCTTCATCGTGATGCTGTAACGGGTGATCGGGTAAGTCAGTTCCGAGATGGACCGGCCCGTGGGGGTCATGGTACCCAGTTCCGGAAGAATCCAGAGTCCTCGCCAGCGCGGCCCCTCCGATTGCTCAAGATGGAGTTTCTGGCCGCGTTGAAACCATGCACGGTGCTCTGTGAGCTTGGTGGTTACCCGGCGCGGTGATTTTTTGGGGAGCGTTTCCGGGGCGGTCGCCGAGCAGGTGCTCTTCACCGGGCAGGAGGTGCAGTCCGGTTTTCCTGCGGAGCAGACCATCGCCCCCAGATCCATGAGGGCCGAGGCGATCTCCCGGCATCCTGTTTCCGGGAAAAAGGATCCCGCGAGATTCGCGATGGCCTTCTTGCCGGGCGCGGTGTCGATCGGAATGGCGACATTCCCCCAGCGCGCCAGCACCCGGATGATGTTGGTGTCGAGTACCACGGCCGATCGGTCATGAGCGAAGGCCAGGATGGCCGCCGCCGTATAGGCGCCGATCCCGGGCAGCGCCAGAAGCGGTCCCTCCGTGTCGGGAACGCTTCCCCCGTGCCGCTCCATGATGGTTTTCGCAGCCGAGTGGAGTCGTCGGGCGCGCGAGTAATAGCCCAGCCCCTCCCATGCCGAGAGAACCTCCTGCTCGGAGGCGGCAGCGAGGGCCGGAAGGCTAGGGAAACGCTTCATCCAGTCGGCGAAGCGCGCGATCACGGTGGCCACCGTCGTCTGCTGGAGCATGAATTCCGAGACCAGCACGGCGTAAGGGGTGTTCTTGCGGCGCCATGGAAGATCATGGCGTCCCGCCCGTACGTGCCACGAGAGCAGTGCCCGGCGGGCAGACTTCGCGAGTCGCTCCGTCCGGATGGCTGTTTGCCCGGTTTTTGTTGTGATGGCTCTCTTCTTGTCCACGGAACGCTCGTAGGGCACCTTGATGGAAACCGCAAGCGATCCCGTGCCTCCCCCGATCCACTCCCAGACCTATCCCCTGACGATGGAGCAGGCTGACAGGCTCAGGGAGGTGCTCCGGGAGAGGGGTTTCACCTTCTCGGAGAAGCCTTACACGCTCTACGCCGCGACGAAGGAGAAGCTCAACGTAGCCGTCTATGAGAAAGGGCCCAAGGTTCTGATCCAGGGAAAGGGACTGGAGGATTTCATCACCTTCGTCATGGAGCCGGAGATCCTCGGCGAGGCCCGTCTCGGGTACGAGGAGGTTCATGAACCGGAGCAGTTTGAGCCTCATTTCGGCGTGGATGAGAGCGGCAAGGGGGATCTCTTCGGGCCGCTCGTGATCGCCGGGGTTTATGTGGATGGCGATCTCGCGAGGCATCTGCGCGACGCCGGCATCCGTGACAGCAAGGGAATCGGAACGGACAGAAAAATCCGCGATCTGGCGGAAGTCATCCGCAAGTCGGGTGCTCCTTCCGAGCTGATCGTCATCGGTCCGGAAAAATACAACCAGCTCTACCGTTCCATCGGAAATCTCAACCGCCTTCTGGCCTGGGGCCATGCGCGCATCATCGAGAATCTCTGCGCTCGGGTTCCGGGTTGCCCGCGCGCCCTCTCCGACAAGTTCGCCGATGCCCGTGTCCTGCAGAAGGCCCTTCTGGAGAACGGCCGCAAGATCCGTCTCGACCAGCGCACCAAGGCGGAGAGCGACTATGCGGTGGCGGCCGCCTCCATCCTTGCCCGCGAGGGATTCATCAACTGGCTCGACAAACATGGTGAAGAGCTTGGCGTGGAACTGGCCAAGGGGGTCTCGCCCAAGGTGAAGGCCGCCGCCGCGGAGATCATCGCCCAATACGGCCCGACCATGCTGCCGAAGGTGGCGAAAATGCACTTCAAGACGGCCGCGGAGGTGCTGACTGCCGCCGGAACCCTATGAACGCACGCATCCACGATGTGGCGGTGATCGGTGCCGGTATCAGCGGGCTTGCAGCTGCCGGGCGACTCCGCGAGGAGGGCCTCCAGGTTGTCGTGCTTGAAAAAAGCAGGGGCGTCGGCGGGCGTGCCGCCACGCGGCGCCTGGAAATCGCTCCCGGGGTGCAGGTGCCGGTGGACCATGGCGCCCAGTTCTTCACCGCCCGTGACATCCGTTTTCAGCGACAGGTCGAGCGGTGGCAGGAGGAGGGAATCTGCTTCCCGTGGTCTGAGGGATTCTGGACATGGAAGGAGGGATCGCTTCACGCCCCCGACCCCCAATGGAACGAAACCCGCTATGCCTGCCGCGAGGGGATGAGCCGCCTTGGCAAGCATCTTGCCGAGGGAATCGAGGTGATCAGAGAATTCCAGGTCGCCTCCGTGGCTCGGGAAGATGACCATTGGGCGCTGGCGGCCATGCCGGAACATCCTGCGGCACCCGTGGCGGCCCGTGCCCTGTTCCTCTCCGCGCCGCCCCCTCAGGCGCTCAAACTTGCGGGGGAATATCTCTCCGCCGAGCAGCGGGCGCTCGTGGAACGGATCTCCTGCGAGCCCTGCGTTGCTGTCATTGCCCGCTATCCCGGGGAGACCGGGCCTCCTCCCTGGCGAGGTATCCAGGTGAGGGATCCCGAGTCCAAGCTCTCATGGATGGCCTGGGATTCCTCCCGGCGGGCAAAGACCCTCTCCACCGCGGGGATCGCCGTCCTACACGGATCGGCGGTCTTCAGCCGCAGGTGGCTTGATGCATCCAAGGAGGAACTCACCATGGCGGGCAGGGAGTTGCTGGATGAGGCGGCGATGATAGGCGGCTCATGGATGGGATCGCCTCTGGAGTTTGCTGTTCATCGCTGGCGTTACGCCCATTCGGAGGGGCCCAATGCCCCCGGTGGATTCCTCAGAGCTGACACAGCAAGCCCTCTTTATCTCATCGGTGACGGGCTCAACGGCGGACGGGTGGAGGGCGCTTGGCTCTCCGGAATCGCGGCCGCCGAGGACTTCCTGATCAGTTCTTCACGCTAGGGAGCCGCTGCGCCGGGACTCACGCCATGTTCCCGGGGTGGTTCCCATGGCGGCGAGGAAGCGGCGGTGAAAATGAGAGAGGTCGTTGTAGCCGCACTCGAAGGCGATCGACTTGATGGGCAGGGATGTCTCAATGAGAAGGCGCGAGGCGTGGGCGAGTCGAAGCTCATGGATCCGGTCAAGCCAGGTGGTGCCGAAGAGCCGGTGGAACCGCGATGAGAAGTTCCTCCTGCTGATCCCCAGCCTCGCGGCGACACGGTCCATGCTCTCCCCGACCCAGAAGGAGTGTTCGAGTTCGCGGCCGTATGCCAGGACACGCGCCTCCGCCCCGGTCTCCGTCGTCGAGTCTGCGCTGGAGCGCGCGAGGGCGACCAGGAGCTGCATGGCAAGGGCCAGCGAGAGTTCCTCGGAGCAGGGGCCGGGATTGCGTTTTTCAAACAGGATCTGCCGAAGCATGGCGAGCGATCTCTCAACCAGCATGCTTTCGTCCAGAAAACGGATATGACCCAGGGAGTGATCCAGAAGTCCCGTTCCTGGAAAAACCGAGGGCCTGAGACAGAGCAGATAGAGCGTCATGGGGCTGCCCGTGGCGTCGACAAAGCGGTGCTCGGTCCCTCGCGGGACGGAGAGAATCATCGGGGCGGCGATTGAGGTGATTTCCGCCCCGACATCCCTTGTCTGAAAGGAGCCCTTGCCTTCCAGTACCAGAACCAGCTTGTAGAAATCGTCACGCCTCCACTCCATGAAAAACCCCTCGCCGTGATGGCTTTCGATGAGTGCCAGTCCGGGTCCCGAAAATTGCGGCTTTAACGGGCCGGTGACGCCTGAACCCTTTGACGCACGGGTGGTTCGCATGACCGAAGATCCACAAATATGCCCGATCTGCAAATTCTCTTTTCTGGTTCCGAGACAAAGCGGGATCAGCATCGGAGGGAGCAAAAGCGCTACCTCAGAGCCAATGAAATCATCCGCAACGCCCGAATTGCCCACCAGTCCGTCGGTCCTCACGGAGGATCTCCCCTTCAAGTTGCTCCGATCGACCTGGCAACCCGTCATCAATGCCTCGGATCTGCCGCCGGGCAAGGTCTCGGGGGTGACGCTACTGGGGGAGCGTCTGGTGGTGGCCCGTTTCCCGGACGGTTCCCTGCTGGCCGCGCCGAACGCCTGTCCCCACAAGGGGTTTGACCTGAGCAAAAGCTCGATTTGCAACGGGGTTCTGCAGTGCGGTTACCACGGCTGGCGCTTCAACAGCTCCGGGGAATGCCAGGACATCCCCTCGCTCGTCAATCCCCCCGCGAACAAACTCGAACTCTCGCACCTCCGGAACTTCGCCGTGAAGGAACGCTACGGGATGATCTGGGTGCGCCTCGACGAGCATGAGTCGGTGCCCCTGCCCGAGGTGCCCGAGTTCGAGGATCCTAATTGGACCTTCGTCGTGGCCCCGCCGATGCGCTTTGCGGCCGGTTTCCGTCGCGAGATCGAAAACTACCTCGACATGACCCACTTCGCCTTTGCCCACAAGACGACCCTCGGGGTGGCGGCCAAGCCGGTTGTCCCTCCAATGCACATCGAGGAATACCGGGATGGTTTTCTCATGGACGCTCCCTTTCCAGCACTGGAGGGCCCCCATGACCAACCGGGCAAACTCCAGCAGGCCCATCGCAGGCGCCAGCGTTGCCATCTCCCCAATTTTACGACGATCCGGCAGAGCTTCGAGGATGGTGATGAGCGCGTGCTGGTGCACATTCCCAGCCCGGTCGGTCCCGGGGAATGCAATGTCTTTTGGGCGCTGGCCATCTCGCCCGGCTTTCGCGGCCCGTCTCCCGAATCGCAGATGGAATTCGCCACGGCTGTTCTCAACGAGGATCGCGAAATGTGCGAGAACCAGATTCCACACGAAGTCCCGGTGACTCCGGCCAAGGGTGGATGGGGCGTGCTGGTGACCCCCGGTGATACCCTTGCCAACACCTTCCAGAAAACATTCCGCCGATGGCTAATCGACACGGCGGGCACATCCCCGCTCTCATAGACGCACCCTGAAACCTCCCGCTGAATCAAATCAACCCAATCCATGAACACCACCATCCCCACCTCCCCCGAGATCCTCACCACCACCGTCGGCTCCTACTCCCCGATCGACTGGCTTGCCGCGCTCCCCAGTGAGCAGGCCGTCCTTGATGCCACCGAAGTGGTCATCAGCACGCAGCGCCGCGCAGGGATCGATCTGCCCACCGACGGGGAACTCTACCGCTTCGACGTGAATCATCCCGACACCAACGGGATGATCGAGTATTTCATCTCGCGCATGGGTGGCATCTCCACGGCCGTGGGACTCACGGATGCGAAGGCCTTCCGTGCCAAGCAGGAGATGAGCTTCCGCCGCAAGCCGGCTGGAGTCGTCCGGGGCCCCATTTCTGAGGGAGTGCTCGACCTGCAGGAGGACTGCGCCCGTTCCGCCTCCGTCGCCGGAGGTTCCTTCAAGTTCACGCTCACCAGCCCCTACATGCTGGCCCGCACGCTTCTGGACACCCACTACGGGAATTTTGAGGAACTGACGATGGCCATCGCCGATGTTCTGGCCGCCCAGGTGGGGGATCTTCCCGCGGCGTGCATCCAGGTCGACGAGGCCAACATTCCCGGAAGCCCCGAGGGAGCCCCCGTCGCGCAGGCCGCCATCAACCGCATCCTCGACGCCGTGCGCGTGGAGAAGTCCGTCCACTTCTGCTTCGGCAACTACGGTGGGCAGACCATCCAGAAGGGGGAATGGAGCGCCCTCCTAAAATTCCTCAACGGCCTGCACGCCGATCATCTCGTGCTGGAACTGGCACACCGTCCCGAGTCGGATCTCGAGGTCCTCGCGGAGATTGATCCGCGCATCAAGCTGGGAATCGGAGTGATCGATATCAAGGTGAACCATGTCGAGACGCCCGACGAGGTGGCGGCCCGGATCGAGCGCGCCGTCAAAAAGGCGGGTCCCGGACGGATCAAATGGGTGCATCCCGACTGCGGCTTCTGGATGCTCAAGCGTTCCGTCGCCGACCGCAAGATCGAGGCCCTTGTCAAGGGACGCGATAGGTATCTCGGACGCTAGGGAAGCGCTGATTAAATCCCATGATGGCCGCTGAAGAGCATTTGCTGATTTTTGAAGGCGCGAGCGCTGGGCGATACCCGCAGCGGTCTCGCCCGAGCGAGCAACGCCACAAAAATCGACAAATGGCTTCAGCCCTGCGGGTTGCGGTGATAACAGGCCGGGGGCTGTGTTGGCTTGGCACTTACAGCCCGCTGAGGGGATGCTCGTGCCAAGCCGCCTTGCCCGCGGCCAGTTCTTCCCGCAACGGCCTCTATGCGATTTAATCAGCGCTTCCCTAAGGCAGAAGAATCAGAGAAAATTTCCCCGCAGAGGCGCTGAGACGCAGAGAGGTTAACAGGGATGAAGGGACGGGATGAACCAGATTGGCAAAAATCTTCCCGCACCGTCTTATTTCCTGAGTTCCTGCTTTCCAGATTATCCTCTGCATCACCTCTTCACCCATCCGAATCAGCGAGACGCGCTTTGTTCGAAGGGATTGATGACCAGAATGCCGTCGTAGTCCTGACCGTTGCTGAAATCCTCCGAGATCAGCTCCCTTGCTCCACTCGCGCGCGCAGCGGCCAGGATCATCGCATCCCAGAGGGAAAGCTGCCATCTGGACTTCTGCACCAGCCCCGCATGGAGCAGCGGCAAGGTATTCTCAACAATCGGCCACATGCTGAAATCCTGCATCACCGCATGGATCTCCTCCTTCGCGATGCCCTTGCGCTCCATGTTCACATGCAGTTCCTGCAGGACCTGCACACTGATGGCTGTCTCACCCAAGGAATGCCATCCCTCCTCGACGATCCCAAGAGCCACTTCTCGTTTATGAGGTGCGTCCAGATCGTACGCATAGAGGAGGATGTTGGTATCGAGAAATCTAACGGCGTGCATGGATCTCCTCCCGAGCAAGAGGTGTAGCCCTGAGGTTCATCCCCTTCCTGAGACGGGCGATGGCATGCTCTCGTCCTTGATGTTCCGTGGAGATGCCAAGCACATGATCGAGGCCCGAAAGAACGAGTTCCTTCAGAGTGGTGCGGCGTTGGGCGGCAACAATCTTGGCCCGATGCAGAATATCCTCGGGAAGATCAATGGTTGTTTTCATGCCATCATTATACAGCAGTATGGCCGTATAGCAATATCTCTTGATCAAACCAAGTGGTAGCTTCCATCAGCGTCTCTTTCTGTCGTCGGGTCCAGATGCCCGTGGTAGATAAATCTGCATGAGATTTTCAGAACTCGGAACACGGCTGGCAGGACAAACCGGCATCAATGCGCTCATGGCCGACCTGGGAGAGGCCTTGGCGGCTTCCGCCGACCCCGCCCCACTGATGCTGGGGGGAGGCAACCCCGCCCATATCCCCGCGATGGAAAGAGTCTGGGAGGAGCGGATGAGGGAGATCATCTCCGATCCATCAGTACTGCGTCGGACCCTTGCCATCTACGACCCTCCGCGGGGCAACCCGGGATGCCTTGAGGCCCTGGCCGGACTGCTGAGGAGGGAGTTTGGATGGCCCGTCGGCCCCGAAAACATCGCCGTCACTCCGGGCGGACAGACCGCCTTTTTCCAACTCTTCAACCTCTTTGGGGGAAAGACGCCCGACGGCGCGGCGGGGGAACAAGGGCGGATCCTCTTCCCTCTCATGCCCGAGTACATCGGCTACGCGGACCAGTCTCTGGAGAAGGATGCCTTCACCGCACTCAAGCCCCGCATCGAGGTCACCGGACCGCATCGGTTCAAATACGGGATCGATTTCGAAAACCTACGCGTCACTCCCGACATCCGGGCTCTCTGCGTCTCCCGCCCCACCAATCCCAGCGGCAATGTCATCACCAACGGGGAGATTAAACGCCTCGCCGAACTGGCCGCCCAACACGACATCCCGCTCATCATCGACAACGCCTACGGCTGGCCCTTCCCCGGAATCCTCTTCGACGAGGTCTCCCCCCTCTGGAGCGACCACACCATCCACGTGATGAGCCTCTCCAAATTCGGACTTCCCGGCACGCGCACCGCCTTTGTCGTCGGCCCTCCCGAGGTGGCCGCCGCCGTGGCCTCCATGACGGCCGTTACCGGTCTTGCCAATGGCAACTTCGGCCAGGCCATCGCCGGACCGCTGATCGCGAGTGGCGAGATCACCCGTCTGAGCCGCGACATCATCCGCCCCTACTACCTCGCCAAGAGGGATAAGGCCATGGCCGCCATTGCCGAGTTCTTCCCGGAGGAGGCCCCCTACTCGATCCATGAAAGCGGAGGGGCCATGTTCCTCTGGCTCTGGGTCAGGGATTCCAAACGAACCTCCAAGGAGATCTACGAATCACTCAAGAAACGCGGCGTGCTCGTCGTGCCGGGTGAATACTTCTTCTTCGGACTCGAGGATCAGGACTGGCCCCATCGGAAGGAATGCCTCCGCCTCTCCTTCGCCATGGACGACAACGACGTCAGGGAAGGCATCCGCATCATCGCCCACGAATTATTCGGGGAGTTAACCTCTTTTGATTTTTAATCAGGAACTCAAGAACTCAGGAATCAATCCAAGGGAAACTGGTGCGGCGAAGCCGCAGCCCCAAGCGGCACCACTTGCGGGGAGGCAAGTGACGTCAACTCAGGGAAGAAACAGAAACTCTCGCGCAGAACCAAGCCTGTGGGAACAGGCGCGGAAGATCCTGCGAAAGCAGGACCCGTAAGGGCGGCACCGTCCGCCGGAAGGCGGATGCCCTCAAACGCGGGGGCACAGAGAAGTTTTTGAATCAGAACTGAAGCCGGAGGAAGTCGGCAACTAACGCCCTTGACGCGTAATAACATAAGTGGTAACAAGAATCCATGACCCTCTCCCTGAAAGTCCGAAAAATCGGAAACTCCCTCGGTGTAGTTCTGCCGAAGGAAGCCCTTTCCCATCTCCATGTGGAGGAGGGGGACACCCTGACCCTGACCGAGGCTCAGGACGGAGTCCGCCTGACCGCCGCTGATCCCACTTTCACCGAGACGATGGAGGTCTTCGAATCCCTGAGCCGCCGCTACCGCAACGCCCTGCGGGAACTGGCCAAATAACCCGCGCTCCATGAAGCTGCGATGGATCAGCCGCGAGGTCTGTCTCGCGGTACACGACATGCTTCTCTCCCAATACGGGGGATGTGCAGGCCTTCGTGACTCCGGACTGCTCGATTCGGCAATTGCCCGCCCACTCCAGATGCAGGCCTACGGATCCCCTACCACTGCGGAACTCGCCGCCGCCTATGCGACCGGCATCATCCGGAACCATCCCTTCCTCGACGGAAACAAACGGACCGGCTTCATGCTCGGATCCGGCTTTCTGGAACTCAACGGAATGGAATTCTTCGCCACCGAGGCAGATGCCGTGATCAAGACACTGGCCCTCGCCGCCGGGGAACTGACCGAGCAGGCTTATGCGGAATGGCTGGCGAAGAACAGCAGGGCAAAAGCGGGGGGCTGACAGAGATCCTAGGTTGTGGCCTTCCTCACATCCCGCTGATCGCCTCCTTCATCCGCGTCGTCCTGATGCTCCTCAATGCTCCTCACCCGCCGCAAGTCACAGGACAATTCCTGCGAGCATTACTCCCCTCTAACGGGTGTTGTCTTCTGCGGACTGATAAGAAAGGGCCTCTCGCGGAGACGCTAATAATGTAGCCCAAAAAAGAATCTAACTTCTGTCAGAAGAGCTGCTTGGGTTCCATTCGCCCGTAGATTCCATTCATCTGGAGATCCTGCGGGAGAAGAAATCTCGGGACCCAGTCCATGGGAGCGTGTTCGTAAATCACAACACAAAACATCTCGCATCCCATCATCCAGCCTTTCCCATATTGTCCTTCGTAGTTTTTACAAATGGTCGAAAACCCCATTTTTTTAAACTCAATCACTTGCTGAATGAGTGACTTAGGTTCCCTCTTGCCGGGAGGTCGGGGTGGTATTGGCGGCGGAGTCTCCTCCTTTTTTCCGAACAAATATCGGTAAAAACCGTGGGAACCCATATTTCTATTTAACTATGCTTACGGCCGAAAACGCATCTGGAATTAATCTGACTAAATGCTCTAAGCGATCATCTACCCGCGGCATATCCAACTCAATATATGGAATATCCTCGTTTCGCAATTGCCGCAGGTATAGAGAAGCAGAAAATACTGAAACTTTATCGAATTCACAGCTTCTGAGATTTGCGTGATTTATAGAGTCCTGAAAAGGGCTTAAATCATCAATTTCAAAAAACGGCTTTAGCTTTCTCTTCTCTGATAGATCTTCATCGTTTGTTATCGGAGACCAAAACGCCAATAGAGCTTTTCTAGGTGTTCTTTCATTATTACCCCTGCTTTTTTCATTCTGCATTTTCTCAAGAACCTTCCACACCTTTTTAGAGTTTCTTCTGTTATTCAAATATGTATGTTTATTTGTTCCACACGCTTTCAAAAGTAATTTCTCATCGTTCGGCACAATAGGCTGTCCTCCCACGGCACTTGCACTCCAGCTTTTAATTTCAACCTGGTAATGTTCTTTTGTGGTATAAACCCACGCATCCAATTGCGCACCACGCCCTCCTGCTTTAGGGGGCACTCTGCTAATAGAGAGTTCTTTATTTCCCGGCTGTTTTTTGAGGCAATCCTGCAAAATTCCCAGAATAAGATCTTCACCTATTAAGCCAGTAATTGAAGTAATTGGAGACCCAATTTGTTCCTTCCATTGATGTGTTGAATCATACAATCCAATCAGCTCATCTATTTTGATTTTCATCTTTGGCTATTTTGGGATCCTCTTGATTTACTAAACTCTACTGAACATAGATGGCCACGCCATCGATCGTTTTAATCTTGTTCATGCTGGTGCCGTAAAGCCCGCTTCCAAAATTCATGGTTGCGGCCCCACTTGCTTCTGATCCAAGAGATTTCACAATAACTCCATTAGCACCTAGCTTGGCTGCCTTTTCACGTATCTCCCGTATTACGGTATTCATTTTTGCCTGTTCGTTCCACGCCCATGACCAGTAAGAATTCGCCGAGATAATCGCAATCTCCTCGTAGGGCTTCTGCGGCGGAGTTGAGTATATTCGCACCTGATCTGGGGAAATCGGAGGGTGTTGCTGGCCCGTGATAATCGCACTTCCGGTGGCACAGCCTCCCATGGAAAACGAGGCGAAAAGCAATAATATGGCTTGGCAGAAATACTTTATGTTCATGATGTTATGTTAGCGAATGGGTTTTAGGATGTTTTGTGGGATTTGACCATGGTGTCTTTACGGCAAGCGGAACCACTGCAGGATCTTCAGCCAGGGCCCTTTCCCTGATTGCTTGAGACAACATCTGATGCTCATCAGGGATTTCCCTTTCCAATAGGGAAAGCGCGTTGCTGAACTGAGATAGTTCTCGGTGAATCTCTGCTGCACAGAGCAGATCATCAGGATTTGAGAGATCCATCATTTTCAGTATCTGTTCAAGGTTCTGCCTGTCATGTGCCTGAGGCTCCTTTGTTTCGCCATGGCGGAAAGGATCGTTCTCAGCCCACCATATGGCTTTCCGGAGATACAGCAACTTCTCCGCGTTGTCCGCCATGCCCTCCGCAATGGCACGGTAGTAATCTTCTTTTAGGATGTCACCCGTGCATCTGGCGTCACTCCATCGCTCTTCGATAGTGTCAGTGCCGGAAGTGTTGATCGATTGCACGATCTCCCATTCACCAGTCCAGAACAGGAGATCTTCAGAAAAGCTTTTAAATAACCTCTCCCGATCGGGGAGCATGGATTCCTCACTTTTCCCATCTGTCCAATGTGTGAACTCCAGGGGGTGATCTGGGACTATCTTACTGATCACCAGAGGCTTGGTGCCTCCTTTAGGGATGATGATTTGAAGCGTCATAGGGGGCTATGCGCGGTGGCTCGACGAGATGGTTTTGGATCCAGAATGAAGAGTCATGTCTCCTATCCATACAAAACAGCTTCAGAATCGGAAACGGAGGAAGGAGAAAATTTTTATGGAAAGAAATTTTCCTTGAGGACCGGAAAGGCCATGTAGATCAACCAAAGGAGAAAAACTATACCGATAAAATTCTTGATGCGATCATCCCAAGAAGGTCTCGATCGGCTCGGTAAGGGGAGATCGTG
Source organism: Chthoniobacterales bacterium (assembly GCA_049282095.1). Lineage (GTDB taxonomy): Bacteria > Verrucomicrobiota > Verrucomicrobiia > Chthoniobacterales > UBA6821 > UBA6821. Next base: position 32,184 of record JBAPTI010000035.1, read on the forward strand.
CCCTGCGTAATTTTCAGGGTTGCCGGGCAGAAACTTGGCACTCATGACCCCCCTAGTCCGGACCTCTGGTCGTGTCTGCTCAACTGCTCGCTGCACCATCTGCCTTACTGCCGCCTTGCTCACACCTTTCTCTCTAGCGATCTCGGCGTACTTATTCCCTTCGGCGTAGGATTGCAGAACTTCTTGCTGTCCGGGAGTCAGTGAGGACATCCCCTCGCGGAGAATCACCCGAATGTCATTGCGCTCAGCCTCAAGCAATGGTGAAGCTTCAGGAGAAGGAATGGTTGTCTCCTTGCGGCTCTCTCCCTCGACACTCTCGTGACTGACAGGGGCGTCCAAGATCAGGGACTCCACCTCGGCCCGTCGTGCAGCTTTAGAGAGTGTATTGAGCAAGCGGTTACGGATTACCGTGGAGGCAAACGGCTCAAAGTTTCCTCTGGCGGGATCGAACGCATTGGCTGCATTCCACAAGGCGATTCGGGCCTCCTGCTCCCGCTCATCGACGTTATGACCGATGATGGAGATGCTTCGCGCAATCTTGAGGGCCAGATCAAGGTGCGATTCAAAGAGTTGCTCGGGAGTGGATGCGCTCACTGTAAGATAAGGAAAGCAGGCAATACCTTTTATCTGCGAACAAAAGGCACAGGGATTTTGATGCCATGGCATGGGAGGGCCAAGCGAGTTCTGAATCTGTTTTCCAAGGCTTGGAAGTTTGGATGCAAGTTATGAAGACCAATAACGCTATCCTCCAAATACCGCTCTCTACATTGGGGGGCAGGAGTTTTCGATGCCGCGCTAGGCGTGCGAGCGAAGCTGTAGTGAACTACTGCGAGCGAGCAGCAACAACGCGCGGCGCGAAAAGAACCAGCCCAGTCTTTTCCTCAATCGAGGAAAAGACGAACTGGGTTTTCGAGAGCTTCCTTGATCTTGATCAGGAACGTCACCGCCTCCTTCCCATCAACCACGCGGTGGTCGTAGGAGAGGGCGAGATACATCATCGGGCGGATCACCACCTTGCCGTCGATGGCGACGGGGCGCTCCTGGATCTTGTGCATGCCGAGGATGCCGCTCTGGGGCGGATTGAGGATCGGGGTGCTCAGCAGGGATCCGTAGACACCGCCGTTGGAGATGGTGAAGATGCCGCCCTGGAGGTCGGAGAGACCGATCTTTCCCTCGCGCGCCTTGACGGCGTATCCGAGGAGTTCCTTCTCGAGGCCGGCAAGGGAGAGCTTTTCGCAATCACGGATGACAGGAACGACGAGACCCTTCTCGGTGCCGACGGCCACGCCGATGTCGTAGTAGTGGGTTTCGATGAGTTCGTCCCCTTCCAACTGCGCGTTGATCTGCGGAACGGCCTGCAGCGCTTCGACGACGGCCTTGATGAAGAAGGACATGAAGCCGAGCTTCACGCCATACTTGGCCTGAAAGCCCTCCTGGACCTCCTTGCGGAGGCTCATGACGGCGCTCATGTCGACCTCGTTGAAGGTGGTGAGGATGGCAGCGGTCTGCTGGGCATTGACCAACTGCAGGGCGATCTTGCGGCGGAGCGGGGTGAGTTTGCGGCGGCTCACGCGGCCCTCTGGCCGCGCAGGAGTTGGGAGCTGGGAGCTGGCAGTTGGGGCTGCAGGTGCAGGGGCTGGGGGCTTGGGGGATTCGGCCTTGGCCTCTGCTTTTTTCTCGGCCACTTCAGCCTTCAGCTTTTCGCCTTCAGCCTTTCCTTGGGCCGCAGGCGCGGCTCCGGCCTCGATCTCCGCCACGGTGGAACCAATGGGAACTTCCGCACCCTCGGCCACCTTGATCCTGAGGATTCCGGCTTCCAAGGCGGTGACTTCTGAGGAGACCTTGTCGGTATCGAGGGTGAAGAGGAGGTCTCCCACGGCGACATGGTCTCCATCCTTCTTGTGCCAGGCGGAAAGGACTCCGGAGGTGATGGATTCTCCGACGGCGGGTACGATGACGGCGACGCTCATGATGGTGATGATCGGTTGGGAATTATTGGTTGGGAAACTTTCTCGATTATTTCTCTCCGAAGGCCTGGGCAATCAGCACGGCCTGCTCGAGCTTGTGGGCGGCGGTCGTGCCGACGGCGGTGCTGGCGCTGGCCTCACGGCCGGCATAGCCGATGGCTCGTCCGAAGAATTGCATCAGGATCGGAAGCAGATGATGCCAGGAACCCATGTTCGCGGGCTCCTCCTGACACCAGACGATCTCCTTCGCCTTTGCATACGGTGCGGTGACGTTGCGCAGTTCCTCTTCGTTGAGCGGATAGATCTGCTCGAGACGCACGATGGCGGAGCGGTCGCCCCAACCGTTCTTTTCGCGGTATGACTGGAGGTCGTAGTAGACCTTGCCGGAGCAGAGGATGAGACGCTCGACCTTGGCGGGGTCGGCGGGCTTGGGCCCCTCGAGGATCTCGTGGAAACCTCCCTTGGTGAAGTCGTCGGTCGTGGAGACGGCGGCCTCGGAGCGCAGGAGGCTCTTGGGCGTCATGATGATGAGCGGCTTGCGGAAGTCGCGGAGCATCTGGCGGCGCAACACGTGGAAATACTGGGCCGGGGTGGTGAGGTTGCAGACCTCCATGTTCTCCTCGGCGCAGAGCTGAAGGAAGCGCTCGAGGCGTGCACTGGAGTGCTCGGGCCCCTGTCCCTCGTATCCGTGCGGAAGCAGCATGACGAGGGAACTCGGGCGCAGCCACTTGGTCTCGGCCGAGGCGATGAACTGGTCGATGATGATCTGAGCGCCGTTGGCGAAATCACCGAACTGGGCCTCCCACATGCAGAGCATCTTGGGATAGTCCATCGAGTAGCCGTAGTCGAATCCGAGGACGGCCGCCTCGGAGAGGGGGCTGTTGTAGACGCAGAAACGGGCCTGATCGGGCGCCAGGTTCATGAGAGGGATGTAGCGCTCGCGGGTCTGCTCGTCGTAGAAGACGGAGTGGCGGTGACTGAATGTGCCGCGGCGGCTGTCCTGGCCGGAAAGGCGGATGGGAATGCCCTCCAGCATGAGGGAACCGAAGGCAAGCGCCTCGCCGAAAGCCCAGTCGTATCCGGAGCCTTTCTCATAAACCTCACGGCGCCGCTCGAGGATGGTCTTGCGGACCTTGGGAAGGATCCGGAAGTCGGAGGGTACCTTGGTGAGTCCGTCGACGATCGTCCCGAGGGTCTTCGCGCTGATGGCGGTCTTGACCGTCTTGTGGGAGTAAGAAGGCTGGAAGACGGCCGTCGATCCGACGAAGGCCTTCTGGTTTGCCTTCACGTCGGTGACGATCCCCTTCTTCATCTCGGCAAGGGCCGCCTCGAGATGTCCCTGCGATTTCTTCCAACTGGCATCGAACTCCTCGCGAGTCAGTGTGCCGAGTTCCGTGGCACGCTGCAGGAAGACCTCGCTCGGGCGCTTGTGGGCGCGGATGACCTTGTAGAGATCGGGTTGGGTGAAGAGCGGTTCGTCCCCCTCGTTGTGGCCGTAGCGGCGGTAGCAGACGATATCGATGACGATGTCGCGACCGAACTCCTGCCGGTAGGCGATGGCGATGCGGGCGGCCTCCGCGACGGCGATCGGATCATCCCCGTTCACATGGAAGACGGGAGCCTCGACGGTCTTGGCGATCTCGGTGCAGTAGAGCGTGGAACGCGAATCCTTCGGAAGTGTGGTGAAGCCGATCTGGTTATTGACGACCAGGTGGACGGTGCCGCCGACCTTGTAGCCGTCGAGTTGCGAAAGATTGAAGCACTCGGCCACGATCCCCTGCCCCGGGAAGGCGGCGTCTCCGTGGATAAGGATCGGGACGACCTTCCGGCGACCTACGGTGTCCTCGAGGATGCGCTGGCGGGCACGCACCTTGCCGAGGACGACGGGATTGACAGCCTCGAGGTGGCTCGGATTGGCGGCCAGGTAGACTTCGACCTCCGCGGCATCCTTCCCCTCCCCGATGCGGCGGGTCGTCTGGTAGCCGAGATGATACTTCACGTCACCGCTCGCCTCCCCCAGGTCGGGCGCGTACTTGTCGCTGAACTCGTTGAAGACGATGGCGAAGGGCTTTCTGAGGAAGTTGGTGAGGACATTGAGGCGCCCGCGGTGGGCCATGCCGAGCACGATTTCCTTCACCCCAAGTTCCGGGGAGCGGTGCAGGATTTCGGAAAGGGCGACCATCATCGACTCGCCTCCCTCGAGGGAGAATCGCTTGCTGCCGACGTAGGTGGTGTGGATGAAATTCTCGAAGCTCTCCGCCTTGTGCAGGGTCCGGAGGATGCGGTGGTGCGGGGTGGACGTGTCGACCTTGCCTCCGCGCGCCTCGACCCGCTCGCGGATCCAGTGGCGGATGCGCGTGTTCTGGATGTGCATGTACTCCACCCCGAGGGTGTCGCAGTAGATGGAGCGCAACTCGGCGATGATATCGCGGAGCTTCATGGGCGCACCGTCACGGAAGGAACGGGAACTGACCGTGGAGTCGAGGTCGGCGTCGGTCAGGCCGAATTCCTTGAGCTCCAACAACGGCTGATAGGGAACCTCGTCGCTCAGGGGATTGAGCCGCGATGCGGTGTGACCAAGCGTGCGGTAGGTGTAGATCAGGGCCTCGACCCTGCTCTGGAGCGATGCGTCGCCGGCGGAAGCGCCCCCGGAAACGGCGGCAGCACCGGTCGGCTTGGCAGGAGCCTTCTGATAACGTGCATAGCCGAGCTCGAATCCCTCGAAGAAGGAGGCCCAGTCGGCCGAAACCGAGGCGGCGTCGTTGCGCCATTTTTCGTAATTTTCATCGATGGCGGCCTCGTTCCAGCGCGCCGTGAAGGATGTGCTCATGAAGTTGGATTGAAAAAATCGTCTCTCTTTTCACGCACCGTCACCGCCAAGCATCGGGAGTAGCTCTGGAAACAAGCGCGAAAGTCCAATGGTTTACCAGATGAGCGCGGGGGGGCAAGCCGTCAATCGGCTTTCTTGCACCGGATCCATCCCGGGGGTAAGATCGGGACCTTTCCTTCCGCCCTGTCATGATATCCGTCCAAGGACTCTCCAAAAGCTACGGCCAAACCGAGGCGGTGCGGGATCTCTCCTTCACGGTGAACAAAGGGGAGGTGGTCGGGTTCCTCGGCCCCAACGGGGCGGGAAAAAGCACCACCATGAGGATCCTGAGCGGCTATCTGCCCGCCGACACGGGTGAGGTACGGATCGCGGGATTCGATGTTTTCACGCAGTCGGTCAAGGCGCGTTCCCGGATCGGCTACCTGCCGGAAAACGTCCCCCTCTACCCGGAGATGAGGGTCGGGGAGTATCTCTCCTACCGCGCCGCACTCAAGGGAGTCCGGTCACGACGCGTTGCCGAGAAGGTGGAGGATGCCCTGCAACTCTGCGGACTCACCCATGTGCGTCGCCAACTCATCGGGACCCTCTCCAAGGGATACCGCCAGCGCGTCGGCCTCGCGGACGCCCTGGTCAACGAACCCGACATCCTGATCCTGGACGAACCGACCATTGGGCTGGATCCGGAGCAGATCCGCGAGGTGCGCACCCTGATCAAGGGGCTCGCGACGCGCCACACGATCCTGCTCTCCAGCCATATCCTGAGCGAGGTCGAGATGACCTGCTCGCGTGTCCTGATCCTGAACAAGGGAAGGATCATCGCGAACGGAACCCCCTCCCAACTCCGCGATCGCACGGGACTCTCGCTCACGAACCCCGTGCGCCTGGAGGCCATGATTCCCGATGCCGCCGAGGCGGCGAAATCCCTCGCGAAGCTGCCCGGCATTGATTCCGCAAGGGTGCTCGGCACCTCGGGGGAATGGAGCACCTTCGAGATCATTCCCTCTGGCAACGACCCGAGATGCGCCCTCTTCGAGGAGGCGGTGCGGCGCGGGTGGAAACTCCGGGAACTCTCGGCCAGGGAATCCTCGCTGGAGGAGATCTTCACCTCCTTCGTCTCCGGCAGAAGCCGCGAGCCGGAAAATGCCGGGTCCACCGCCAACCAGTCCGGGGAGGCTCGGCCATGAGGGTTTTCTGGATCCTTTGGAAGCGGGAAGTCGGCTCCTCCTTCAAGACACCCATGGCCTGGGTGATCCTCTTTTTCCTGCTGCTCGTGACCGGCTTCAATTTCTACGCCGGAGTCTCGGTCCTCAACCACGGCCCGACGGAAGTCACGGTCGTCGAATCGTTCTTCAACACGATCTTCTTCTGGTTCCCCTTCCTGCTGCTCTTCCCCCTGCTGACCATGCGCCTCTACTCCGAGGAGTACCGCAGCGGCACTGTCGAACCGCTGATGACCGCGCCGGTCAGGGATACCCAGGTCGTGCTGGCCAAGTTCTTCGGAGTCCTCTTCCTTTACTCGGTCCTCTGGCTTCCCACCGCCCTTTACTTCGTGATTTTCTGGCTGCAGACACGCCTCACGGCCGCGGGGGCGACGGGAGCCTACTTCGGCGCCTACCTGCTCCTGCTGCTCATGGGAATGTTCTACCTTGCGCTGGGCTGCCTCTGCTCCTCGCTGACGCGCCATCAGATCACTGCGGCGGTGGCGACCCTAGCCCTGATCTCACTCTTCTTCCTCACCGGCCTGCTCACCTTCCTCTCCGGAAGCGTCGGCGCGCTCATGCAGGGGATCACCGTGACGCTCTCTCCAATCGAACAGATGACCCAGTTCTCCAGGGGCATCATCGATACGCGCCCCGTCGTCTGGTATCTCGTGATGACGGCGCTCTGTCTCTTCCTCACGCTCCACTCCTTCCAGGCGCGCCGCTGGCGCAAGTGACCCCATGAGCAATCACGATCCGAGCAAGCACGTGCCCCACCGCTTCGTCCGCCTCCGCGTCGCCCTGCAGATCGTGGCGGCCCTGGTCGTGAGCGCCTGCATCATCGGTTGGTCGCTGGGTCACTACCGGCGCCACGATTTCAGCCGCTCCCACAAGTTCGAGCTCTCCAACCAGACGAGGCAGACTCTCGCCTCGCTCGGATCGCCCGCCAACGTCATCGTCTACTTTTCCCCCTCCTCGGCCTCCACCGGTTCCGAACTCCACGGGGACATCATGGCACTGCTCAGGGAGTACCAGTTCCTCTCACAACAACAGAGTCAGGGCCAGGGCCGACGCAACCTCACCATAGAGAGGGTCGATCCCATGCGAAACCCCGCCCGGGCGCGTGACCTCCAGGCGCAATACAGATTCTCAGGGGCCGAGAACGTGCTCATCGTGGAATACGGCGGACGCAGCACCGTGATCCCCGTTCCCGAGATGGGTGAATACGACACGGAGCCCACCCGGTACGGAGAGCGCCCGAGGCTCGTCGCCTTCCGCGGCGAGCAGGTCCTGACCTCCGCTTTCATCGGGCTTGTGCAGCCCGCCACCAGTAAGAAGGTCTATTTCATGCAGGGCCACGGGGAATGCATGCCCGGCATCCCACCGATGCAGATCATCGGCCAGAACCTCAAGCGCCAGAACATCACCACCGCCCCTCTCAATCTCTCGGCAGGCACCGCCGCCGTTCCCCCGGACGCGGCCCTCGTGGTGATCGCCGGCGCGCACTTCGACCCGTCGGCGGACGAACTCGCCGCCCTCCGCGCCTACTGGCGGGCGGGAGGGCATCTGATGACCCTCCTCGACCCGACCGGTGAGACACCCGGCCTGGATGCATTCCTCGACGAGGAGGGCAGGATCAGGCCCAGGAACGACAGGGTTCTGCGCCTTGTGAACCTAGGCGGCGCCACGGGAATCCTGCGCGACGTAACCGGCGAGTTCTTCGCAGGCTCGGAGATCACGGCGCGACTGGTCGGCCTGAACATCCTCTTCGCCGGCAACACCCGATCGCTTGCCATTAATGACCAACGCGATCGCTCCATCAAGGGACAGGAAACCGGCCCCACCCGTCCGCTCATTCGCGGCATCCACGGATTCCGCGGTTGCTCCGGATTTGCCAACGCGGACGGCAAGGGAGTGACCTTCGACCCGGCAAAGGATAACTTCTTCCCGGCCTACATCGCGGCGATCACCGATCTCGGCGGCGTGCATGACGACCGCGTGGCGCTCGGCGCCTCACGGATGGTCGTGGTGGGCAATAGCGAGTTCCTCAAGGACAAGTTCCTCGCCGGCACGGGGCTGGACTTCTTCTCCAGCGCGGTCAACACGCTCATCGACCGGACGCAACTCGCCGGAACAACCCCCAAGACCAAGGAGTTCTTCACGCTCAATCTCGACGAACTTCAGCTCCGGCTCCTGGCTCTCTGGACCATCGTGGCGGTTCCGCTCGCCTCGGCCCTCCTGGGCCTGATCTTCCTCTGGAGGAGGCGCTCGTGAGCTGGAGGGGCACCCTTCTGCTGCTGATCCTGGCGGGGCTGGCAATCGGCATCCTGCTCTTCACACAGCGCTCACGCACCCGATCCCCCGGAGAACCGTTGCTCGGCTTCGATCCGTCGGCGGCCGACCGGATCACAATCATCGAGGGAGTGGGGGGAGCCGGCCGTGTGGAGATGGTCAGGCAGGATGAGGTCTGGAAGCTTGTTTCACCCCTTTCCGACCGCGCTGATCAAGGGGCGGCGCAAGCCCTGCTCGACAAGGCCTCCGCAGTGGCCTCGCTGGATCGACTCAAGCCCGCCGACCTCAAGGGAAACTTGAGCCTCGAAGCGCTAAACCTCAAGCAGCCTCGGAGAAGTGTGACCATCAGGGCGGGGAAAACCCATACCCTCCTCTTCGGCGCGGATGGGGCCGCCGCGGGACAAATCTACGCGCGGGTGGACTCCGACCCCTCCGTCTATCTGGTGCCCGCCGAGACGGCATCCCACGCCTTCCGCCCGGCGGCTGAGTTCCGCGACACGCGCCTCACGCCACTCTCTGCGGACCATCTCGAGGAGATCACCCTTTCAAAAAATGCGTCAGGGGGATCCCAGCAACTTCAACTTAAAAAGGGCATGAACGGATGGATGATCGAAAGTCCCGTCTCCGCACGCGGCGAGAACGCCGCCGTCGAGGCCTGGGTGGGTTCGCTACTCGGAGCCAGGATCGTCCGCTGGATGCCGGAGGGAACCGACCCCGCAGCATGCGGACTGGAGCCTCCGGTGGCGACACTCTCCGCACATGAGGAGGGTGGCGTGCCCATCGTGATCTCAATCGGATCGGAGGCAGGCGACACTCCCGGCAGTCGCTACGCGCGCTGCAACGGCCGCCCCGGAATCTGCATCGTCTCCGGAATCTCCCCGGCGCTTGCGGCCACGCCGGCATCCCTGCGTTCCAAAAATCCACGAACAGTTCCGCTCGACGCCATCGACAGGATAGAGATCGGCACGGGAGGCCAAGACGGGGGGCGTCCTCGGTTGCTGCTGGCGCGAAAGAAAGGGGGCGATGACTGGCAGGTCGTCGAGGGGGGGGCGGGCGATCTTTCCGGAACGAAGATCGAAGAATGGCACAGGAGATTGTCATCGCTGAAGGCTTCCGGATTTGAACCCGCGACTCCAGATCGCCTCGCGGCGCGCGGAATGAATGCCCCGCAACTCACGATCCGCCTGATCGCGCATCTCTCCGAAAACACCGCCGAGGAAAGCGCCGGCGACATGGTGCTCGGAGAGTATGCCTTCGGCACGGCGTCGGATGGGATGGTCGCCATGCGCGAGGGAGATTCCTCGGACCTGATGCTCCTTCCGGAGAAAGCACTCGAACTAGCCAAAGGTCCGGAAGGCCATCTTTCAAATTGATGAATTGTTGATTGCTGATTGCGATGGCTTGCTTGCAACATCGGCGTTTAACTCTCCGGCCATTTCCTCACTCAAAGATTTTCGACCTAACAGCCTAATAGTCTAAACCGCCAGAGCCTATTCCCATGATGCCTTCCTCCGAGATCCGACGTTCCTTCCTCGAGTTTTTCCGGGGTAAGGAACACACCATCGTCACCTCCTCCAGCCTGCTGCCGGACTCACCGAACCTCCTCTTCACCAATGCCGGGATGAACCAGTTCGTGCCGATCTTCCTCGGCACGACTCCCTGCCCCTACACCCCTCCCCGCGCCGCCGACACGCAGAAGTGCATCCGCGCGGGCGGCAAGCACAACGACCTCGAGGATGTGGGACTGGATACCTACCACCACACCTTCTTCGAGATGCTGGGCAACTGGTCCTTCGGAGATTACTTCAAGAAAGAGGCGATCAGTTGGGCTTGGGAACTCCTTGTCGAGAAGTGGAAATTTCCCGCCGAACGCCTCTACGCGACCGTCTACAGCCCCGCGGAGGGGGATCCCTCCTCCTTCGACGCCGAGGCCCACTCGCTCTGGTCGGAGCTCTTCCGCTCGAAGGGACTTGATCCCGCGATCCATGTCGTCCCCGGCAACCGGAAGGACAATTTCTGGATGATGGGCGAGACGGGCCCCTGCGGCCCCTGCTCCGAACTCCACATCGACCTGACACCGTACGGGGACACGAAGGGCGCCCTCGTCAACAAGGGGAGCGCCGAGTGCATCGAGATCTGGAACCTTGTCTTCATCCAGTTCAACGCCAACCCCGACGGTTCTTTCGTCCCCCTCCCCGCCTGCCATGTCGACACCGGGATGGGGTTCGAGCGCGTCTGCTCGGTGATGCAGGGGACCAAGGGATTCAAGGAATTCGGCAACGTGGTGATCTCCAACTACGAGACCGATCTCTTCCGTCCAGTCTTCGAGGCGATCGGTGCCCTCTGCGGCCGCAAGTACGGCTCGACCCTTCCGCAGCCCTCCGGGGACGGCGCGATGATTCCCGTCACGGATCAGGAAAAGGATGATGTCGCCTTCCGCGTCATCGCCGACCACCTGCGCACCCTCGGCTTCGCCATCGCCGACGGCATCCAGCCAGGCAATGCCGAACGCCACTACGTGCTGCGCCGCATCCTGCGACGCGCCGTCCGCTACGGACGCACACTCGGTTTCACCGCACCCTTCCTTCACAAACTCACCCCGGTGCTCGCCGCAGTCATGGGTGATGCCTTTCCCGAAGTGCGCTCCAGGGAGTCGCTCATCACCGAAACACTCAAGCGGGAGGAGGAGGCCTTCCACAAGACCCTCGACAAGGGACTCTCCCTTTTCGAGCAGGAGGCCACCAAGGGGAAGGGCATCTCCGGCGAGGTGGCTTTCCGGCTCTACGACGAGCAGGGATTCCCGCTCGACCTGACCGAGCTTCTCGCCCGCGAGCGCGGACTCTCGGTTGATCATGCCGGGTTTGAAACCCTCATGCAGCAACAGCGGGAGCGCGCACGCGCCGCCCAAAAGAAGGAGATCATTAGCCTCTCCTCGCTGGAGACCGCCACGCCGACCAATTTCTCGGGCTTCGACTCGAGGGAAACCGGGGCCACGGTGCTCGAGGTGGTCCGCATCAAGGATCGCACGGCGGTGATTCTCGACCGGTCCGTCTGCTATGCGGAGATGGGAGGCCAACTTGGCGACACCGCATCCCTTGCCTCGGGCGGATCGCTCTGGCGGATCGCCGACACGCAGAAGAGCGGCCCGACCTGGCTTCACTTCATCGACGGGGAAGAGGCTCCACTTCCCGGCTCGGAGGTCACCGTCACGCTCGATGCTCCCCGCCGCGCCGCGATCCAGCGCCACCACACCGTCACCCACCTGCTTCACTGGGCTCTCCGCGAGACGCTGGGCGAGACCGTTTCGCAGAAGGGTTCCTTTGTCGGCCCGGAAAAACTCAGCTTCGATTTCTCCAGTTCCGCACTCACGCCCGAGCAGGTCTCCAAGGTGGAGCAACTCGTCAACGAACGCATCCTGGAGAATGCCGGCGTCAGCTGGCACGAGATCCCCTTCTCCGAAGTGAAGGGACGGCCCGGCATCCTGCAGTTCTTCGGTGACAAGTACGGTGACATCGTCCGCGTCGTGCAGATCGGGGGCGCGCCGGGAGCCCTGGACGGCTACTCGATGGAACTCTGCGGCGGCACCCATGTCCGTGCCACAGGTGAGATCGGCCTCTTCCGGATTATCAGCGAGGCGGCCGTCGCCGCCGGCACGCGCCGCATCGAGGCGGTGGCGGGACTTGAGGCGCGCCATGCCGCCAGGAACGACTCAGAGCGCCTACAAGCCGTGGCAACACGACTCGGCGCCCCGCTTGCCGAGGTTGAGAAAAAACTGGAAGCCACCCTCTCCCACCAGAAAGAACTCGAAAAGGAACTCTCCTCCCTGCGCCAAAAAGCCGCCGCGGGCCTTGCCAAGGAACTGCTGGCAAAGGCATGCACGGGAACCATCCCCTCCATCGTGGAAGAGATCTCCGGAGCCGATGGAAATGAACTCCAGACGATTGCGGATGCCCTCAAGGGATCCTTCGATGGAGTGATCCTCCTGGCAGGAGTCTCCGGGGGGGCCGTTTCACTGGTTGCCTCGGTGGGAAAGGCTCATCAGGGATCGCTCCCCGCCGGAAAGCTGATCTCCGCCATTGCTCCCCTCGTGGGAGGCAAGGGTGGCGGGAAGCCCGATGGTGCCCGTGGCGGCGGTCGCGATGCCGCCGGACTTACCCCGGCACTCTCCAAGGCCAGGGATCTGATCGCCGCGGGGAAAGTCTAAACCCAACGGGTCTGATTTCCGCTATCCCCTTTATCCCCCATAATTCATCCCTCTACATTCAGACAAGTCACCGATAGCGCATCGCCGCTTTCTTGAGCGCGGCTCCGATGCTGCGCCGCAGAGCGGCCGGCGCGAGCACCTCGGCGCGCGGTCCCCAGCCCAAGATCCAGGATTCCAGATCAGGAGCCAGCCCGACCTTGAGCGACAACTCCGCGGATCCATCCTTTCTTCTGGTGATCTTCTGGGACGGGTGCCAGCGCCGTTCTGAAGCCAGGGCTGCGGCGATGGGATCCAGCAGGATCCTGACCTTCTGCGCGTTCTTCGACTCAAAGGCGGAAAAACTCTGCCCGAGCATGGCATCGAGGGAGAAGTCCTTGGGACGATCGAATCGTCGCTGGAGGTCCTTCGGTCTGGTGATGCGGGCCAGCGCGAAGGTCCTCACCGACTTGCGGCCGAGATCGAGGCCGATCAGATACCACTGACCGGCGATACATCCCAGATGATAGGGTTGGATGCGGCGTTCGTTCCGTTCACCGTCGCCGGGTTTCCGGTAGAGGAAGGAAACCTCATGGGAATCCAGGAGGGCGGAGCTGAGGGTCCGGAAGGCATGGAGATCATTGGCGGGAGGACCGGAAGGACGGAAGGAAAGCGCCTGACTCAGGTCGTGAAGGGAGATCTCCGCGCGCGAGGGAAGTCCTTCGATCAGCTTGGTGAAGGCGGTCCCTATAGCCTTCTCGAAGGGAGTGCCGCGGTATTGTTCGGCGGCCTTCTGGGCGACCAGCAGGGCCACCACCTCCCCCTCCTGCAGGGAGAGGGAGGGCAATTCCTTCACCTCGCGGGTGTAGCGGAACCCGTGATGAACCGTGTCGTAATCAATCGGCAACCGGAGTTGGTCACGCATGAAATCGATGTCCCGCTGCACCGTCTTGTAGGAGACCTCAAAGACCCGCGAAAGCGCCTGGCAATTGGGAAACTCCCCCATCTGGAGCAACTGATGGATCTGCATGATCCGGTACATCGGGAGACGGGCGGATCGCCCCTCCTGCCCGCCAGATTGCAGGGCGGGACGTCTGGGGCGGCGTGGAGTGAGTGATGTCCTAGGCATGGGTGACATGATGCGTGAAAGGGTGATACGTTAAAAAGCTAATTCACAAGACTTGGGCACCCGCAATGCGGTGCGCTTTTAACGCAGTTACAAGGTTAGAATGTGAAAGGTTAAAAAAGGTGCAGAGGGCCGAGTTCAGTCCTTCAACTTTTCAACTTTCGCTCCAACGGGGCGAGCCCATTGGGGGCGACCGGCCCAATTATCTGCCGGTCGTCCCCGACCAGGCATCCTCTCCCACAGGCGTGGAATCGGACTACCTTCGGTATGATTAAGCCGCCTTCCTAGGCGCCTTTTGCCCAACAGCCCAACAGCCCAACAGCCCAACAGCCCAACAGCCCAACAGCCCAACAGCCCAACAGCCTTTAGCTTTTCGCGTAGGAGGACTCCACCTTCGCCGCCACGTCGCGATACCCGTAATCCACTTCGTAGATCTGCTTGAAGCAATCGAGCGCCTTTTCCCGATCATCCATCGTTTCGTAGACGGTTCCGAGGTTGTAGAGGAGATCCTTCTTCACCGAATCCATGGCAGAAAGTTCGGAAATGGCATCGGCAAAGGTCTTGGCCGCCAGATCGTTCATGCTTCGAGACACATAGCACTGGCCAAGCTTGCTCATCGCCTTTAGGCGGACGCTCGGGTTGCTGCGCGCCCGCTGGAGGTGTCCGATCGCCTCCTGCGGTTGGCCCGCATCCATGAGTGCCACAGCCAGGTCGAAATGGGCAAGCAGGTCTGTGGGATTGCGCTCCACGCGCTCACGCGCGTCACTCAGGACAAAATCGGCACGCTGTTTGGCGAGTTCCTCCATCTCCTGCCGGTAGAGGGGAGCGTCCGGATCGTCCGGTGACGCGGCAAGGAACTCCTCGCGGGCCTTGTAGGCATCGTTGATGCGGCGGAGTTGCAGATCGCTGATCTTGCGCGCGATGGTGGGATCGGCACCCGCAGTCAGCCCCAGGACATATCGATACCACTCGAGGGCGTTGTCGATGTCCCCTTTCTGCTCGCAGAGTTCGGCAACCTTGCGCGACTTGTCGATGCTGCCCGGTTCGGCCTGCACGGCGGCGGAGAGTTCGGCGATCTGGTTGTCGATCATCTCCTCGCTCTTGACCACGCGACCCTGCTGCTCGAGGGAAACGGCCTCCTCCTTGTTCTTGATGAGGTCGCGGTAGCTGTCGGCCACTTCCCAGCCACCCTTCTGGACGGTCATTGCCGCGGAGGCGTCCTTGCTCCCCTTGATGGCCGTGAGGTCGTTGGGGGAGATGACAAGGATGCGGTTGTAGATCTCGACAGCGCGGGCGGGATCCCGGGGACTTCCGTTCTCATCCTTCTCCATGCAGAAGGAGGCAAACCGGGAGAGCTGCTGCTTGTCCTTGGGTTGGCCTTCGAGAATGGTCTCGAAAGCATAGAAGGCGAGCTCCTTCATCGGGGGTTGCCACTTGAGGGCGATCTCCTGAAGCATCGTGTTCGCCTGAGCATTGCGCGGGTCGTCGGCCAGCACTTCCTCAATGGCAACCAGAGCCGCGGAGAGATCATTCTTCTTGAGAAGGGCCGAGACCTTCATCAGGGCAATCGAGGATCCTCCGCCGAATCCCGAGAAAAACCCCTTCTTTGCGGTCTTGGATTTCTCAACGGCGGCCTTCCGCGCCATCTTCCTTCCATCCAGAAAATCGGGAAGGGTCTGCAACAGCCCCTGGCAGAGCTGAATGACATAGGGATAGTTCTTCAGCTCCATGGCGCTCATTGCCTTGAGCCATGTCTGCTTCTGCTGCGGGGAGAGGTCTTTCTGTGTTTTCAAGGGAGAGCCGCGGACGATACCAGTCCGCTTATGATTCCGCAAGGGTGTCAGGATGCTGCCGGGGCTCCAAAAAACGAGGGAGTGACCGAAAGCGAGGCGGTGAGTGTTTCGCCGGCCCCGATTCTCTGAATTCCCTTTTTCTGATCGAAGGGGACGGGAGGATTGCCATCGGGCAGTCCCCAGCAGGGTTCGACGCACAGGAACGGATCCCCGTTGCTCCAGAGCGTGAGGAACGGCGCCTCCGCGTAGTCGCACTCGACGCGCTGGCCGAGCGCCGGAGCCTCCAGCACGAACCGCCGATCCGGCACTCCGGAAAGGTCGAGCAGGAATGATCCCGGAAGGTCTTTCTTGGCAAAGGGCATCTCGCCGCCGGCAAAAGGGATCTCCATCACGCTTCCATCGAGAAAATCACCGGGCGCCATCTCTCTCACATAGGTGCCTTCGGGGAGAATCATCCGGGCACTTTCGAGGGAACCGACGGCGAACCCCGGATGCCACCCGAAGCTCAGGGCCACGGCGTGCTCCTCACGGTTTTCAAAGGCGAAGGTCATTGTCATTTTTCCCCCGGATACCGCGTAGGTCAGGCGCATCGCCACCTTGTAGGGATAGGCATCGGCGGGGATCTCGGATGGCTCCACGCAATAGGTGATCGTTCCTGAGGCAAGATCGACCTCAGGAGGCCGGAAGGCATGGCTGCGGATGAAACCGTGGTTGCCGCCCTTGATCACATGCCCCTCGTAGACCGATTCCTGTTTCCAGAGGCGATGGACGAAGTACCCCATCACCGTGGCATGATTTCCCCAGCCGGACGCGGGCTTGGCGACCTCGCTATCGCGCCAGAGAAATCCTCGCCATGCACCTTTGTCATCCCTACGGGCCAGACTCACCGGTTCGGCCCCGGTGCGAGCAATGATCAGGCGGATCCCTCGGGAGGTATCCTCAAGCTGATCAAGGGGACCGACTTCGGAATCAATGACAAGGTGGGTAAACATGGGAAAAGGATGAATGATGGATTATGTATGATGAAGCTTTAAGAAAAACAACCCATGCAACCAGCACTCCTCCGCGACGAAGACCTTCGGGAGTCCTTTGCACGCTCTTCGGGGCCGGGAGGCCAGCATGTCAACAAGGTATCCACTGCCGTCACCCTGACCCATCTTCCGAGCGGCATCTCGGTCACCGTGAGCGACTCACGCAGCCAGAGCATGAACCGAAAGATCGCCCGTGAGCGACTTGCCGAAAAACTGGAGGAACGCCGTCTGGCCCGCCGACTCCAGGCACGGGCCGCCACGGCAAAAGCCCGCCGTCAAAAAGCCCGCCGCTCCCCGGGCGAGAAACGGAAACTCGTCGAGGGAAAACGTCGACGCTCGGAGATCAAGAAGGGGCGCGGCAGGGTGAGCGAGTGAGCGGGTGGTTAAACCCGGAATTTTGCATTGGGAATTTCTGAGATCATAGGAGGCCGTGTTAAAAGAGTTAAAACGGTGAAATGTTACAACCAAGGCTCTGAAACGAGACCATGGGGTGGTCGAGTTGTAGCCACCGAAGGTGGACCCAAAGGGTGAGCCTTGCGGAAGCAAGCGAGTACAAAAGAGCCGCGTAAGATCCCGCGAATGCGGGACCCAAAGGGCGCCACCGCTTGCCGACCGCCGAGTGCCTGGTGGCACGGCGTAGCCTGTCCCACTAATGCCGGGACAGTCCCGAAAGGGACGAACCAAACACCCGGGAGGGTGTGCGGAAGACTGCGACTCTGTCGCTGCCCTCAGGGTGCCGCGGCTTCCCGGGAGGGAAGCGGCATCAATGCATCGGGAGATGCTGAGGCAAAGGCAAGTGGCGTCAACGTGGATCCGGGAGAGCCCCGACCTGAGATTAGGGAGAGGGATATCAGGGAAAGTGCCCTCAAAAGATGCCTTCATGAATTCAATTCGGCCTCTGACTTCAGCCCGTTGTAACCTTTTAACGGTGTAACCCTTTTAACCTTTTTTACCCTTACCTTCTCGCATCCCCCTTTTTCATTTCATCATTCATCAATCATCATTCATCATTTCCCCATGGATCTTCTCACCTGCGACCTGCCCGGCATCAAGAAACTCCGCAGCGGCAAAGTCCGCGAGGTCTTCGATCTTGGCGAACACCTGCTACTGGTGGCCACCGACCGCATCTCGGCCTTCGACTGCATCCTGCCCAACGCCATCCCGGGCAAGGGGGAGGTGCTCAACGGCCTCTCGACATTCTGGTTCCACCGCCTCGACTTCGTCCCCAACCACATGATCGAGACCGAGGTCTCGGCCTTCCCCGCCGAACTCAAGCCCTACGCCGACATCCTGCGTGGACGCTCGATGATCGCGAAGAAGGCGAAGCCGCTCCCTGTCGAGTGTGTCGTCCGCGGCTATGTCGCCGGATCCGGTTGGAAGGAATACCAGGAAAGCGGCACCGTTGGCGGTTACGCCGTGCCGGCAGGACTCAAGCAATGCGACCGTCTTCCCGAAGATCTCTTCACCCCGAGCACCAAGGCCGACGAGGGACATGACGAGCCGATCACCTGGGCCCAGTGCCGTGCGCTTCTCGGCGACGAAACAGCGCTCCGCGTCCGCGACATGAGCCTTGAGCTCTACCGCCACGGCCGTGCCTATGCCGCCTCCCGCGGCATCATCATCGCCGACACCAAGTTCGAGTTCGGCATCCACGACGGCGAGATCATCCTAATCGACGAGTGCATGACTCCGGACTCCTCCAGGTTCTGGCCGGCCGACCAATATCAACCGGGCGGCAACCCCCCCAGCTTCGACAAGCAGTTCGTACGCGACTGGCTCGAGAACTGCGGCTGGGACAAGCACCCCCCAGCTCCCGAACTCCCGGCGGACATCGTCGCCAAGACGGCCGAGAAATACCGCGAGGCACTGATCCGCCTCACGGCTTCGGCTCCCTCAACTGCCTCGGCGACCTGAGCCAGCCAACGCGCCGCTGGACGCCTAAACAACCCGCCATGCAGGGAGACATTGACCTCTTTCTGCTGTTTCTAGCCACCGAGCGCGGACTCTCGGTCAACTACCAACTCTCCACGCGCTCCTCGCTGGAGGCTTTTCAGAAATGGGCCTCCGGTTGCGGAGTCATGTCGGCGGGAGAGGTGACCCCGGCTCTCCTCTCAGAGTTCCTGATCTCCGAAAAAAAGCGGGGCCTTTCCGCCACCTCGATCAAGCTGGAGGCCGTCGCACTGCGGGTCTTCTTTCGGTTTCTGACGGCTCGGAGCCGCATCCCCTCGGACCCCGCCGAGAAGCTCCCCCTACCCCGCCTGCCCCAGACACTTCCGCAACCGCTTTCCAAGGAAGAGATGGCTAAGCTGGTTGCGGCCCCCGCAGGCGACACCCCGCTGGAAATCCGCGACCGCGCCCTGCTTGAGCTTCTCTACGCCTGTGGCCTCCGCATCGCCGAGGCCTGCAGCGTGCGGTTGGAAAACCTCGACGAAGAGGGAGGCGTCATCCGCGTCACCGGGAAGGGAAACAAGACCCGCATGATTCCCGTCGGAAGCGCCGCGCTCGATGCGCTGAAATTCTACCTTACCAATGCCCGCCCCAAGCTCGTCTCGGCACGCTCGGGGGCGGCGATCTTTCTGTCGGTGCGGGGTCATCCCCTCACCCCGGCACGCATCTGGCAGCTTGTCCGCCATTACGCCAAGCAGGCCGGTATTGAGGAAGCGGTCCACCCCCACCAGCTCCGCCACTCCTTCGCGACCCATCTGCTCTCCGGCGGGGCCGACCTCCGCATCATCCAGGAGATGCTCGGCCACGCCTCCATCGCCACGACGCAGATCTACACCCAGGTGGATCGGAGCCAGTTGAAGTCCATTCACCAAAAATTCCATCCGAGAGGGTGAGGAAAAATTTTACCATGAAGAACATGAAGCAATCCTTCAGGACCTAGTTCTCTTCTTCATGATCTCCATGAACTCCATGGTAAATCTTTACCGCATCCGTAAGTGACCACCCCCAAACAACAGCTTTTTGCATTTCAGTAAGGGTATCATGATTTGCCAGAGAGCGATTATTGATCTATATATTTTCTGAGTGAGAACTACGTATACAGTGACTCAGGCACAGGCTGCCCTTCCCCGCCTTCTCAAACAGGCCAAGACAGATCTTGTGACCGTGACCCGCCGGGACGAGCCCGTGGCTTTTCTCGTATCGCGGGAACGGATGGAAGCCTTCGTCGAAACCCTCGAAATCATGGCTGATCCGGCAGCCATGAAGCAGGTGCAGGATTACGAGCGAGGGAAGATGAAGTTCCACCCTCTTCCTGAAGAGTGAGTCCCGTTGTTTCCCTTCAGGTTCTGGAGTTCCTCCAGAACCTACCCCCCGAACCCAGGCGGGCACTTCGACTTGGAATCAAACGACTCCCCAAACACCTTGGCGACATCCGCCCCCTCGAGGGGAAGTTGCGGGATTATTACCGACTTCGCGTCGGCAGTTATCGGGTGATCTTCAAGCGACGCATGGAGAAAGGGAATTCATTGGTGGAATGTCTCTATGTGAATCGCCGATCCATCGTGTACGAAGTCTTTGAAAAACTGGCAGGGCATCCCGAGGCATAATCCAAAAAAGGCTCCCACCTTTTTGCGTGACAGGGAGGGGATG
Source organism: Chthoniobacterales bacterium (assembly GCA_049282095.1). Classification (GTDB taxonomy): domain Bacteria; phylum Verrucomicrobiota; class Verrucomicrobiia; order Chthoniobacterales; family UBA6821; genus UBA6821. The sequence goes on from JBAPTI010000035.1 coordinate 52,199, forward strand.
AAACAGGCTTCCTATTGGGATGAGCAACGGACCCCTCGCAGGTAAAGTCGGCGTCGTTTTCGGCGTCGCCAACAAACGCAGCATCGCATGGGCAATCGCCAAGGCTTGGAAACAGGCCGGCGCCACCCTCCTCTTCAACTATCAGGGGGAGCGCCTCAAGGAGAACGTCGAGGAACTTGTGGCCGAGTTCGGTGCCGACACCTTCCTTCAGCCCTGCGACGTTGCCAATGACGCCGAGATCGCTTCTTTCTTCGGCAAGGTTCGCGAGGTCACTCCGAAGCTCGACCTCATGCTCCACTCTGTCGCCTTTGCCCCGAAGGAAGCCCTGGAAGGTGATTTCCTCTCTACCAGTCGCGAGGCCTACCGTGTCGCCCACGACATCAGCGCCTACTCGCTCGTCGCCCTCTCCCGCGAAGCCGCGCCGATGATGACCGACGGCGGCAGCATCGTCGCCATGAGCTACTATGGCGCCGCCAAGGTCGTCCCCCACTACAATGTAATGGGCGTCGCGAAGGCTTCGCTTGAAGCCAGTACCCGCTACCTGGCCTACGATCTGGGAGCGAAGAATATCCGCGTGAACTGCATCAGCGCCGGCCCCGTCCAGACGCTTGCCGCCCGAGGCATCTCCGGATTCGGTGCCATGATCAAGCACTACGAGGAGCACGCCCCGCTCAAGCGCAGCTGCACCACGGACGAGCTCGGCCACACCGGCGTCTTCCTCGCCAGCAACGGCGGCAGCGGCATCACCGGTCAAGTGATCTACGTCGACGGCGGCTACGAGATCATGGGGATGTAGGTTTGAAAAACCTGAAGGCTGAACCAAGTCGCCGGGAAGCGACGCGGAAGACTGCCGAAGGCAGCCCGTCAGCGGTGGCACGGCTTGCCGGGAGGCAAGTGCCATCAACGTTGAAACCTGAAAAGAAACAGAAGGGATCCAATAAACGTATTCCCTCCTCACCTCTTCAGGTTTCACGCTTCAAATCTTATCCTTCTCTCGAGCGGGATCTCCGCAAGCTGATCCCCCTCGCCTCGGGGCTCATCACCGATCCCGCGCGCCTCGCCGAACTGGGGAAGGACAAGTGGTTCGCCGCCTCCCTTCCCGAGATCGCGGTCGCTCCCGGATCCGCCAAGGAGGTCGCCGCCGTGCTCGGCTATGCCGATCGGCACAACATCCCCGTCACCACCCGGGGCGCCGGCCACGGCTACGTCGGGGGTTGCGTCCCCGTCCGCGGTGGCATCCTGATGAGCATGCACCGGATGAACCGCATCCGCGAGATCAGCTGTGACGACTTCGTCGCCGTGGTGGAGCCGGCCATCATCACGGGCGTGCTTCAGACGGAGGTTGTCAAAAAAGGGCTCTTCTACCCGCCCGATCCGCAGAGCTACAAGGACTGCTCCCTCGGGGGGAACATCGCCACCAATGCCGGCGGCCCTCGTTGCCTGAAATACGGAGTCACCCGCCCCTATGTCCTCGGCCTCCAGGTAGCACTGGCCGACGGCACCCTTGTCCGCGTCGGTGGACGCACCCATAAGAACAAGACCGGCTTCGATCTCGTCGGGATGTTCGTCGGTTCCGAAGGAATGCTCGGCGTCATCACCGAAGCGACCCTGCGACTCCTCCCTCTCCCCCCCGCCCGCGTCACCCTTTCCGCCGGATTCGGATCGATGCGCGATGCCGCCGCCGCCGTGCAGGCGATCTTCAAGGCCGGATACCTCCCCTGTGCCGTGGAAGTTGCGGACAGTTTCACGCTTCAGTCAGCCAGGGATGCCCACAAGGAGGTGAAGGGAACCTTCATTCCGCCCGGTAAGGCTCATCTGCTTGTCGAGATTGATGGCCAGAAGGCTAGCGTCCTGAGCGAAGGAAAGGCCCTCAAGGCCCTCCTCGCCAAGAACAAGGCCCTCGAGGTCGAGCTGGCCACCTCACCCGAGCGTTGCGACCGGATGTGGGCCCTGCGCCGCGCCTTCTCGGCATCGCTGAAGGCCACCGGCCTCACCAAGCTCAACGAGGATATTGCCGTCCCACGCGGCCGACTCGTCGACCTTATTGCCTTCGCGGAGAAACTGCAGAAAAAGACTGGCTTCCCGATCGCCTGCTTCGGTCACGCCGGGGATGGCAACATCCATGTGAATGTCATGGTCTCCAAGGAACAGCAGGCCAAGCGTCCCAAGGAGATCGAGGGGGTTCTCGATGCGCTCTTCTCGCAGGTCATCAGGTGGGGCGGAGCGATTACCGGCGAGCACGGCATCGGCCTCGCCAAGAAACGCTGGTGGAACGCCGCCACGACTCCGGAACTCCGCAACCTGCACATGCGGATCAAATCCGCCGTCGATCCAAAGGATATCCTGAATCCCGGAAAGTTCGTATGAGGGAAGGCTTGCTCTTTTCGCGAGGGGCGGCGTTGCCCTTCGCTTGCCGTAGGTTTTGCTACGGCTGCCGCTCGGGCGCCTGGCCCCTCATCGAAAATACCGGCGCCTGCAAGAATAGACTTTGTAGCTGAAGACTTTTAGGTCTGGAAACCACATGCGCCGATTACTCACCAGAGGCTTGGCAGTTTGGATGCCGCGCTAGGCGCGCGAGGGTGGGCGTAGAAAAGGCGTGTGGGAACGCGGCTTTGCTTCTCCTTCGTCGATGTCATTCGAGGAATAGGCTGAGAAGTCCTTGGATCAGCAGATCCAAAGATGCCTGATCGGGGAAGATCGGCAGACAAAACTACTGCGAGCGAGCGGCAACAACGCGCGGCGCCAAAATCCCAAGCCTTTAAGCGGTTGATTATTGAACTTTCAAAAGTTCAATATCAAACACGAGCGTCGCGTCTGGAGGTATGACTCCACCCGCGCCGCGCGATCCGTAGGCAAGATTCGACGGGATGAAGAGCTGGATCTTGCCTCCTTCCTTCATGAGTTGGACACCCTCGGTCCAACCGGGAATGACGCCGTTGAGAGGGAAGGAGATCGGCTCGTTGCGCTTGTAGGAGCTGTCAAACTCAACGCCGTCAATCGTGGTGCCGCGGTAGTGGACGAGGACGGTATCGGTGGCAGCAGGGCTCTTGCCGGTTCCCTCGGTGATGACCTTGTACTGGAGGCCGCTGGGGGTGGTCTTGACGCCGGATTGGGTGGCGTTTTGCTTCAGGAAGGCCTGACCGATGGCAAGATTGCCGGAGGGATTTGATTGGGACATGGGAGTGCTGTTGGTGGCTTGGGACTGATGGGAACAACCGAGGGTGAGGAATGCCAGGGCAATGGCCGAGGCGGAATTTTTGAGATTCATGCGGATTGCTCCCCTTATCCCTCGAAGGAGCGGATGACGACGGAGGAATTGTGACCGCCGAACCCGAAGGAGTTGCTGAGAGCGACCTTGATCTTGGCCTCACGCGCCGTGTGCGGAACGTAGTCGAGGTCGCACTCGGGATCCGGGTTGTCAAGATTGATGGTCGGAGGGATGATCCCGTCTCGCATGGCGAGGGCGCAGGCTGCGAGTTCGATGCCGCCGGCGGCACCCAGCAGGTGGCCGGTCATCGACTTGGTGGAGCTGATGGGAACCTTGTAGGCTGCATCCCCGAAGGCATCCTTGATCGCCTTGGTCTCGCAGATGTCACCGATCGGGGTGGAGGTGCCGTGGGCGTTGATATAATCCACCTCGGCTGGGGTGACCTTGGCGTGCTTCATCGCGATCTGCATGCAACGGCTGGCACCTTCGCCCTCGGGACGCGGAGCGGTCATGTGGTAGGCATCCGCCGTGGCTCCGTAACCGACCAGTTCGCAATAGATACGAGCGCCTCGCTTCTTCGCGTGCTCAAGTTCCTCAAGGACGACAATACCGGCGCCCTCACCCATGACGAATCCGTCACGGTCCTTGTCGAACGGGCGTGATGCCTTCTGAGGTTCGTCGTTGCGCGTGCTGAGTGCCCTCATGCAGGAGAATCCGGCCACACCAAGCGGCGTGATGGTCGCCTCGGCACCACCGGCTATGAAGGCGTCGGCATCGCCGAACTTGATGATGCGCCAGGCCTCGCCGATGGAGTTGTTGGCAGTGGCGCAGGCGGTGACGATCGCCATGTTCGGCCCGCTCAGGCCATACTCCATGGAGATCAGGCCGCTCGCCATGTTGCTGATGATCATCGGGATGGTGAACGGGGAGAGCTTGGTGGGGCCCTTCTCGATCAGCTTGCGCGCCTCATTCTCCAGGCTCTGAAAACCTCCAATGCCGCTTCCCACGATGACCCCGAACCTCTCCCTCTCGGTTGTTTCAGGATCCAGACCTGCATCGTCGAGGGCAAGTTTGGCTCCTGCCATGGCAAACTGGGCAAAGCGGTCGGCGCGACGGGCATCCTTAGGAGTCTTGAACCACTGGGCCCCCTCGAAGCCCTTCACCTCGCCCGCGATGAGGCAATCGAATCCCACCGGGTCGAATGCCTGGTATTGGGAAATGCCCGATGTGCCTGCCGTCAGGTTTTTCCAGAAGGTAGCTAGATCAGAACCAACAGGACTGATGACTCCGATACCGGTGATGACAACTCTGCGTTCGCTCATAGAAAGAAGGGTGGGCCGAAAATGACGTCCGGAAAGTCAACCGAACGGAAGCCTCCTTGGCAACAATTGAAAAAAGGATGAGGGATGAATTATGAGGGATCAAAAGGATATGATAGCGTTAAAAAGTTAAAGGCTTGAAAGGTTTCCCGATCGTTGGCCGCCTCTTACCTTGTCTGCATTGAAGGGTGCAGGAGCCTTGCGATTCAATACCTACCCGCCCTCGATAAGCGGTAACTTGCGCCTTGCGAAACGGGCGTATCGGATGTCTCTTTGATCCATGGACACTCCTCCTCCCCTGAACCGCCCGGAAAACTCCCAACCGACCATCGAGATGGTTCCAGCCTCTTCCTCGGAATCGGCCCGTTCATGGTGCATCGGACTCCATCTCTCGGGCCTCTCGGGACTGATCCTGAGCTTCGCCTTGGCGCATATCGTGGTACCGCTGGTGATCTGGGTCGTGAAGAGAGCCGATAGCCCGGAGATCGATGCCACAGGCAAGGAGGTGCTTAATTTCCAGATCTCCTACACAATCTACAGCATCATTGCGGGAGCTCTCTGCTTCGTGCTGATCGGCTTCCTGATCCTGCCAATCGTGCTTATTGTCTGGCTCGCCTGCATCATCATCGCCGCCGTGAAGACCAGCAACGGCGAGAGCTACCGCTACCCCTACACGATCAGGTTCCTGAAGTAATTGGAAGCTGGGAGCTTGGAGTTGGAAGCTGGGTATTTGTAACTACTGCCTCCGCCAAATCTCCAAACTCCTATCCTCCAACTCCCGGATTAGCCTTATGGGTCAAGGTTGTTAGGCTTTCCGTCTTTTAGGCTGTTGGGTTGGGTTTTTTGGATGCCGCATCCAACAGTCCAACAGTCCAACAGTCCAACAGTCCAACAGTCCATTCAGGTTTGACGGCACTTGCCTCCCGGCAAGCCGTGCCGCCCTTTTAGGGCTGTTCGCTGCGCTCACAGTCTACCGCGCCCGAACCCTCGGGCTTGGTTCAGGTTTCTTTCCCCGTTTTTATTCACCCTTGCGCATTTATTTGGGCTGCTCCAAATTAAAACCTGACAGGGGGCGTACTGGTTTCGACTCGAAGCTCATTGCGCGTTCTGCATGCCGAGGATGATTCGTTGGCCTCGTAAAAAATCGGATCAAACAAACAAACGCAGATTACGAAGATCTAGCTCTCGCGGCCTAAAGTCCGCGACGCTGACACACCGACGCCTGCTAGGTGTGAAGGCGACGACAGCAGGCTGATTCCTTGGCGGATTGACCGCGCCGGGGAGTGACTCGATTCCGTGGTCGATCGGGGGAAAGCAGCGCGCCGCACCGTGGCCGACCCCTTAAATCCCAAGTGCGGTCAAGCATGTGGACGGACGCCTAGTGCGGTTCGGGGACAGGGGTTCGACTCCCCTCGCCTCCACCATTTTCAACGATGCCCCCCTCAGGGGGAGTCTCCTTTTCCGATATACATTTCATGCGGCCTGAACCTAAATGGGTGACATGAACGGATTACTCCGAACCCTTTGTCTCGCGACCATCCCCCTTGCGATCATACTCTGCGGGTGTGCATCGCAGGAGCAGAAAAACCCTGCTGATCCGTTGGCGCAGGTCAGACTCGGGGACAAGTACACGAAGGGCACATGGACCATCACTAAAAATGACGAGACCGCAGCCGGATGGTACCGCAAAGCAGCCCTTCAAGGTGATGCCGAGGGGCAATACCATCTGGCACTCTGCTACGACAGGGGACTGGGCGTCCCCAAGGACTCCAAGCTGGCGCTCGAGTGGTACCACAAGGCAGCCCGTCAGGGGAACGCGGCCGCCCAATACGAACTGGGCACATGCTACAGGCTTGCCAAGGGAGTCGCCCTAGATCTCTGCAAGGCATACATGTGGTTCAATCTGGCCGCGGCATCGGGCAGTGAGAATGCCGGGGAAGCAAGGGAAGCCGTGGCTCACCGAATGACGGCGGAGCAGATCCGTAAAGCGGAACTCATGAGCCGCGAAGTATGGGAGCACTCCCGGTGATGAAAACGTTAAAAATGTTAGAACCTTAAAGAGTTACAATTTGGCTGAGGGCAATGTTGATAACGGCACCTTGCGCCCCAAATGTGTGGCGGCTTTCGCGTTGTGAGTTCCCGGGGACCGGTTCGAACCCTCTTAACCTTCCTACATTTTTAACCTGCTTGCCGCGCACCATCTTGGTGAACGCTCTGGATCTGATGGAATGCTTCCATGCGAAATCTGGATTCAATCTTCTCTTCTTGACACCCTCCCGTTTCCCGATAAGTTCTCACCTCCCGCCACATCACACCAACCGGGATTCTCTTTTATGGCCACTTCCGAAGTCATCCTCACCGAAGCCGTTCCCTCCCTGGGAGCCGAAGCAGATATCGTCAAAGTCCGTGCCGGCTACGCACGCAATTTCCTGATCCCAGGCGGCAAGGCCCTCGAGGTCACTCCCGCTTCACTCCGCAAGATCAATAACCTCAAGGCCAAGCGCGCCGAGCGCGAGGCACGCGAACTGAACGCCGCCGAGGCCGTCGCCACCAAGATCAACAAGCTCCGCCTGAGCCTGAAGCTCGAGACCGGCGAAACCGGCAAGGCGTTCGGATCGATCACCGCCTCCGACCTGCTCGAGCGCCTCGCCGCCGAGATCAAGGACCTCGTCCTTCCCAAGCACGCCATCGTGCTGGACCGCCCCCTCAAGGAGAGCGGAGAGCACCAGATCCCCGTCAAGATCCACTCAGACGTGACGGCCACCCTCCGCATCGAGATCGCCGCCACGCCGAAATTCGAGCAGGCCGCCGACGAGGAAGAGGGTGCCCGCAAGCCCCGCCGCAAGTCTGCGGAGACGGCAGAGGCGTAATTCCTTCCGCGCATGGCCGAAAGTCCCCAGGACGGCCCTGCAGAGGTTCCAGCACCGGCCTCCGTCGCCGGCAACGCACCGCGGAGAAGCTCCGCGGGCGTCAACTCCGGTTTCTCAGGAGGCCAGCGCCTTCCCGAAACACACCGACCCCTGCCTGCCAGCCTCGACGCCGAGCAGGGAGTCCTCTCCTCGATCCTTCTCTCCCCTCGGGAGACAATGATCACGACGACAGAGAAGGGAATCACCCCGGAGCATTTTCACCATCCCGCCCACGGCACGATCTACGGGGTTCTTGAAGAACTCTCGAAGACCAACAGCCCGATCGATCTGATCACGGTTACACAGGCGATCTCGGACCGGAACCTGCTCGATCAGATCGGAGGCCCCTCGATCCTGGCCCATCTCCAGACCTTCCTTCCGACCGCCACCAACGCGGACTACTACATCGACATCATCAGGGAGAAGCATCTCCTTCGACGAATGATCTCCGTCTGCACCTCCTCGGCCGCGAGATGCTACGATGAGCAGGGTGACGTGAAGGCCCTCATCGACGACGTGGAGAAGCAGGTCTTCACCGTGGCGGAGGACCGCGTGCGCGGCGACCTGCCCGAGATCAAGGACCATGTGAACGCGGCGCTCGACGCGATCGAACAGCTCTATAAGAACAGGGGCCAGGTGACCGGCGTCCCGACCGGTTACAAGGAGCTCGACAACATGACCAACGGCCTCCATCCGAGCGAAATGATCGTGATCGCGGCCCGCCCCTCAATGGGAAAGACCGCCCTGGCCATGAACATCGCGGAACATGTCGCCGTGGACAAGCAGATCCCCGTCGGAGTCTTCAGCCTCGAAATGAGTTCCCAGCAGCTGGCGACGCGTCTTCTCTGCTCCCGCGCCAGGGTGAACCTGCACCATATCCGCAACGGGATCATGCCCAAGAATGCCCAGCAGAATCTCTTCAAGGCGGTGAACGAGTACAGCGCCAGCAAGATGATCATCGACGACACGGCGGGCCTCAGCATCAACGAACTGCGGGCCAAGTCGCGCCGCATGATGGACAAGAGCGGCCTTGGACTGATCGTCATCGACTACCTCCAGTTGCTCAAATCCCCCTCCAAGCGCGGACAGGAGAACCGCCAGATCGAGATCGCCGAGATCTCCAACGGCATCAAGGCGCTGGCCAAGGAGCTCAACATCCCGATCATCGTCCTCGCCCAGCTCAACCGTAAATCCGAGGACCGCGGTGACGGAAAGCCACGCATCTCCGATCTTCGTGAGTCGGGTTCCATCGAGCAGGATGCCGATGTCGTGGGCCTGCTCTACCGCTCCGCTTACTACGCCAAGGATGCCGATGACCGGGACGAGAAGGGAGGGGAAGCCGAACTCATCATCGCCAAGCAGCGTAACGGCCCGACCGGCGAAGTCCCCCTCACCTTCCTCAACGAGTTCACGCGCTTCGAGAGCCGCGATCTCGCGCACGGCGAATCGGAAGGGAGTTAGAGCGGCTTTGGTTTTATTTGACGCATGGACAAGGGAAGAAGTCTCGCGCAGAGACGCAGAGGCGCAGAGTTATTTATGACTAATGGCCACGCTTCTTTAGAAGCATCTCTCTTGGATGGAGTCGTCAGACCCCATTCTGAATCGATCTAGTGATTCTCCGATTTGAGGGGCGTAACAGTGCCTATCTTACCCGGCCCCGATCCTTTGTCTTTTCCTCCGCGCCTCTGCGCGAGTCCTTTTATCTATCGACCGTCAAGATAATCGCCCAAGGAACGACAGATTAACTAGATGATGCTCTAGAGTCGGGGTTGATCAGGGTCAGACAGATTCCTTTTTTCCTGACGGATCACTCTCCCCGGCGGCAACGGAGCCGGTAACGGAGCCATTTTGACCACTTGAAGGGGGCGGAGTCACGGCGCCACCCGATTGGATCACCTGACCCTGCGGGGACTCGATCTTGGGAAGCGGGGGAACCCCGGAGATCTCGCGGTGAAAGTCCTCCTTGGCGCGCTGCAACTCACCGAGCGCCTTGCCTAGACCACGGGCGATCTCGGGAATCCTCTTCGGACCGAAGAGGACAAGGGCAAGGATGCCGATGAAGATCCACTCCGGAGCTGCGGGCATGCCGAAAGCAAGGAGGGGAATCATGACAGGAAGTGTGGTTACTTGAGCAGGGGCAGGGCCGCCTCAAGCGAGGCGACGTCGGAGACGCTGATCACCTCGGTTCCCTTGCGGATGCGGCCAACAAGGCCGGCGATGATGCCGCCGGGGCCGAGTTCGAGGAAGCGGGTGATGCCGAGATGGTCGATCATGTACTCGATGCTCGCGGTCCAGCAGACGGAGCCGGTGACCTGATCAGCCAGTGACTTGCGGATGGCATCGGGGGATTCCGCCGGACGGGCATCGACGTTCCCGACAACGGGCACACGCGGCATGACGATCGGGGTCTCCGCCAGCACGGTGCTCAGGCGCTGATAGGCGGGCTCCATCAGGCGGGAGTGGAACGCCCCGGCCACGGTGAGCTCGACCGCCTTGCGGGCTCCGTATTCCTTGGCCATCCCGACGGCGAGGGCAATCTTGGACTTCTCTCCCGAGATGACGATCTGGCCGGGGCTGTTGAAGTTGGCCACGTCGACATCGGCCGCGGCGGCAAGATTACGCACCCCCTGCTCATCGGCACCGATGATGGCGGCCATGCCCCCCTCGGTCGCCTCGCACGCTTCCTGCATGAAGCGGGATCGCTTGTCGACCAGACGGAGACCCGTCTCGAAGTCGAAGGTGCCTGCTGCGGCGTGGGCGGTGAATTCCCCGAGCGAGAGCCCAGCGGCAGCGTCAAAGGAAAGGGATGGCACTTTTTCCTTCAGCACGACCAGAGCGGAGAGTCCGTGAACATAGAGTGCTGGCTGGCAGATAGATGTCCTGGTCAGTTCCTCTGCCGGTCCCTCGAAGGCGGTCTGCGAGAGGGAGTAGCCGAGAATCGAGTCAGCGTTGGCAAACAGATCGGCGGCGACGGGATAGGCTGCGGCAAGATCCTTGCCCATGCCGACGGCTTGGGCTCCCTGACCGGAGAAGAGGAGTGCTGTTTTCATCAATGGAGGTGGTTAGACTGTAGGCTGTTGGACTATTAGGGAAAATCAATCCGGGGAGGACTTGGGATCCGCCGACGCTTCCTTAAGGAAGCACTGATTTAATCAGCGTTTCCTTAGAAATAAAATGGGATTCCGGCTTTGGCGAAAGCCTCTTTCTGGTCCTTCAGGTAGGTATTCCCGAGACGATCGAATCCACCGGAGACGCGGAAGGATTTCAGGAAGGCATTCACCTGTTCGCGCAACTCCGTGTCACCGGGACGGAGGGCGACAGCCCATGATTCGGTCTGCACCGGCTTGAGGAGTGCAACCGTTTCGACCGGGTGCTCCTGATGATGCTTCCAGACGCTCATCTGGTCGTAGAGGAATCCGTCGGCCTTGCCCTGAACGACCTCGAGGACTGCGGAGGATTCCTTGTCGAGCACCAGGACCTTCGCCTGCTTAAGATGTTCCTTGGCCCAGACTTGGGCGGTGGTTCCCTGGCGGACCGCCACGGTTCTGCCGGGGCGGTCGAGATCCGCGGCGGCGTTGAGACCGGAGTTTTTTCCGGCAAGAAGCGCCAATCCGATGTTGAGGTAGGGATCGGAGAAGGCAATGGCCTTCCGCCGCTCGGGCGTGTCGGTCATCGAGGAGATCACCAGGTCGATCTTACCGGTGAGGAGCGATGGAATCAGCCCGGTGAAGGGGATGTTCTCGATGCGGACGGGACGGTGGAGCGACTCGCCCAATGCCCGGGCCAGATCGACGCTGACACCGGCGGGCTTGCCCCCGGCATCAATCATCTCGAAGGGCGGGTAAGAGAGATCCATCCCGACCACGAGCGGCTTATCTGCAGACGAAGTCTCTTTCCTACCGCATCCGCAGACAAGGATCAGGAAAGCCAATGCCAGCAGGAGGATCGGCTGGTTCCCTCCTTTCTGCATTTTTCCTTCAGCCTTCAGTCTTTAGACTTCAGCCTCTAATCAGAGCTGCGGCGCATGCCATCCGCCCGAAGGGAGGAGGACATCGTTGACCGCGTCGGGCCCCCAAGTGCCGGGCTTGTAGGGATGGACTGGGACGGAATTGCCGATGATCTTCTCGACGATTCGCCACCCCTCCTCGACGACATCCTGACGGGCGAAGAGGGCCTGATCACCCTGGATGGCGTCGCCAATGAGGCGTTCGTAAGGGGTCATCTCGTCGGGTTGCTGGTCGACAACCTTCAACTCCATCGGCTCTCCCACCATCCGCTCGCCGTCGATCTTCACCTGCATGCAGATGCCGATCTCGATGCGGGGAGAGAAGAGGAAGCGGACGTAGTTGTGCATCGGGGCCTGCTCGTCCGGAAAGACGACCTGAGGCGGGCGGTGGAACTGGACGCGCACCTCGGTCGCCGAGACGGGCAGATTCTTCCCGGCGCGAATGTAGATGGGGACACCCTGCCAGCGCCAGTTGTCGATGAAGACGCGGACGGCCGCGAAGGTCTCTGTCTGGCTGTTGGGGGCCACGCCGGGCTCCTGCAGGTAGCCCTCGAACTGGCCCCGGACGATATCGTTGGTCGAGATCGTGCGGATCGACTTGAAGAGCTTCACCTGCTCGTCGCGCACGCGCTCCTTGTCGGGCCAGTAGGGGGGCTCCATGCAGAGGAAACCGACCACCTGCATGAGGTGGTTCTCGATCACGTCACGAAGGCAGCCCGTGGCGTCGTAGAACGCACCGCGTCCCTGCACGCCGAAGGACTCGGCCATGGTGATCTGGATGTTGCTGATGTAGTTGCGGTTCCAGACCGGCTCGAGGAAGGCGTTGGCGAAGCGGGTGTAGAGGACATTCTGCGTCGCCTCCTTGCCGAGGTAATGATCGATGCGGAAGACCTGACGCTCCTCGAGGACCTCGTGGAGGGTGCGGTTGAGCGCCTTGGCGGAGGAGGCATCATGGCCGAAAGGCTTCTCGACGACGACACGGGCTTCGTCGTTGAGGCATCCGGCGGCCTTGAGCCCCTTGGTCACCGTTCCGAAGAGGACGGGCGGGATGGCGAGGTAGAAGAGCGGACGCTTGGCATCGCCAAGGGCCTTCTTGAGGTTCTGGAAGGTCGCCGGATCCGCGTAGTCGCCGTCGACGTACTGGAACTGGTCGGCGAACTTCTTGAAGATCGCCTCGTCGACCCCGCGGCCGAAGGTGGTGATCCCCTCCCGTGCGCGGTCGATAACCTGCTCGCGGGTCATGCCGCTCTTGGCGACCCCGATCACCGGCCCCTCGAGCACCCCGCGACGGTAGAGCGCCTGGATGGTGTCGAAGAGTTTCTTGTGGGCCAGGTCTCCGGTGGCTCCGAAGAGCACCAAGGCGTCGCTTTTTTCAGCAGGCATGAGAACGGGATGGCTGGGGTGTTTCGGAGGTTACTTGGAACCGGCCGGCTTCTCGAGGTGACCGCCGAACTCGAAGCGCATCGCCGAACAGATCTTGTCGGCATACTCGGCCAGATTGCGGCTCGAGAAGCGCTCGTAGAGGGCGGAGCTGAGGACGGGGGCGGGAACGCCCTCCTCGATCGCGGCAAGGATCGTCCAGCGGCCCTCGCCGGAGTCGCTGACGCGGCCGCCGAATGTCTTGAGCTCTGGATCGCGGGCCAGCGCGTCGGCGGTGAGGTCGAGCAGCCAGCTGGCCACCACGCTGCCGCGGCGCCAGACCTCGGTAATCTCGGGGAGATCGAGGTCGTACTGGTAGTTCTCCGGATCACGAAGAGGGGTGGTCTCGGCGTCGATCTCCCGCTTCACCTTGCCGGCGTTGGCGTTCTTGAGGATGTTCAGGCCCTCGGCGTAGGCGGCCATCATGCCGTACTCGATGCCGTTGTGGACCATCTTGACGAAGTGTCCGGCACCGTTGGGGCCGCAATGAAGGTATCCCTCCTCGGCGGTTCCCTTGCGGGTACGGCTCGGGGTCACCGGCGCATCTCCCTTGCCCGGAGCAAGCGCCTTGAGGATCGGATCGAGGTAACCGACCGACTCCTTGGATCCACCGATCATCTCGCAGTAACCGCGCTCGAGACCCCAGACGCCTCCGGAGGTTCCGACATCGACGTACTCGATGCCCTTGGCGGCCAACTCCTTGGCGCGGCGGATGTCATCCTTGTAGTAGGAGTTGCCGCCGTCGATGAGGATGTCGCCCTTGCCGAGCAGGGGAGCAAATGTGGCGATGGTGTCGTCCACATAGGCCGCGGGAATCATCATCCAGACCGCCTTGGGGCCGGTGAGCTTGGAGACCAGGTCCTTTTGATCAAGAGCCGCGATGGCACCCTTTGCTGCGAGATCCTTGACCGCATCCTGGCTGCGGTCCCAGACAACAACTTCGTGACCTGCCTTGATAAGGCGGAGAACCATGTTGGCTCCCATTCGACCGAGACCGACCATTCCGATGCGCATAATGTGTGTTCCTGGTTGTTCCTTTGTGAGGAGGGGTTTTTGTGAACCCTTCAAATCACAGAGGAATGCCATTCCGTCAAGCATCGGCTCACAAGAAACGTGACACATTCGCCACTCGCCGCGGAGGAAACGGGTCTTTAACTTGCTGGCATGAACAACCGCACCGGGATTATCGCCGCCATGGAATCGGAAATCCGCGACCTCTCCTCGTCGCTCGAGCATGAGGGTGCTGAAACGGTAGCTGGGAGGGAAATCCGTTACGGCCGCCTGGAGGGAGAACCGGTGGCCCTGATTCTCTGCGGCTGCGGCAAGGTGAATGCGACCCTCTCGGCCACCCTCCTCGCCGCACATGCGAAAGTCTCAAGGATCCTGGTCACGGGAGTTTCCGGGGGCCTTGCCGAAGGCATCAAGGTCGGGGACATCGTGATCGGGGACTCCTTCGCGCAGCATGACATGGATGCCCGGCCCCTCTTTCCCCTGCACGAGGTTCCCTTCGAGGGGTTCTCAACCATCGAGGCCGATGCCGCACTGCGCTATCTCCTGATGGAGGCCTCCCGGAGCATGCTCTCCTCCACGAGGCCTCCGGGACTCCAGGAAGCACAGGTCCGCGAGGGACTCGTGGTGAGCGGTGATCAGTTCCTCTCGAGCAGCGAGGCCCGCAACAACGTGCTGGAAAATCTCCCGAAAGCCTGCGCCGTCGACATGGAATCGGCGGCGGTCGCCCAGGTCTGCCGCGCGGCAGGTCTTCCGCTCGGGGTCATGCGCGTCATCTCCGACTCGGCCGATGGGAGCGCCCACATCGACTTCGCCAAGTTCGTGGAGGAATCCGCCTCAATAGCCTGCGCCGAGACGGTGAGGCACGCATTACGCGCCTTGGCGCGCTGAAGGCCTGCTAACGCAGGCCAAGGCTATTAGCCGTTTAGACTGAAGGCTGTTAGGAAAGCAGGAAACCAAAGGGGTCGAAAAGTTATTAACTTGGTTCTTTTGCTGGAGCAGAACGTGCCCGATGACCTGCTCCCACTTGCTTTTGGCACCAAAGTCTGCTCCGCAGCCGACGTGCCAAAAGTGCCGAAGGCATGGGAGTTAGGTCCATCGGCTCGTTATGGAAGCGCTGATTAAATCGCATAGAGGCCGTTGCGGGAAGAATGGGCCGCGGGCAAGGCGGCTTGGCGCGAGCATCCCCGCAGTGGGCTGTAAGCACCAAGCCAACGCAGCCCCCGGCCTGTTATCTCCGCAACCCGGAGGGCTGAAGCCATTTGTCGATTTTTGCGGCGTTGCTCGCTCGGGCGAGACCGCTGCGGGTATCGCCCAGCACTCGCGCCTTCAAAAATCAGCAAATGCTCTTCAGCGGCCTTCATGGGATTTAATCAGCGCTTCCTTAGGTCTTTTCTGATTTGACGATCTCAGTTCTTATTTCTGAATCATTCATTTTGGAGTGACTGTTCGAAAACATAGCGGTGTATCGGGATAATAAATCCGTGCGTCTCGATTCCTCTGAGAATCCACCCGCTGCATCGCATTCGGGCGAGGCTCCGCGAAAGCAATTCATCCGTCTCTTTGGTCCAAAGGATACCAAACTGAAACTTTCCCTTTTCTTGAAGGATCTGCTCATCAAGAAGCTGCTTGCGTGTTTTGATCTGGAATTCGCTTTGGTGGTTCATGTTTCGATGTGGCTTTGGCGTCGAAAAGCATCCGTTTCAAGCTACTTCTGACCTAACGCATTTTTGAACGACATGTCATTATATTGCAATAAAGGATAACGCGTGCAATTTCCTCTTATGCAATATAATCCGTTGATCTCCAAAGGGCACCAAGAGTGAAAGGGGCAGGTTTTTCATGGCCTCCTCCCAACAGTCTAACAGTCCAACAGCCCTTGGCCTATCCACCTCGTTCTAGCAAGTCGTCGACTTGCTAGAAAACCACCCCAATCTGCGCGCCGAGCACAAGGGCATTGGGGATGGTGCCGGTGCCGCCCGGATTGATCACCCACTGCGCGTCGGGCTGGATGTAGGCGAACTTGGTCATGTTGATGCGGTAGCCCCACTCGTAGACGAGTTCGTAGGTGGCGTAGCCGCCGAGTGTGGCCTGATTGGCCTGGGCATAGTTGGAGCTGAAGTTTCCGTAGGCCACGCCGAAGATGGAGACATCCTGCGGACGGAAAGGAATCAGGCCCGTGTAGACGAGACCGCCGTTGTACTGGAAGGGGACTTTGGCCGTATTCTGCTGAGGACAGAGGACAAAGGCACTCCAGGCGGTAAGGCCCGTGTCCTTGAAGGGGTTCATCCGGTAGAGCATCTGATCGAAGTGCCAGTAGAGGCCGTAGCCGCCGTTCTGCCGCTGCGTGGTGCCCCACTGCGGATAGCTGTAGGTGGAGTAGTAGCCGCCCATCCAGTAGTGTCCGGGAAGGCCGTGCGGAATGGCATCGGAAGCCGGCGTGTTGAGATTTTTACCGTCGACGGTCGATTTGCCGTCGGATGACTTGGAGGCAGGGGCGGCCGGCTTGAAGAACTCGGGTGCCCATCCGTACTGGCCGATGAGCATGAGGCCGTCCCCGGGATTAAAGTTCCAGTTGAGGCCGTGCATCGAGGGGCGGGAAACCTGCGGGGAGACCTGATAGATGCCGAGCATCGCCTCCGACTCATGGGTGACCAACGCGCGCACCCTTGCCCCCCAGACGCCCCACGGATAGGTCGAGAACATCCCGTTGACCGGCAACGACTGCGGATTCCCGTCGATGCCGTTGTTCATGTAGAGCCAGTAGAGCGGCGAGGAGGCGAACTCGTCGCCCGCGCTCATGCGCCCGAACTTGAAGCTGAAGCGGTCCTCGCAGAAGCGCTGGTTGTAGGCCAGTGAATAGAAGATCGCGGTGGAGCCCCCGTACACCTGCTGGACGGTGAACTGGTTGCCGATGTTCTGCGCGGAGAGGTTGCTCCCGTCGCGGTTGAGCATGATGACGCTGAGGGTGCCCCCCTTGTAGCCGAAGAGCGGTTGGGACTGGAACTCGAGGTCGAGGGTGAAGTTGTCGCAGTAGGTCATCCCCCGGCTCTTGCCCCCGGTCACATTGCCCGCGATGTCGCTGGTGTAGTTGAAGGAAATATCGAGGCCCTTCCTCGCCAGAGTGTCACGGAAGCCGAACCAGTTCTGCAGCGCGTAATCGGACTTAAACCAGTCGCGGGTATTGACCCGGTTGCTGCGGTAGGGATCCCAGAAGCGCTGATTCCCCCAATTAAGTTCCGGAATCTGGTAGGGAATGTCGAAACGAAGATCCGCATCCGTGGCCATGAAGGGCATTCGGGGAATGTGGAGATGCACCGACATTTTCCTGCGTGCGGGTGTTGCTGGAGTTGGCTGGGAGGCTGAAGCTTCCGTGGCGACCGAATCGGGAGCAGCGGTCGAGACGGCGGCCGCCAGAAGGATGGGCAGGATCATGGTTCCGAGGGGGGTTGGGAGGGTGAGTAGAGGAAAACGCGTGATACTGACCAAGGGCAACCTGTTTTTTAACCACACGGAAGCCACGTCTTGTGACCTACGCCCATTCATCTCTCATTTTCCATTTTTCATTTTCCCCTCATGGCTCCACCCACTGATCCCGGAGAGTAATTTTTCCATCCCTTGGCTTGCAGTCATCCATCCCGAAGAAGCATGGTTGAGAGAATGCGTCACATCTTTGTTTCCGGTTGCTACGACATCATCCACGCGGGCCATGTGCAGTTTTTTCGCGAAGCGAAGTCACTGGGCGACTTTCTGACCGTCTCCTTCGCCTCGGCAGAGGTTCTCTGGGCGCACAAGCAGCGCCGTTCCTCACTGCCAGACGAACACAAGAAGGGGATTCTCGAGGCCATGGAAATGATCGACCAGGTCGTGGTGGGAAAAGGCACGGATCACGGACTCGATTTCCTTGAGGACTTCCGCCGTCTTAAACCCGATGTCCTCGCCGTCACTGAGGATGACCAGTATGGCACAATCAAGCGGGCCCTCTGTGCAGAAGTCGGAGCGGAGTATATCATCCTCCCCAAGACCCCTCCCCAATATGAACCGGTCTCCACGTCACAGCTGGTGAAGTGGATCCGGGCTCCGAAGGATGCCCCGCTGCGCGTCGATTTCGCGGGGGGGTGGCTTGATGTGCCGCGTCATGCACGGCCCGGCGATTTCATCGTGAACTGCGCCATCCAACCCAAGGTCTCGCTCCGAGACTGGGGCTATGAGCGCAACGCCGGACTGGGTGGCAGCGGCGCCTGGGCTCTCTTGAACGGGAACACGGGAGTCGAGGAGGAGATCGATCTCGGAGTCGGCTGGCAGGATCCGGCCGTCATCCGCGAGACCGGCCTCTGCGTCTGGCGCAGCGGGCAGAAACCATCCCTCGAGTTCAAGAATGACGGATCCATGCTGCGCGGACTGATGGCCCTCTGGTGGAGCGGAAAATCCCACGACACCCCCTCCATGGCGGATCAGAAACGGGATTATGCGGCGATCGGAAAGGCCAGCCACATCGCCCGGGAGGGTGTTCTCAAGGGGGACGTCAACACGCTCGGCAAGGGGATAGCGGCCTCCTACGCCGTTCAACTTGGCGAAGGGATGTCACCTCTCCCCGAGGCTCCGGGATGCCTCGGCCGTAAATACTGCGGCGGAGGCTTCGGCGGCTACGCGCTCTATCTTTTTGGCACGCAGGAGGAGCGCGCCGCGTTCCTCCGATCCGAGACCACGGCCCGCGCGATCGAACCCTACTCGAATTGGGAATAAGGGAATAGCGAAGAGGTCAGGGGTCAGTAGATCGGAAATAGGGATTTGGGAATTGGTGATGAAGAATATTTGAATGGGGAGGCAGGGGGTAAATTCATGAAGCTCCTCCTTGGAAAGGTCATGTCGACACTCGGCAATTCTATATTCAGTTTTTCTCCTCTCCGCGCCTCAGCGCCCCTGCGCGACAACTTTCTGCATTTCCCCCCGGATCATCACTCTTTTCCAAGAAGCTGGGCGGATACCCTGGAGACCCCCTCGGCAGCAAACACGCTCTGCGGATAACTACGCTGCAAACTAAGGTAGCGGGCCAATGCGGAAGCCGGTGCCTGCCCCTCAAGCCTCTGCGCTTCGTTTATTCCCTTTGCCAGGGGCTCCACTCCGGGGAGCAATTCCTTCCGCAGGTTTTCCAACTCCTGCTGACCGGGATAACGGCGGAATACCTCTTCCGCGACTTCCCATCCCCCGACCAATGATCCGAAGTCGCGCAGCCGTCTCCCCCTATCCATCGCCTCCGTAATCAGGCGGGCCTCCCGGAGATCCCCGAGGAGCTGCTCCTGCCGCCCTGGGAGCGATGCTATCACCGGCTCCAGTCTTCCCCTTTGCCGCTCGATTTCCATCACCTGTCGGGCGGCGTGCAGGCGGTCGAACTCCTCCACACAGGAACGCTGGATCACCGCATCTCCCATCACCTGCTCGGCAACAACCGGGAGTTCCGGGTTGTAAGGCCAGATCGCGGAGGCTTCCCGGAGTTCCCTGAGGGCCTCTTCAGGGCGCCCCATGTTCACAGCCTGACGCGCGGCGGCAAGACGGACCGCGGCAAGAGAGCGCGAGGATCCGATGGAGGCTCGGAGCGCAACGGTGTCGAAATCCCGGCAATTCCGGGAAATCTCATCCAGGGTCGCCAGGGCGGCGGCGTAATCCTTTTGCGACATGAGTTCCCTGATTCTCTTCTCCGACAGCAACTGTTGACGGATGATTTCCTTCGAGGCGGAGGGATAGGTCCGGAGCGGTATCGTCCGGGATCCCAACGCAAAGGCGGCTGTCAACTGCTTGGCGGCACTGACGGGATAACACCCCTCCAGCAGCAGCGAGCATCCGGCAAGAGACTCGGCGACCTTGGCATTCGATTGGGAGGCCAGGTTTTCAAGATCTCCCAGTGTGGGTGCCGCCCCCCTTGGAGCAATCTGACTCCGCTCATCAGGACCAAGCCGGATCGGGGCGATGCTGTCGGAGAATAGTCCGCGGTAGAAGCGGACAGCCAGAATGGCCTCATCATAATCCCCCCTCTGCAGGAACCGGAACGCAAGATCCTGAAGTTCGAGACGCACCTGAATATCGGAGACCTCGGCACCCAACTCGATGTTGCTGATTTCCTCGGTGACCTTGGCCAAGCGCTCCTCCGTTGCACTCCTTGGAGTTGGAGTGGGTGTAGGTTTTCCTTTTACCTTCGACCCCGGATCGGAAGACCGTTCCTCGCTGATCTTCTTCTCTATCCGGGCATTCCACACAAGGATCTCCTGCTGCTTGCGCAAGTCCTTCTCGGCGGTTCCGGGATCCTGATTTCTACCGAGAACCCGGGATGCGCGGACCACGGCGTTCAGAAGCATCCTGCATCTTCCCTCGTCGATCGGATCGGCCGCCAGTTGCTGAAGCAGTCCGTATGCTTTGCCGAGGTCCTGCGGCGCAGCGACTCCAGGCCCCAGAAGACGGACTGCCTCCCTGATCTTTCGCGATCTGGAGTCCGCCTCGAGCGGATCCACCTCCCTGGCCTCAAGATAGGCTTCAAAGGCACCCTGCAGTTGATCGGGATCAACGATGTCGCAGCGCCCCTCCTTCCAGAGAACCAGCGGTTCTCCGGGTTGCCCCGGGAGAGCCTTGGAAGTCACCGGAGCAAAAGTCGCCAAAAGCCCGGAGAAGGCAACCGTGCAACTGATAACCGCTCTCCTCATGGAGGCTCGATCAGGGAAGTGGGGTCAGTTCGTGTCGGGAAGGATCTGCTTCACGACACGCTGGATGCCCTGTTTGGAGAGATCGCTCATCGGATAGCGACTTTGGGATCGAAGATACCAAGCCAATGAGGAGCCGTAATCCTTCCTCTCCTCCAATGTCTTGGCCTGACGGATGTCATGGACGAAGTCGGGCGCCTGGGTGGTGAGATCCGCCCTGAGTTGCCCCAGTTTCTGGTCATCCGGATACCGGCCAAACGTGACTTCAAGCCCCTCCCAAGCTCCCGCAAAATCGCCGCGTCTGGCGATCTCCTGCGCGCGCATTATGGAGGTCTCGATCTCCTGCATCCGGTCGAGAACGGCGCGGAGATTCTCCTTCCGGACCGTCTTGTTGTCGGAGTCATCCGCAGCAATCGAGGCTATGTACTTTTCCTTCTCGTCGAAGATCCTGCGGAAGCTTTTCTGCCCATAGAGCTGATCGAAGTCGCTGACCGCCTGAACCTGGGGGCTGGCCTTCTCCGAAACCTTGGTCATGTCTGTGGAAAACGACCGGATCTCGGGGTTGTTCGGCCAGATCGCGGCGGCGCGGGTGATCTCGGTCTGAACCGTCTGGAGGTCACCCTTGGATGCCGCCACCCGCGCTTGGGAGATGTGCAGGCTGCTGGCGGTCCTGACCCCCTGGACATTGGCCATGATCTCAGCGTCATCGAAGCCGGGATTCAGGTTCTTCATCTCCGCGACAACGGCGGCGACTGCATCGATATTCCCGGAGTTGGAGGCGTTGACGAGCTTGTTGCAGAGTTGTGCGTATTTCAGCGTCTTTCTCTTCTCATCCTGAGTCAGGAGACGGACACTCGGAAGATACTCCCCCTTGGTGAAGAGGGATGCGAGTTGAGTTCCCGCGCTCTCGAGTTCGTTCTGCTCGAGTAGGTATTTGTAGACCTTCACTCCCTCGTTGACATCGCGGATGATCTCATTGGCGACCCCGTCGAGTTGGCTCAGGGTCTTGAAGGTCTTGCTCATCGTCCTCATACCGCTGGAGACGGCGTTCATGAGGCTCTCCACGCTGGCATTTTCCAGTCCGAACTGAATCCCCGAACCAGAGAGCGCCATGCCACCGGCACCATCGTCCGAACCGCCCGCATGGGCTCCGACAGCATTCGCCCCGGCCGATGCACCGGCCCCCTGCGATCCGTGACCATCGCCGCCCCCTGCAGCCGCCGCCCCCTTGGGATCCCCCTTGGCGATGACTTTCAGTTGCCCGGCATCCTTGTTGTAGCCAAGTTTCTCGGCCATCTGCTCGAAACTCCGGATTGATTGGTCCCCGTCATCGAAGATGGCGCGGTAGAAGCGGTTGGCGATGATCACATGCTGGTATCGCCGTTGGACGAAGAGCTGAAGGATCAGGGTCTGGAGCTGGAATTTCGCACTCGACTCGGCGCTGGCGATCCGCAGTTTGTTTCGCTCGATGGTCTGGCCCAGGGAGGCCAGTTCCCGCTTGGTCGGTTCCATGCGCGCCTCACGCTCGACATCCTGATTTTTATTGAAACTGGCCTGCTCGTTTTTCCCGACGGAAAACTGGTCCATGGGGCGCTCTCTCGCTGCCTGCAGGTTATTATACTCGGCGATCTTGCGTTGCCGCTCCAAGTCGATGTTCTGCTGGATGAGCCTGGCGATCTCGGTCCGGACATTCGCCGCCGTATAGACGGCATCGTGGATCGTGTTGCAGATATTGGCATCACTCTCGAATTCGGAAGCCTTGGACAGGAGGTTGAATGCCTCGTCCTGATTCTTCTTCGTGGCGTTGCCGGGCGAAAGCAAGTCCATGATCCTGTCAATCCGCTGGCGGTAGGTCCTGGCGTCATCCGAGGTCTCCGCGGGGGCGCTCAGGAATTTCTCGAACTGGGCTGCGAATGCGGGATTGTTCCAGAGTGACAGGAAGGTGTTCGGCTTCATGTCCACCACGTTTTTCCTGCCCGCCAAGCTTGCATCGGCCATTGCCTGCTTTCCGATAACCCTGTTGTCGGATGCCCCGGAGAGTGGGTTTCCCTGCCGATACTGCTGCCCTCCTTCCTTGATGGTTTCGGCGTTGCCCTGCTGTCCTTGCTGCGCCCGAAGGCCCGCCGGCAAAACAGTCAGGAACATGATGATGATCGGGAACTTCATGGCTTGCTTGCCTCCTCGACCTTGAGCAGGCCATCCTCCACGACCTTCACTTTCATCAGGTAGTGTTGTCCCTTCTGGATGGTGAGGCTTCCGAGTACCGGGGGGACCAGCACGGGCAGAACGACGGGAGCACCTCCCTTGCCTGCCTGTTTCAACACCACGGAAAAGAGCCGCCCTTTGGAGGGTGAGTTGCCTAGCGAGGAGTCAATCTCGGCATCGATCTTGTAGGTGTTGCCACGGAGCGAGTTCGCGTTGTCGTAATAGAGCGCGGAATCAAGTTCCTCGGTGGTGCGCAGGGAGGCTTCACCACCCCCCTGCCTCAGGCTCCAATAACCGATGGCTCCCACAATCAGGAGCAGGAGCAGGATTAGCCAAGAGGGGAGGCCTCGGGACTTCTTGTGGCGCGACATGGCGAAACCATCGGCTCTCGTGAGGAGAAATTCAAATGGAATCGGGATCCTGTCGCCGTCCGGCCTCTTCCTCGAGTCGGCGGATTCTCTTGAGGTAGCGGACCCCGGAGGGCCCCAGTGTGGAGGGATCGATCACGGGCGGGCCGAACAGGCGGTCCCAGATCCGCTCGTAGGAATGAGCGGCCAAGTGGGTGGCCGTTGAGAGTTCCAACGCCCTGCGGTAAAACTTCACCGGCCTGCGGTGGACTGCTTCGCGGGTCACGGCGAACTGGGCCCCTCCCCTGAAGTGGAAGAACCCGGGGGAGGGTTCCCCGAACAAATCCTCGTAGAGCCCCCCTGTCCGGAGCTCCTCCCGCTTGGGATTCTTGCTCCATGGGACGAAGAGCCGCCTGCCGAAGGGATCATCCGTCTCCTCGAGGAATCCATACCAGAGAAAGGGTTCCCTCTCCCCTACCCCGCCCTCCAGATCGCTCAACCGAGCATGAAAGTCGGGGGCGTGATCAAAGGGATGCCCTTGGCAGAAGACCGTGTGGGGAGTCAGGGATCCATATTGCTGAACCAGATGGGTCAGATAGGAATGGGCTTCCCTTCCCTTGTTTGGGAGCGGAATCACGGAGATTCCGGCCCTGCTCTCAAGCTCTGCCGTCAAAGGCCGGCTCACCCCTTTGTTGTAGACGGTGACCTTCACCGAAGGAGGGACTCGTCTCACCCAACGCAGATCCTCCTCGAAGCGGGCGATGACAAGTTCCACTGGATACGATGCGGCCATGAAGGTGTTGATCTCAATGCGTAGTACGAACCGACGCTAGATGGGTACCATGCGCGCTTTTACGGATTCCCTGTTCTGACCTGACAGCCTAACAACCTCATTCCCATACCCTATCACCCATTACCCATCACCCGCACCTCCTTTGGAGGTGCTACCCCAACCTCCCCATCCTGTTCCCGACGAGGATGATCACCGAGCGTTCCGTCAACGTGACCATCGACTGGTCTGCAATGAGTTGCTCCGAGCCGAATTCCAGGAAGTCATCGGGGGAGGGACGCGCCGTGTCGACGACCAGCCTCCACCGCATTCCGGAGGGAAGTACCGGAAGGTGAAATGTCAGTGGCTCGTGCCACATGTTGAAGGCGGCATAGATGAAGTCGGCTTCGGGACCGAAGGATTGGCCCATGTCACCGGCAATCATGAATGCCAGCGACCGGCTGTCAGCCCCCCAATCGGGCTGGCGGGGTTTGACACCATGCCACCCGATGTCGGGATAGCCGCATCCCTGCACATCGGTTCCGGTGAAATACTCCTTCCTCCGAAGCTGGCTGTGCCTGCGCCGGAAGTCGGCCATCTGCGAGACGAAGCGCTTCAGCCCGGCCCCGTTGCTTCCGGGATCGCGTTCCGACGACCAATCGAGCCAGTTCCACTCCTCGTCGTGGCAGTAGGCGTTGTTATTGCCGAGTTGGGTGCGGTCCAGCTCGTCCCCCATCGAGAGCATCGGGACGCCCTGGCTCAGGAAGAGCAGGGCCATCGCGTTGCGCTGGAGCCGGGCGCGCAGCGTCTTGATGGTGGGGTCATCGCTCTCCCCCTCGACGCCGCAGTTCCAGCAATAATTGTCGTTGGCCCCGTCGCGGTTTTCCTCGCCGTTGGCCAGATTGTGCTTCCCGTTGTAGCTGTAGAGATCGCGCAGCGTGAATCCGTCATGGCAGGTCAGGAAGTTGACCGAGGCGGTCGGCCGTCGGCCCGAGGGCGCGTAGAGATTCGGGGAGCCGAGGATTCCCTGAACCACGTCACCCGCGACACCTGAGTCGCCCCGCAGGAAGCGGCGCGCGGCATCCCGATAATGTCCGTTCCACTCCATCCAGCGACCATAGGCCGGGAAGTTCCCCACCTGGTAGAGCCCCCCCGCATCCCAGGCCTCGGCGATCAGATCGCATCCTGCAAGGATCGGGTCATGGGCAAGCGCCTCGAGGAGAGGCGGATTGGCGAGGGGGTGGCCGTTGGAATCGCGTCCCAGCACGGAGGCCAGATCGAATCGGAAGCCGTCGATATGGAACTCCGAGACCCAGTAGTGGAGGCAATCGAGGACGAAGGAGCGGACCACGGGATGGTTGCAGTTGAGCGTGTTGCCGCAGCCGGTGTAGTTCGCGTAGCTCCCGTCTGGATTGAGCATGTAGTAGGTCTGATTGTCGATGCCCCGGAAGGAAATCGTGGGCCCCCGCAGATCCCCCTCGGCGGTGTGGTTGAAGACCACATCCAGGATCACCGAGATCCCGGCGACATGGAGCGCCTTGATCAGTTTCTTGAACTCCGAGACCTGCGTCCCGTGGTGCCCTGTCGCGGCATAGCCGCTCTTGGGCGAGTAAAACCCGACCGTGCTGTATCCCCAGTAGTTGCAGAGCGACTTCCCTGTCTCGGGATTGATCCTCTTGTTCTCGTACTCGTCGAACTCGAAGACCGGCATCAGCTCCACGCAGTTCACGCCGATCGACTGAAGGTAGGGAATCTTCTCGATCATCCCCTCGTAGGTTCCGGGATGCCTCACTCCCGAGGAGGGATGACGCGTGAAGCCGCGGACATGCATCTCGTAGATCACGAGGTTCTCCACGGGGAGATTGATCGGCCGGTCATGGCCCCAGTCGAAGTCCTCGAACGGCATCCTGGCCCTGTGAGGATAGATCTCCTCCGGCGAAGGCTTCGAGAGCCAGACATCACGCCCCCCGATCTCACGCGCGAAGGGATCGAGGAGAATCCGCTGGGAGTCGAAAAGATGTCCCGCTTTCGGATCATGCGGCCCCTCCATGCGGAAACCGTATTCCAGCTCCTCGTAGTCGAGATCGTAGACGATCATCGTGTAGACATCGCCGATCTTGCACTCGGGCGGGAAGGGGATCTCCGCATAGGGCTGCGGCTCCCCCTTGCGGAAAAGCACCAGGGTACAGGCCGTGGCATGCGCGGAGAAGATCGAGAAATTCACCCCGCCCGGCACGTGGCTTGCCCCGTAGGGAAGGGCATGGCCATAACGGAGGCGGAACCCCCCGTACTCGTGGGTATGATGAAAAGCCGCGCGCATCCTAGAATAAGATTAACCAAGGATGGGGAATATGGAACTCCGATGTGATTTCATTGGGGCGCCGGGATTTTCGATGCAGGGCAAGGCGGTCAAGCGATGCTGTAGTCAACCTACAGCAAGCGCAGACCAACACAGCCATGCGCTAAAATCACAAGCCCTCCGGAGGGATGAGATCAAAGGGCGGGATCAGCGCCATCACGGCCTCGCCATCCTCCGTCACGGCAAGATAGGAGCCCTCGGCCACGGCACGGCCAGCCGTTGTGTGGTAGCTGTTGTAGGAGAATTGCTCCCCCGGTTCGAGACGAGGGAAGCAGCCGACCACTCCATCCCCCTCGACGGCGGTGACATGGCCATCATCGGCGCGCACCACCCACTTGCGCCCCTTCACGGTCACGGCCCGGTCGCTTTCGTTCCGGATGGTGATGAAATAGACGAAGGGATGCTGTTGCTCCGGTGAGGCGGGAAGATCGGGCGCGTGGACCACCCTGTCGACCGTGGCCCCGAATCCTTCCAGAAGACGAGGTTGCATGGCCGCGGGATCCGGGTTCCTCAGGCGGCGGGAGAAGCCTTCGGCTTGACCGTCGAGGAGATGTAAAGCTCACGAAGCTGCTTCATCCCAGCCGGGGCCGGCGAACCCGTCAGGAGTTCGGCGCCACGGTTGTTCTTCGGGAAGGCGATCACTTCGCGGATTGATTCCTCGCCGGCGATCAGAGCAACAAGACGGTCGAGGCCGAGGGCGATGCCGCCGTGCGGAGGCGCCCCGTGCCGGAAGGCGCGGAGCAGATGACCGAAGAGTTCCTCCTGCTCCTCCCCGTTGATGCCGAGCACCGAGAAGGTCTCCGCCTGGAGATCCCCCTCGTGGATACGGATGCTGCCACCGCCGATCTCCACCCCGTTGAGCACGATGTCGTAGGCCTCGGCACGGATGGTTCCGAGCTTGGAGGGATCCTTGAGCAGCTCCCGGTCTTCGGCCTTGGGCCGTGTGAAGGGGTGATGGACGGCGTTCCATTTGCTCTCCTCGGCATCGAAGGCAAGCATCGGAAAATCCACGACCCAGAGGAAGTCGAGCCGGAGCGGATCGATCGGAAGCTTCTGGAGCTCGGCGACGCGCAGGCGAACGCGGCCGAGAACGGTGCAGGCAGCTTCCCACGCATCGGCTCCGAAGAGGACAAGATCCCCCTCCTCCATGCCGAGGCGCTCGGAGAGGGCCGCCTTCTCGGCGTCGCTGAAGAACTTCACGATCGGCGACTTCCATTCGCCGTTCTCGACCTTGATGAAGGCAAGCCCCTTGGCCCCTGCCGACTTGGCCAACTCGGTGAGCTCCTCAATCTGGCCGGTGGTGATGCAGGCGAATCCCTTGGCATTGATCGCCTTCACGACGCCGCCCGCATCGAGGGCTGCGCGGAAGACCTTGAACTGACTCTCCTTGAAAACATCGCCGACATCACTGATCTCCATCCCGAAGCGCGTGTCGGGCTTGTCACTGCCGTAGCGGTTCATCGCGTCGGCATACGTCATGCGCAGGAAGGGCACCGGGATCTCGACCCCACGGCCCTCGCGGAAGACCCGCACGAAAATCTTCTCGATCAGATCCTGAAGATCCCGCGCCTTGACGAACGAGGCCTCGATGTCGACCTGGGTGAACTCCGGCTGACGGTCGGCCCGCAGATCCTCGTCACGGAAGCAGCGGGCGATCTGGAAGTACTTGTCGAAACCGCCGACCATCAGCAACTGCTTGTACTGCTGGGGTGCCTGCGGAAGGGCGTAGAAAGCGCCCGGGGTGAGGCGTGAGGGAACGAGGAAATCGCGGGCACCCTCGGGCGTGCTCTTGGAAAGAATGGGGGTCTCGACCTCCCAGAATCCCTCGGTGTCGAGCACGTCGCGGATGGACTTGGTGACGCGGTGGCGGAGTCGGAGATTTGCCGCCATGGCGGGACGGCGCAGGTCGAGGAAGCGGTGGGTGAGACGCAGATCCTCGTTGGCGATCCGCTCGTCCATGGGGAAGGGAGGCACCTCGGAGCGGTTGAGCACCGTGAGCGAGGAGACGATGACCTCGACGGCGCCGGTTGCGAGCTTTGCATTCTCCGTTCCTTCGAGACGCGCGGCCACCTTGCCACCGATCGTGATCACGTCTTCCGAGCGGAGGGAATGGGCCGCGGCGGCCGCCTCGGCATGGAGTTCGGGACGGAAAACGATCTGGGTGATGCCGTCGCGATCGCGGAGATCGATGAAGATCACGCCGCCGTGGTCGCGACGGGAAGCGACCCAGCCGCTCAGGGTTATATCGCGTCCGATATCGGAAGGGCGCAGGGCGCCGCAGAGGCAATCACGGTAGTGCATAGAAGAAAAGGTGTTTAGCGGTTTAGGCTGTAGGCTGTTAGGTCAGAAGCTCAAATAGTGCGGGCAATGTGGTTTGGTGAGTCCAAAGAGTTAAAGAGTATTGAGTATTTGAGAAGCAACCTGCTGTCGACCTTCGACCTTCGACACTCGGCTTCATGAGTCGATTCAGGTCTCAGGTTTGCTTGCCCGGCCGTTGCTTCGCATCCGTTACGGCAGGTCTCAGGTTTCGTTGCTCCTGCAGCCATGCGGGAAGGGCATCTTTGGCAACCTCTTCCTCGTGGCGGTCGGCGAGGCGCTTCACCTTCACGACAGGCCATTCCGCGCCGATGACGACGGCATGGGAGGCTCCGGCAGCCTCGGCCGCGCCGAACTGCTTGCCGACCTTTTCGGCACCCAGCGGGAATCCGACGCGCCATCCCGCTTCGCGGAGTCGCTGGGCAAGGGCGAGCGCCTCGGGACGGCGTTCCTCGGCGGCGATCACGACATAGACCTGTACCGGGGCATCGGCTTTCAGGGCCGCCTCCTCCAGGGCCTTCGCAGCGGGGGTTTCATTGAGAAGTTCCAGCAGCACGGCGTCACCCACCCCGAATCCGACGGCGGGAAGATCGGCCGACCCCTCGCTCAGATCGGCGAGCAGGCGGTCATAGCGGCCACCGCCGGCGATCGCGCGGAGATTTCCGTGAAGGGCAAAGGCCTCGAAGACCACGCCCGTGTAATAGGCAAGGCCGCGAACGACGCCGAGATCGGGGCGGACATAGCCGCGGAGTCCCCGCGCTTCCAGATCGGCCAGAAGCGGAGCGAGGGCAGGGATCTCGGCCTTCGCAATAAACTCCCTCAGCGTCTCAATCCCGACACCGAACGGATGGAGCAACTCAGCCGTTTTCTCGGCAGGCATCTTCTCCATCCTGTCGACGATGGTGAGAAACTCGGCTACTCGATCCTTCCCCACCCCGTGCAGGGCCATGAAGTCATGCCATGCGGAGCGGTCGCTCAGGCGGATGGCGAAATCCCCCTCACCCAGCCCGAATGAACGGAGCAGATCGATCAGGAGGGCGACCACCTCGGCGTCGGCCGCCGGGGAGGCATCGCCCACGAGATCGCAGTTGAACTGCAGGAACTCGCGCAGACGACCGCGCTGCTGACGCTCGTAGCGGAAGCAGGTGCCGACATTGAACCATCGCATCGGCTTCGGAAAATCCCGGTGCCGGGCGGACACCATGCGTGCCAGTGTCGGGGTCACCTCGGGGCGAAGGGCCACGGCGCGATCCCCCTTGTCGGTGAACTCGTAGAGTTGCCCGAGGATCTCGCCCCCGCTGTTCTTCTTCCGGTAAAGCTCAGCCGACTCGAGCGTCGGCCCGTCGAATTCCACGAAGCCGTAACGCCTCGCCGTCTCCCTCCAGCGTCCCACCAGATAGTTCCGCCGGGCAAAGTCGGCAGGGAAGAGGTCGCGAAAGCCGGGAAGGGGTTGCATGGTCGTGAAAAGGGCTGATCAGAGTATGGAAGAGATTCCCGCTCGACAATCCCCGATCGCACCCCCCCTCCTATGGTTCTTTTTCAGCATTTCCACCTGCCTGCGTTTCCCTACCGTCGGGGGATGGAGTTCATGCTTCCCTCACCCGCCACCCTCTTCCTGATCCAGTTTGCGGCCACCGCCATGATGACCGGCATCATCTGGTTCGTTCAGGTTGTCCATTACGCCCTCTTTACAAAGATCCCGAAGGAGGGATTCGTCCGTTACGAGCAATCTCACACCGTGAGGACGGGATGGGTCGTCGCACCCCTCATGCTCCTTGAGCTGGGAACGGCGGTTGCACCCCTCCTGTCATGGGGGGCCGGAGGAGGCTTCCCGATCGCCTCCTCCCCCCTCTATCTGGCGGCCCTGGGTTGCCTGGCTCTTATCTGGATGAGCACCTTTCTCCTGCAGGTTCCTCTGCATGGCATTCTCGAAAAACGACCCGATCAAAAGGTGATGCTCCAACTCTCCTCGACCAACTGGATCAGAACCATCCTCTGGTCGATCAGGCTCGGATTGCTGGGCTCACTTGCGATGCGGGCCGGCCTTGCCTAAAAATTTCTCTTGCGGGATATCGTGGGGAGGGATAACAAGCCCCTCCCCCAAATTCCCCCCAACCCCAACACAACCCCCTTCAGAACCCTTATTTTCGACCCATCATGGCCAAGAAAACCGTAGCCAAAGCTCCCAAAAAAGCCGTCAAGAAGGCCTCCAAGACCGTCAAGAAAGCTCCTGCAATAAAGGCTCCCGTAAAAAAAGCCCCGGCTAAGAAGTCGGTCAAAACTGCTCCCAAGAAGGCCGCGCCGAAAAAAGCGGCTCCCAAAAAAGCAACTCCTAAGGCAGCTCCTAAAAAGATTTCCAAGCCTGTTGCCAAAAAGGCTCCCGCCAAGAAGGTCGCTGCCAAAGTTGCTCCAAAGAAGGCGGTCAGCGCTCCCAAGCCTAAAGCCACCAAGGCCACTAAAGCCTCCAAAGCAAAAGGTAAGGCCAAGGCTCCCGAAGCCTCGAACGCCCGTGTTCTGGCCCAGCAGTTCATCCAGAAGCCCAAGGTCAACAAGAACCTCAAGCTCACCCCTTTCCTCGCCAAGCAGCACAAGCGCCTCCTGGACCTCAAGGACACCCTCCTCGATTCCATGAGCGGAGTGGCCCGCGGCAACCTCCATGCCGGCAGCGAGACCTCCGCATTCGGCATGCACCAAGCCGATGCCGGCAGCGACGCCTACGACCGTGATTTCGCCCTCAGCATGCTCTCCAAGGAGCAGGGCTCCCTTTACGAGATTGACGAAGCCCTCAAAAGGATCGAGGATGGCAATTACGGCATCTGTGAGATCAGCGAAAAACCGATCCCGCACGCACGCCTCGAAGCCCTTCCCTTCACCCGCTACACGGTGGATTGCCAGGCCGAACTGGAAAAGCGCCAGCACCACCAGAGCGTCAGGCCCCACATCAACTCCCTCTTCGGATTGACCGAGGAAGAGGCCGAGGGTGAAGAGGAAGAGAACACCGAAAGCTAAAAACCACACAGACATACAACCCGTCCCTTTATGCCACGCGACATCATCATCCTCGAGTGCACCGAAGCGGTTGCCGAAGGCAAGCCCGTCTCCCGCTACATCTCGACCCGTAACAAGAAGAGCCTCAACACCCCGGGGCGCCTCGAGAAGAAGAAGTACAATCCGAATCTCAAGCGCCACACCCTCCACCGCGAGACCAAGTAAAGGGTTCCATCAAGCATCACTTTCTCATCATGAGCACACCCAAGACCCCACAGCGTAGCCGCAACTTCCGCAAGGCTAACCGCTCCATGCCCCGCCGTCGTCTCGACATCTCCACCGATGCGATCGACTTCAAGAACCCCGACCTCCTCAAGAAGTTCACCACCGAGGCCGGCAAGATCCTTCCCCGTCGCATGACAGGCGTGGCGGCACACATCCACCGCAAGATCACCAAGGAGATCAAGCGCTCCCGCGCCGCTCTCCTGATGAAGTAAGCGACAGGAAATTTTCGACTTTAGCTCGACCCGAAAGGCGGCCTGACCAAGGCCGCCTTTTTTGTGCGGAGATTTGAATCAGGAAGGATGGGACCCCCAGATCCAGCGATCAATCAATTGAGTCATCATCAACTCCTCGGTATCATCCATAGCTCCCCCAATGGTTTTTCCGTAAAGATGACCGAAGCCCCGCTTATCTCCCGTCAACAGAACATTCAGTCTTTCCCGCAATGCCCCCGAAGAGTATGGAATTAACCTTTTCGGCAAACCGCACCCTGGGTCAAAGATCCCCTTCGGGCACACACTCAAGAAAACCTGAATTTCTCGGAAACTCGGGAAGGTCCTTCAGAATTTCGCCGCAAGATTTCTATCCGCCTCCATGCAGGCGCACTAATTGCTAAGCAGATCGGCGTTTGCGGCCAAACCAGAGCAGACTACGGCTTTAGATAATCCGCGACAGGCCGTGATAAGTCGGGCTATTTCACCCAATGGGCCATAGAGCCTGTATTTACAGGCTTAAAAGAGGTATTTATACCTGAAAAAAGTGAAGCTGGCGAAGGGATTCGAACCCTAGACATCAACCTTCTTTTCCCTATCCCCAAACACTCCAGCCAACTTGAGAGAGTTCAAGTTGCCCCCACCCAGAAAAAAGAGGGTCGCATAAAAGTATGCTTATCGCCCAGCGATGTTGCAAGACGCCCACCACCTGAAGGCGATGAAGCACAGGGGGGCGAAATGAAAATGGCCTTCTAACTTTTTTACCACTTTTAGTCTGAGTAATATTACTGCTAGAAGCGATGCAACGAGTGACGGACATCGAAAAACTGCTACACCGATGAAGCAACCGATCCAACTTACTGCAAGGAAGTCCACCAGAACTGCTTCATTAAGAACA
The DNA here is from genome assembly GCA_049282095.1 of Chthoniobacterales bacterium. Classification (GTDB taxonomy): domain Bacteria; phylum Verrucomicrobiota; class Verrucomicrobiia; order Chthoniobacterales; family UBA6821; genus UBA6821. The sequence goes on from JBAPTI010000035.1 coordinate 85,136, forward strand.
AAGAAGCACAAGTGCGGAGATGTCAGAGAAGATGGCATGATATTCTGGGCATACCTCAAGCATCTAAAGAGTGGGGAATACTGGATAACGAAAGAGAAGTACGAAGAGAAAAAAGCTACCGCTCGGAGGAAATACCATAAGCTTTATGCCCCCCCACAAAGGCTCAAGAGGGGGTTTATTGGAAAGGATGGCAGAATATTCTGGTCGTACACCAATTATAAGAAGCGTGAAGCTTGCTGGATTGATGCATCATCCTGATCCAACCCCTGTAACTGGACACATTGAAGTGAGAGTCTGCAGGTAGGTTTGTTGTTTAGTTGATTACGATAGGATTGCCAGCGTGAACTGGAGCGGAGGGCGAAGGCCGGAGCGGAAGTTCACGCTGCGCCACCAGTGCCGGAGGGCGTTTGCCCGTACTGCCGTGAGGGCGCTTGAAGTTGTACTCGTAGGCATAATTGGTGACGGCGGCATTGACCTCTTGCATATTGAAGAAGAGTTCGCGAGCCAGCAGTTCCAGCCGGACTTGGGCATGGAAGCTTTCCACATGGCCGTTTTCCCAAGGGGACCCCGGCTCGATGTAACGCGGCCCAACCTGGGCTTGCTCCAGCCAGCTCCGCAGCGACTTGGCCACGAACTCCGGGCCGTTATCGCTACGAAGGTATTGCGGCTTTCGGCCGCTGCAGACCATGACTTCTTCCAAGGCGTCGATCACCCGTCGCGACGGGAAGCTCCGAGCAGCTTTGAGCATCAGGCATTCCCGGGTGTATTCATCCAAGATGGAGAGGATGCGAACCGTCCCACCATCGGCGGTGCTATCCTGGATGAAGTCGTAGCTCCAGACCTCATCAGCACGACTGGCGCTTTGCCGTAAGGCTATGCCGGGACGGATCCTCCGTCTTTTGCCTCCCTGTCCCCTTGAGGCCAGCAGCCCTCGTTGCCGTCTTATCCGAGCCACCCGTTTGCGGTTGATCACTTCCCCATGCTCGTGGCGCACGATGGCCGTCACCTTCTCGTAGCCAAGGCTTGGCCACTGCCTCGAGACCTCTTCGACCAACCCCTCTTGGGCCAGCTTCAGTACCGAGGCGTTCCCACGGTAATAGGCCGTCGCACGGTTCAGCCCAAGCGTGCGGCAGGCCCGGCGCCTCTTGCACAGCCCCATGCAGACCACCATCTCAACGGCTGCTTTCTTCTGCACGGGGCTTACCATTTTTTTGAGTTCACTTCCTTGAGGATTTGGATGTCCAAGGCCTGATCGGCCACCAGGCGCTTGAGCCGACTGTTCTCCTCTTCCAACTCCTTGAGCCGCCGCGCCTCGCTAATCTCCATCCCTCCATACTTGCTTCGCCAGCGGTAATAGGTCTGCTCGCTAATCCCGTGTGGCCGGCACGCATCGCTGATCTTCAGACCGCTACGCTCTACCTCCTCAAGGATTCGGATGATCTGTTCTACACTATGTCTCTTCTTCATGGGTTCTACGGGTTTTACACCGCAGAACTCTCATCCAACACTGTCTAGTTTACGGGGCCTGGATCA
>JBAPTI010000036.1:0-1799 GCA_049282095.1 Chthoniobacterales bacterium
GGATCAACCCCGCTCGTTTTACTGTTCAGTTTTGAGAGATCAAGGGCATGGGCCTATAGCTCAGCTTGGTTAGAGCGCACGCCTGATAAGCGTGAGGTCGGTGGTTCAAGTCCACCTAGGCCCACCAGGCATGCGCTGACTAGGATCGAATCAGATGGGGGTGTAGCTCAGCTGGGAGAGCGCCTGCCTTGCACGCAGGAGGTCATCGGTTCGATCCCGTTCACCTCCACCACATGAAAAGAGTAAGGTTGGATGTTGAGTGTTAATTCAACATCCAACTTTAAACTTTTGATAAAGAAGTTTTTTGATCTTTGACAATTGAATAGCAGGGTATTTAAACCGTAGACTCGATACTGGTGCAAGTGGGCCGTAAGGCCTCCGCACGAGGGTGTCGAGGATACACAAGCGTTTAGAGTTAACTTAGTTTAAAAAAGACTTATGGTTAAGCTACTAAGGGCTGACGGCGGATGCCTTGGCACTAGGAGGCGATGAAGGACGTGGAAAGCTGCGATAAGCTTCGGTGAGCTGCTAACAGGCTTTGACCCGGAGATTTCCGAATGGGGCAACCCGGCAGAGTTCAAACTCTGTCATTCATTACTGAATACATAGGTAATGAAAGCGAACGAGGGGAAGTGAAACATCTCAGTACCCTCAGGAAAAGAAATCAATTGAGATTCCGCAAGTAGTGGCGAGCGAACGCGGAATAGCCCAAACCCATAGGCTTGCTTATGGGGGTTGTGGGGCCCCGACATGGGATTGAGGAGAGATAGCGGAATGGCATGGAAAGGCCAATCATAGACGGTGATAATCCGGTACGCGAAATCTTGAATCACCCTAGGGTGTCCCCGAGTACCACGAGACACGTGAAACCTTGTGGGAATCTGGGAGGACCATCTTCCAAGGCTAAATACTACCTAGTGACCGATAGTGAACCAGTACCGTGAGGGAAAGGTGAAAAGAACCCCGGGAGGGGAGTGAAATAGAAACTGAAACCGTCAGCTTACAAGCAGTTGGAGCATCCATGTGATGTGACAGCGTGCCTTTTGCATAATGAGTCAACGACTTACCCTACGTAGCAAGGTTAAGCCGATAGGTGGAGCCGCAGCGAAAGCGAGTCTTAACAGGGCGTCAAGTTACGTGGGGTAGACCCGAAGCCGGGTGATCTATCCATGTCCAGGGTGAAGTCTCGGTAACACGAGATGGAGGCCCGAACCATTGTAGGTTGAAAACTGCTTGGATGAGGTGTGGATAGGAGTGAAAGGCTAATCAAACTCGGTGATAGCTGGTTTTCTCCGAAATATATTTAGGTATAGCCTCGCGAGTTGACTGACGGAGGTAGAGCACTGTTTGGGCTAGGGGTCCCACCGGATTACCAACCCCATACAAACTCCGAATGCCGTCAAGTTCTATCGCGGGAGTCAGACTGTGGGAGATAAGTTCCATGGTCGAGAGGGTAAGAGCCCAGACCGTCAGCTAAGGTCCCTAAACTGCACTAAGTGGAAAAGGAGGTGAAATTGCTTAGACAACCAGGAGGTTGGCTTAGAAGCAGCAATCCTTTAAAGATAGCGTAATAGCTCACTGGTCTAGTGAATTTGCGCCGAAAATGTAACGGGGCTTAAGTGCAGTACCGAAGCTACGGATCGAAATTTCGATGGTAGGAGAACATTGTGTAGGCCTGAGAAGGTGCATCGTGAGGTGTGCTGGAGGTATCACAAGAGCTTATGTTGACACGAGTAGCGAAAATGAAGGTGAAAAACCTTCACGCCGAAAGTCTAAGGTTTCCTGAAGTCAAGTTAATC
>JBAPTI010000037.1:0-3263 GCA_049282095.1 Chthoniobacterales bacterium
ACCTGGATGATCCCGCCAGCAGTGATCGGGGCGAAGAGCATGTCGCTGATCGCCACGATCACGATGTCCACCAAGCAAATCCCGAGATACCAGAGCATCACGGTGAAAGAGGTCACCGCGAAGTGGATCCCGAACGACTGCGTCGGTGAAAAAAACAGGAACCCCAAAAGCAGAGGAGAGACTGCAATCAGCCCAGCGATCGCAAACTGCTGAAAGAAGTTCAGAACGATCATCATGAAGCGCCCGATGCCCTGAAAGAAGTAGCCCACGGCTGCCGGGACGATCTTCCCAAGATCCGTCCAAGAATCCGACGGCTGGTTCTGAATCCTGGAAGTCAGGAGTTGGATGAACTTCGCATCCTGCGCATTGGTGAACTTCTGGCGCATCTCCTGAAATGCCTCCATCCCCTTGTTCATGATCGTCGGGTAGCCCGCGATCAGGGCCACGATGATCGTCACCTTCAGGATCACCCCAAGAATCGCCTTGGTATCCGATCCCGCTCTCCAGGCCATTTCCCCGATCCCCAGAATGCAGAGCACGAAGGCAAACGGCATCATGTAGGTGCGGATCTGCCCCGCCGAGTCGAACAGATTGGAAAGAGCCGGCAGCATCGATTAGAAGCCCGGAGGCATATCACTTTGGGAACTCGACTTCGCGGCGGACCCTTCGGCATCCGATCCCATTTTGGCGCTTTCCCGATTCCGGGCTCGGCTGATTTCCTCGGCAGCGATCGCTTCGGTAGCCGCCCTGTTCTCGTTGAGCATGTGGAGCAGTCGTACCTGGTGTTCCGCTCCATCCATGATCCCGTCGAGATCCTTGAGCGATGTCTGCGCCGTGGTGAGTGACCCATGAAGCTTTTGCACCTCGGCATCATCCTGCGCGTTCTTGAGCTGGTCATTTAGGGCCGCGATCTGGGTGTTGAGTTCCTTCCTCTTGCTCTGCGCCTGCTGAAGCATGTCCTGGAAGTTGGAGTAAGCATTCTCCACAGCCCGGAACTGCTTGAGCGGATCCCCCTCATCCCTGAAAGAGGCCGTTCCCTCGAACGGGGTCTCAATCCGCTTGTAGGCATTGAGATCGATCGGGCGGTACATCTGCTGGATCGCCACCGACTGCTTGGCTCCTTGCTGGGTAATATTGGAGAGGTCGCTCAGCGTGTCGGTGATTCCTGAGTTCCTGAGATACGAAGAAAAGAGTCCGCTCTGAATTGCACCGGAAATCGCCGCCGGGTTACCGATGGCCTGCTTCACCTGTTGGGCTACCTCAAGCTGGCTCTTCACCGTATCGAGTGTCTGAGCGAGACTGGATAGCTGCTGAGCCCATTGAGTCTGCTCCCAGGCATACTTCAATTGGTCGAAGGCGTTCTTCGCCATGGTCGCCTGCTCCACCACGGGATCGGAGACAACCCACTGCCCATTCACGGGAAGCGCCACCATCACAAAGAGAAGAGGGAGATACTTCTTCATGGTCAGTTCACGATGGGAATCGCGATCTCATAGGGGACTGTCTTCACCTTGGCGTCGGGATCGGGTGGAACCGTCAGCTTGTAGACCGAGAGATGGCGCTCGGGGTTCTTCCCCGGTTTCTGAAGGGATTGTTCGATCCAGTACTGCCGTTTCACTGTGTCGGCGGCTCCGCGTTCATAGCCTTTTTGGAACTGGGATCTCCCGGCACAGCCGGTCGCAAGAATACAGAGGAGTAATAGGGGACGTTTCATGGGTGTTGGGTGGTTTCGCGGAGGATCCCGGCCACGATGTCTTCGTGACTCCGGAGCTTCCGGCTGCGTTCGTCGAAGTCCTGCCCCGTCGAGGAGGAGCAGAAGAGCATTTCGGGAGAAACCCGGTTATGGATTGTCCCGCACCGCGCTTGCTGGACATCCAGGTGGTAATAGGTGAGCGCCGCGTACTTGTTGTTCTCAGGAAGATGCTCCGGCAATGGGTAGCGCGAGACTGCTTCCTTGGTTGCCTCCGAGAGATCGATGTCCCGGGCGACATCCTCGATGTCTCGCCGGTCGTTCATCCGGGTGAAGAAGAACTGCTTGGCATTGCCGAAAACGATCGGACGGATCCCTGAGTTTTGGAACCGGCTGTACTGCCGGACGATCGAGATGATCCACGTGGAGAACTTCGAGAGCTGCGCGTAGAACTCGCTCACCAGTTGTTCCCCTCCCGGCACATCCAGCGTTCGGGCCACCTCCTCGAAGATCACCCTCTTCCGCGCCCCCCTCGGGAGGGTGATGATGTGTTGGCGTCCGTAGTTGGCGATGAGGAACCCGGCCAGTTCCTTGAGCTGCTTGTTCGACTCGGGGATGTAGGTCAGGTCGAAGTGAGCCACCCTTCCGGTCATCGACAAGGTGGAATGCCCGCACAGAAGCCTCTGCTCATTCCAGGGAGCCAGCAGTGTTGCCAGATGATTAATTTCCTCGCGGTTATGCTCCGCAAAGGGAGCCACCAGCATCATCTGCTGAAGCATGTCGTGAGTCGGGTAGTCCGTCGGCCCGAAGAAGGCGAAGGCCGTGTTACGGACATGGCGTTCCATGTCGTGGGACTTGATGAATCGGGAAACCTCCTCGGGTTTCGGGGACGTGAGTAACTCCTCCCTCTCCGTATCAGTTGCCGTGTGTTTCAGTTCCGTCCAGGCCTCCAGGAAGGTCGCCGAGAGCGGCATGTGGCGGAATTTGTATTCCAGAACGGCCATGGCGTGACGTGCCACCATGTCGAGCCGACCGGCATCCTCTGCGATCCACTCCTCGAAGCGGTCGGTGTAGAGCTGCTCGATATACTGGGTGATCTGGGCGAGGCGTAGGTTCCTTCGATCCTCGTCGGCGGGATTTCCCGCCATCTTGGCCACCAGTGCGGCAGCAGTCGTGATCTGGAGGTTGGTCAGCGGAGCCCCCTGGGTATCAAGGTAGTTGAGGCAGAGATCCCCATCGGGCTGGATGACGATCGGGGTGGATCCCAGAGCCTGAGTCCAGATCCCGTAGGATAGCCCTTCCTCCACGATCAAGGTGAAGTCGTAGTAGGGATCGGTCTGCGACAGCAGATCGCACATAAAGGCCGACTTCCCGGCACGAGTCATTCCTAGCAGCACAGCCAGCTGTGGTGTCCCGGAGAGGAAATTCCTCACCCCGACGAGGTTCCGGTTCGAGCCATCGTAGAGCGCCTCCGATCCCTCCAGATGACCCGTAAATGTGGAGGAAAAGGGCAGCATGTCGGCCAGCCATTCATCCAGGCCGCTATCGGCATGGTGGGTGTATTTCCCCCAGA
>JBAPTI010000038.1:0-10808 GCA_049282095.1 Chthoniobacterales bacterium
GAGTTGACGGGGCTCGAATACGTTGTTTTTACAGAGAGGAAATGCCTATTTGACCCAAAGGTAACAAAAAGGTAACAAATAGGGCATGAGATCCCCCCGAAATTCAAATCCGAAAAAGGGGCCAATCCTGATCATCAAGGAAAAGACCACCAGCATCCCCATCTACAGCGCAGGGGAGGGGAAGTTCATTGCAGCCTACTACGCCGGGGGTAAACGAAAACTGGTCAAGTACCAGTCGCTTGAGATTGCCAAGCAGGGTGCGAAGGAAATCATAGAAACCCTGACCACGGGGGTGGCTCATGTGGCTGCCTTCACTCCCATGCAGATGGCATTGATCAAGGATGCCGTTGAGATGCTCAAACCCTACGGGGTTTCCATGAATGAGGCGGTCCGGCAATTCGTGGAGGCCAAGAAAGTTCTTGGAGGAGCCTCCCTGGTTTCTGCGGCCCAGTTTTTCAGCAAGCACTTGGAAGAGGAGAATCGGCGGGGTGCCCTTGTGCCCATCACCTTCCCGGAACTCGTGACCAAGTATCTCGATTCCATCCGAGGGATGAAATCCGCACGGTATATTCTCGATCTTGAAGTGAGGCTTAAAAAAGCGGTGAAGGTCTTCAAGGGACAGATACGTGAAATCCGTGCCGACGACATCGATCAGTGGTTGCTGGGAATGCACAAGGTGAAGGGACGCACCAGAAACAACTACCGCATGGCCATGCTGACAGTCTTCTCTTACGCAAGGGACAAGAAGCACCTCCCCAGAGGGGAGAAGACCGAGGCGGAATTCGCCACTAGATTCCAAGATAAGGGTGGGGAGATCGGGATCTATACGCCCGAACAACTCAGGGTTCTCCTCTCCAAAATAGAGCCCAGATTTGTTCCCTTTGTTGCGTTGGGAGCCTTTGCAGGGTTGCGCACCATTGAGATCCTTCGTCTTAACTGGGAGAATATATGGTTCGACAAGGGGGTTATTGAGGTCGGCAAGGATAAGGCCAAGACTGCCACTCGGAGGTTGGCCCCAATCCTTCCGGCTCTGGAGGCATGGCTTGAGCCCCACATTCAGAAAACCGGCCCTGTCCTGCCTGGGATACCGAATGAGTTTCGTTTTCAACGGCTCTTCAAAGCAGCCTCCGAAAAACTGGTGGATTCCGAGGGAAACAGACTCGTGCATCTTGTGCACAACGGGCTCCGTCATTCCTTCTGCTCCTACCGTCTGGCTGTCACCAAATCGGCGGCTCAGGTTTCTCTGGAAGCCGGAAACTCTCCCAAGATGCTGTTCCAGAACTACCGCGAGTTGGTTACGGAGGAGGCTGCAAACGAGTACTTCGGAATCCTTCCCCATAAGAAGCCGAATAGGACGAAGAAAACGGGTTCAGCTGAAAACAAACGGAAGAACTCACCGAAGAATCTCCGCCGTGGAGGCCCTTCTACACGCTCCAAGAGCGTCAAGAAGCTCACGCCTGCGAAATAACCGCTGTTTTCCGAGCTTGTAGCTCGGCAGTAGCCCGTTCTGGACGTATCGCTGCATCGACCTGCGGGAAATCCCCAGCCAAGCAGCTGCGGTATTTGTGTTGATGAACTCTGCCTTGGGATGGGTGTCGGGCGGATGGCCTGTCGGGGGACGGATTTCACTTAACAGGCGAAGCGACTCCCTAAAGCTGGGGGAACGACCCCGTTCCTGAAGTTCCTCGGGAGTGAAGGAGGTGAGAGACATTGGGTGATTCCTTGAAGGGAAAAGTTGCCAGGAAAAAGCCCCTGCCCGTTGCCGGACAGGGGCTCTTCTTGTTCAGCTGAGCTTCACGCCAGTGTTTTTGATGAAGTTCTTGGCTTGGTTGACGATGAGCTGTTCTTGGCGATCAGGCTTCATGACCGGGCTGATCATGGTGCGTATCGCTTTGAGCACCTCTGCCTGCTCGGGCTTCTCCAGCCAGGCCTTCACCTTGGCGGTGTAGCCCTCTTTCTGTTGCTGATCCTGCATTTTGCGCAGGAGGAATTTCCTCTCCAGCTGCTCCCTCGGGATCTGCTTCACGAAGTCCACGAGTCCGGGTTCGGATCTCATGAAGGCCTCGAGCTTCGCGTTGATCTCGGGGTTGATTTTGAACTGCTTGGCGAGTTCCTCTTTCTGTTTCGGTGATGTGATAGCCATTCTTATCTATTTTTGGCGCACGGCGTTTTGGTTTCCGTAGCCGCGCAGGGTTGACGGTTTTCCTCAGGTCTGCCGCCCGGCTGTCTCCCCACGCGGGGTGACATTGATTTGCCGAACGACCGACTTGAGAAAACGCTGGGCGATCTTCCGGGGGTTCTGCTTCCGGATTTCGTCGTGAAGGTGGTGCTGCACCAACTGACCCACGGAAACCTTGGCCCCAGCGCTCTCGGTGAGAGCCACAGCCTCCTTGAAAAGGGTGTAACTCTCTGGATCAAGTGTGACAGCGACAGTGGTCGGTTTGGTCATGGTGTGATGGTGTTGAGGAAGGCGTTATCGATGAGAACGAGACGCCGCCTTCCCTCCAGCGCGTCGAGTTCCCCGGTGAGTTCATCGTTGAGCTTCATCTCGGCGATGAGATCCCCCTGAGGGTCCTCCGCCGTAAAACCGGCCGCTTTCTCCTCAACGGGTTGGCTCTTCGGTGCCGGAGTCGATAAAGGCTCCGCATCCAACTGCTGCTTCAGCTTGTCCACCTGCTGCTGGAGGGCTGGCACCTTCCCTGCCTCTTGCTGAAGCGACTCGATCCGCTTCTTCATGGCTGCATTCTGTTCCTCAAGAGCAGCGGCATAAGCCTTTTGCTGGGCATTGCGCTGATCCCCGTCCGTTTTGACGTAGTAAGAGGGAGTCGGATCCGACACCACCAGCGGATAGGAATAGGGGCCACCTGGCCGGTAATTCCAATCGGCAGACTGCTCCTTCCGATAGAGCGTATGCCGCTCATGCATTTCCTCGGGGAAGTCGGGATCGGTATAGCGTCCTGTGGGATAGCTCTTCACCACCTCGGGAGTGCGGACGCGTCCAAGAGTGCTTTCAGGCACACTCTTTCCAGCAACGGCTGGATAGGCCTCGGGCTTCACGGGCTTGTGCGTGGCGCATCCCGAGAGAAGGACGAGCAGGAGGACAGGGATCAGGTGTTTCATTTGGCGGATGGGTTGGAAGTGGAAACGAGTCCCCGAGCGGCCTTGTTCAGGTCGACCGTCTGGGTGACGTAGAGGTAGAAGAGCGTTCCGGCGGGAACGCGGACGTAGTAGGGATCCTTCTGAAGACCATCGAGGAGCCGCTGGGCATAGAGCTGCCCACCGGCTTGGATTCCCGCAGAGAGGGCCTGCGTCATTCCTCCTCCCTGAAGCTGCGTGGCTCCCCCAGTGAGAGGGGAAATGATGTTGGTCACTCCCGGAAAAGCCCCCGCCCCTGAGGCGACCACCGAAGCCAAGATCGCCTTGGCCTCCGCATACTTGTCGGCAGCGATCTTGTAGCCCCGCAGTCCCGCCGACCCATCACTCTCCTTCCAGCGACCCGGTTCCTTTTCATCGGGAGCGTAGTCGAGCACCGTCCCGGCCAACGGCAGCTGCTTTCCGTTTTGGAAAACAAGCATCCACTCATGGTCGGAACCGATCCGATCCCGAGCGGCACTATTCTTCGCCGCTCCATGCACCTCGGTCCCTGCCGGGATAATCAACCGCCCATCCCTCCAGACATCCTCGGTAATGAGTCCAATAATCGGAGTCTCCAAGTTGATGGAGTCGACCGTGTTCACGAGCTCGCACTTCAGAAGCCGTCCGTACGGAAGATAATTCTCGCTCAAGGAGTTTTCCTTGATGGCAAAGATCGCCTGAGGGATCGGAGGAGGAGTCTTCACAGCTACCGGCTTCCCCTCCGGCATCATCAGGAGTGGAGTCGGCGTGGGCGTTGGCCTCATCGGTTTGATGTCGGGAATCCCCTCGTCGATCGTGTAGCCCTTGGCTGCCGTTGCCTGGGCTGGCACTGCTGGAGTGACCTTGGAGGATTTGCCTCCACCGCGATGGAGCAGGACAAAGGCGAGGATCACCCCTCCCGCAAAAAGGAAGAGGATCAGCCGCCCGGTCGGCTTGTTGAGCAGCTCCGTCTTGAAATCGCGGAGGTTCATCGGGCGACGTTCTTGTTGGAGGTTCCGCCAGTTGCCTTGGTCGTCTGACGCGACTCAGCCCGCACCACCAGCACGTTCCACTTATTGTCGGGAGCGAGATGATTGCGTCCTCCTTGGCCATTCCCCGTGATCGCAAAGAATGCCGGCGTCACCGACTTTGGCGGCATCACCCCGGAGGCATCCGCGAGGGACTCCGTGTAGATCCGCTCATCGAGCCGTACCGCCAGATCCTGCGGCTTGTAGTAGATCGCCAGGTCGGTCTCATTGACCAGTTCCAGCCGGAAGATGAGCGTGTCTTCCTCCTCGAATCTCCAGACATCGAGGATGCGGACGTTGAAGTCCTTGTAATAATTGGTGATCCCCGGAGAGGCATGGAGCACACCGGCCAAGGCATCCCTCTCCGCCTTGAGCAGCAGCGGATAAGCCTTGGCCTTGTCCATGAGCGAGAGGAGTCGCTCGGGCACCACATTGATCCGTCCCTCCTTCCCGTTACGCTCCTCCTGGTAGAAGGTCACGTTGTAGAAGGGGTGCTCCGAGGCCGTCATGTGCAGCACATACGCCTTCCGGTTGAAGATCACCGTGAGGTGATCCTCCGAATCCTTCTTGAGCGCCCGGATCGTGAAGTAAAAGTTCCCCGGCGTGAACGAGATCAGGAACCCAGCGTTCTCCTGGTCCTGCACCGCCACCGACTTGGCGAAGAGCCCGGAGATTTCCGACGGGAACATGACCGTCGTGGTTCCCGTCTTCGAGGCCACCGGGATGTCGTAGATGATGAACTCATCAAGTGGCTTCTGGACGATGGATCCGGCGTGTGCGAGCGAGCCCACGCACAGGATCACAGCAAAGATTGGGAGCTTCATGCCCCCGAGACTTTCAGAAAAAATGACCTCTGGTGCTCCCGATCGGGAGCAACATTTCCATTCTCAGCAGAAGCTCACGCAGCCCCTGCGGTCATTCCTAACGAGCTACGACTCGTTGCGATCCTTTACCAGAGGATCCGTAAAACTGTAGCCGGTGCTTCTTCCTCCGCCGGACTCACGGATAAGGATCTTGCGGGCAATCAACTCGTTGATGTCGCGTAGAGCGGTATCCGGGGAACACTTTGCAAGCTTGGCATACTTGGAGGTGGATAGTTTCCCCTCGAACCCGTCGAGCAGACGGTTGATCACCGCATGTTGGCGCTCATTTACTGGCCCATCCTGGTTTATACGCTCCCAGATCCTGGCTTTACGGAGGATCGAGCCGAGATTTTCGTGGGCCTGTTCCAAGGCTCGTTCTAGGCAGCCAAGGAACCACTCCAACCACAGGGTGATGTCGACTCCGCCGCGTTGGCTGCTCTCCAGAGAATCGTAGTACTGCTTTCGCTCCCTCTCGATCTGAGAGGACATGCTGTAGAAGCGATCAGCCACCCCATCTGCTCTGGCCAGCGCCATGTCGGCGATGGCTCTGGCGATGCGCCCGTTGCCATCCTCAAATGGGTGGATCGTCACGAACCAGAAATGGGCGATGCCGGCCTTGAGGACGGGATCGATTGCTTCCGCTCCCTCGAACCATTCCAGGAAACGGGTAATCTCGGCATCAATGAGATGAGCCTCGGGTGCTTCGAAATGCACCCTCTCACGTCCCATTGCTCCGGAGACCACCTGCATGGGGCCCGCATCTTCGGTGCGCCATGCACCCACGGTGATGCGCTGCATACCGCTACGCCCGGTAGGAAAGAGTGCTGCATGCCATGAGAAGAGTCTCTCCGCCGTGAGCGACTCGTCGTATTTCCGGGTGGCATCGAGCATCATCTCAACGACTCCCTCGACATGTCGGCTAGCCGGAGTCGTTCCCGCATGGGCTATCCCTAGGCGTCTAGCGATCGAGGAGCGCACCTCCTCCGGATTGAGTTTTTCACCCTCGATGGCGCTAGAACCGATCACCTCGCTGGTCAGGCTTTCAAGATTGGCCTCACCTCTAAGATGAAACCCTAGCCCCTCCATTTGCCCAAGGAGGCGCCCCTGCTGATGGCGGACTTTGGCCAATAGAGGCAACAACCTGCCCTCGTTCCATCGGAAACGGGGCCAGTCTTTCTGTTGATGGATATAAGCCATGGGGTATTCGCCGTATCTTTGCGGAGAATATGACCCAATAATCTCCGCAGATCAATAATCTCCGTAGTTTTGCGGCAAATAACCCATCTATTCGCCGCAAATCCTGCTTAAAGCGGGTGTTCCTCGTACTTGAAGTCCTGAACAACCAAGGGAAGTCGTCCATTGCTCATTAGGTCCGGATTTCGGACGAAGAAGAAGGTGATCTTGAACTTCGCCACCTCGCGGAACTCGATCTTGTTGAGCGTTCCGGTACGGACGAGGTTCCCTTCCGCTTCGACATCGACCGCCTCATAGGAAACCCCCACCCCGTCCTTCATCTTGCGGGTATCGAGGATGTCGAGTTTGGACACCTCTACCTTCTGGTGGATCTCCTTCTCCTTAAACTCGGGATTCTGGGCCTTGTAGAGAGCCGCCGCCTTTTTGCGGGCGGGTTCCTCCAGATACATCCGCTTGAGCAGGTCAGGAAGATCCGGCCCGACCGGATTGCGCTGAAGCAGAGCCAGACAGGCAATGCGCACATGGTAGGCGTGAAGACCCGCCGCCTCCTCAAAGCCGAGCAAGGGCGAATAGATCAGGGTGCCTCCCTGATCGAGGATGACGACCTTCTCCTTCTGCTTCATGGCCTTGATGGTCAGGTAGGGAGATCCCACCGCAAGGACGGCGCAGATGAGGGCAATCACCATCCAGAATCTGGCGGCGACGATGTTGTTGGTGATGGCGGTGATGGCTGTGAGTTTCATGGGTTGGTGTTGTCTGGTTCGGATGAAGAAGGTTTTGCCTTCGAGGCATGGGAGTTGAACGCGGCCTGTGCCGCATGAGGGGTGGCGAGACTCCCCCGGTGACTGGACACCGTTCCCTTGGAGTGATCGGTCACAGTGAAGGACTCGGGTGAGGTTTGCTGGGCCACCATGGCCGGGTTCTCGGGATTAAAGATTGAGCCCCCGGTTTCCTCAGGCGGAGGAGGCACGGATCCACCGGAGCTTGCCGATCCGGCACTTTCTCCCAGGTCATTGGCGATTCGGGAGGAGGCACTCGCCGCCCCTGCGGCGGCTTTCCCGGATGCCACTGCAGCCTGCGCGGCAGCCGATCCACCGAAGGTGGCAGCAGCCCCTGCGACCGTTGCTCCCGCGCCCACCGCAAATCCCACCGCCTGCAGCGTGTTACTGATCCCTGCGGTCAGTGCCGAGGTCGTACCACTGGCTCCCTTCATGATGGCCCCGGCGACAAAAGGAACCGAGAGGTAGAAGAAGAGCGTCACGATCGACGCGAAGGCCATGATGAAGGGGAAGAGCAGCCAGTTCTGAACGACGATCGCGTTCTGCGCCACCTGGACGATCCCGCCAGCCGTGATCGGGGCGAAGAGCATGTCGCTGATCGCCACGATCACGATGTCCACCAGGCAAATCCCCAGATACCAGAGCATCACGGTGAAGGAGGTAACCGCAAAGTGGATCCCGAAGGACTGGGTCGGCGAGAAGAAGAGGAACCCCAAGAGCAGGGGCGAGATAGCAATGAGCCCGGCGATGGCGAACTGCTGAAAGAAGTTCAGCACGATCATCATGAAGCGCCCGATGCCCTGAAAGAAGTACCCCACGGCCGCCGGGACAATCTTCCCGAGATCCGTCCACGAGTCCGATGGCTGGTTCTGGATCCTGGAGGTCAGGAGTTGGATGAACTTCGCATCCTGCGCGTTGGTGAACTTCTGGCGCATCTCCTGAAAGGCCTCCATCCCCTTGTTCATGATCGTCGGGTAGCCCGCGATCAGGGCCACGATGATCGTCACCTTCAGGATCACCCCGAGGATCGCCTTGGAATCAGATCCCGCCCGCCAGGCCATTTCCCCGATGCCCAGAATGCAGAGTACGAATGCAAAGGGCATCATGTAGGTGCGGATCTGCCCCGCCGAGTCGAACAGATTGGAAAGGGCCGGCATCATCGATCAGAATCCCGGAGGCCAAGAGCTCCCGCCACTTTGGGAACCCGACTTCGTAGCGGATGCCTCGGCATCCGATCCCATCTTGGCACTTTCACGATTGCGGGCCCGGCTGATTTCCTCGGCGGCAATCGCCTCGGTAGCCGCCCGGTTCTCATTGAGCATATGGAGCAGCTTCACCTGGTGCTCCGCACCATCCATGATTCCGTCCAGATCCTTCAGCGATGTCTGGGCCGTGGTGAGCGACCCTTGGAGCTTCTGCACCTCGGCATCGTCCTGGGCACTCTTGAGCTGATCGTTCAGGGCCGCGATCTTGGTGTTGAGTTCCTTCCTCTTGCTCTGCGCCTGCTTCAGCATGTCTTGGAAGTTGGAGTAAGCGTTCTCCACCGCCCGGAACTGCTTGAGGGGATCCCCCTCGTCCCGGAACGAGGCCGTCCCCTCGAACGGGGTCTCGATCCGCTTGTAGGCATTGAGATCGATCGGCCGGTACATCTGCTGGATGGCCACCGATTGCTTGGCTCCCTGCTGGGTGATCTTGGAGAGGTCGCTCAGCGTGTCGGTGATTCCGGAATTCCTCAGATACGAGGAAAAGAGCCCGCTCTGGATCATCCCCGAAATCGCCGCCGGGTTGCCGATGGCCTGTTTCACCTGCTGGGCCACCTCAAGCTGGCTCTTCACCGTGTCGAGGGTCTGGGCGAGACTCGAAAGCTGCTGCGCCCATTGGGTTTGTTCCCAGGCATACTTCAATTGGTCGAAGGCGTTCTTCGCCTCAGTCGCATGTTCCACCACGGGATCGGAGACGACCCACTGCCCCTGCACGGGGAGAGTCACCATCACAAAGAGAAGAGGGAGATACTTCTTCATGGTCAGTTCACGATTGGAATCGCGATCTCATAGGGGACCGTCTTCACCTTGGCGTCGGGATCAGGTGGCACGGTCAGCTTGTAGACCGAGAGATGGCGCTCGGAGTTCTTCCCCGGCTTCTGGAGGTTTTGAGCAATCCAGTACTGGCGCTTCACCGTGTCGGCGGCTCCGCGTTCATACCCTTTCTGGAATTGAGAACGGCCTGCGCAGCCCGTCAGCGCAAAGAGGCCAAGAACTAGGAATATTCGTTTCATTTTGGTTGGTGTTGGGTGGTTTCGCGAAGGATCCCGGCCACGATGTCTTCGTGACTCCGGAGCTTCCGGCTGCGTTCGTCGAAGTCCTGCCCCGTCGAGGAGGAGCAGAAGAGCATTTCGGGAGATACCCGGTTATGGATCGTCCCGCACCGCGCCTGCTGGACATCCAGATGGTAGTAGGTGAGCGCGGCGTACTTGTTGTGATCGGGAAGATGCTCCGGCAGCGGATAGCGCGAGACTGCCTCCTTGGTTGCCTCCGAGAGATCGATGTCCCGGGCGACATCCTCGATGTCTCGCCGGTCGTTCATCCGGGTGAAGAAGAACTGCTTGGCGTTGCCGAAAACGATCGGACGGATCCCCGAGTTCTGGAACCGGCTGTACTGCTGGACGATCGAGATGATCCAAGTGGAGAACTTCGAGAGCTGCGCGTAGAACTCGCTCACCAGTTGCTCTCCTCCCGGCACATCCAAGGTGCGGGCCACCTCCTCGAAGATCACCCTCTTTCGCGCTCCTCTCGGGAGAGTGATGATGTGCTGACGCCCGTAGTTGGCGATGAGGAACCCGGCCAGTTCCTTGAGCTGCTTATTCGACTCAGGGATATAGGTCAGGTCGAAGTGGGCCACCCGTCCCGTCATGGACAAGGTCGAGTGTCCACAGAGGAGCCTCTGCTCATTCCAAGGGGCAAGCAGGGTTGCCAGATGATTGATCTCATCGCGGTTATGTTCCGCAAAGGGAGCCACCAGCATCATCTGCTGGAGCATGTCGTGGGTCGGGTAGTCCGTCGGCCCGAAGAAGGCGAAGGCCGTATTGCGGACATGGCGCTCCATGTCATGGGATTTGATGAACCGGGAAACCTCCTCGGGTTTCGGAGAACTCAAAAGCTCCTGCCGTTCCTCCTCGGTCGCCGTGTGCTTCAGTTCCGTCCATGCCTCCAGAAAGGTGGCCGAGAGCGGCATGTGACGGGATTTGTATTCCAGAACGGCCATGGCGTGCCGGGCCACCATGTCGAGTCGACCTGCATCCTCGGCGATCCACTCCTCGAAGCGGTCGGTGTAGAGCTGCTCGATGTATTGGGTGATCTGAGCGAGTCGCAGGTTACGGCGATCCTCATCAGCGGGATTCCCAGCCATCTTGGCCACCAGTGCCGCAGCGGTCGTGATCTGGAGGTTGGTCAGCGGGGCCCCCTGGGTATCGAGATAGTTCAAGCAGAGATCTCCGTCTGGTTGGATAACGATCGGGGTGGATCCCAGAGCCTGTGTCCAGATTCCGTAGGAGAGCCCTTCCTCCACGATCAGGGTGAAGTCGTAATAGGGATCGGTCTGAGACAGGAGATCGCACATGAAAGCCGACTTCCCGGCACGAGTCATTCCAAGGAGAACCGCGAGCTGAGGTGTCCCGGAGAGGAAGTTCCTCACCCCGACGAGATTTCGGTTCGAGCCATCGTAGAGCGCCTCCGATCCCTCCAGATGACCCGTAAATGTGGAGGAAAAGGGCAGCATGTCGGCCAGCCATTCATCCAGGCCGCTATCGGCATGGTGGGTGTATTTCCCCCAGA
>JBAPTI010000039.1:0-42357 GCA_049282095.1 Chthoniobacterales bacterium
CTTCGCCAATTCCACCAGACTAATCGTGTCAATGGTATGAAAACAGCGAGCAGTCTACTTTTTCCGGCCGTCGCCCGTCATCCGTGCCATGGATCCGGAAGCAAACAGAACATAGGTAGGTTTCGGAACGGATGCAGGGTCCCCGACCTGGGACAATCGTCCTGTGATGGCATCCACGCGGAACGCGACCAAGTTGTCACTGTCGCGGTTCGCGCAGACCAACCATGCGCCATCCGGTGACAGCGCGAAGTTTCGCGGATGTTTTCCCCCGCAGGGGACGGTTTCAACAGTTGTCAGGAGGCCGGTTGAGGCATTCCGTGCAAAGAAGGCGATGCTGTCGTGGCCCCTGTTGGATCCGTATACAAACCGTTCATTCGGATGGATCCTGATTTCGGCGGTCGCATTTTTCCCATCGAACCCGTCCGGCAGTGTCGGAACCTTTTGGAGTTGAGTGAGCGCACCCGACGCCGGATCGCGTTTGAATACCGAGATGCTTGAGTCGCGTTCCCCGATGACGTAGAGGAAGTCGCCATCCGATGAAATCACGCCATGGCGAGGCCCGGTGCCCTCCGCGGTTGCGATGAAGGGGGTGGTTGCGGGGGTGAGTACGGGGCGGGATGAGGCGATCAGGTAGCAGTAAATGCGATCCCTTCCCAAGTCGCACACATAGAGGTGGCGGTTGTCGGGTGAAAGGATGGCGGAGTGGGGATGGGTGGTGCCGTGATCTACTCCGGCAACGGCTGAGTTGGTGATCGCCGTCACGGGAGGGCCGGGATTGCCCTCCTTGTCGATGGGGAAGGAAAAGATCCCTCCTTCACGGTAACTGGCGGCAAAGAGGGCATTTCCCTCCGCGCTTACGGATGCACAGGTGAGGGGAGATCCGCCGTCGAGTTGTGATGGACGGGCCTGCAGCAGACCTGTTTCCGCTTCAATGCCAAAGACACTGGGCGCCTGCGTGGAAGGCCCCTGAAATCCACGCGTGTCAGTGGTGGCGTAGAGGATCCGCCCTCCCGGATGCAGTGCCAGAAAACCGGGCCGGAGTGTTGAGGCTGCGAGCGTTGGACTCGTGAATTGACCGGTATCGGAATCCAGTCTGACTGAGAAAATCCCTCCGGGGTTCCCCGGGGTGGGATCCGCTTGGGTTCCAATGAAAAGCAGCAGTGCCGCCGCAAGTGCGATCATGATGGGGGAGGAGCCGTTGGCCGTGGCGACAAGATAACCCTATTGGTGGTTGGTATCACAGCCACTTGTGTTTGGGGTAACGGCGTGAAAGCTCCGGCTTGATCTTGGGGTAGGTCTCTTTCCAGAAGGAGTTCAGGTCCTTGGTGATCTGGATGGGTCGGCGGTTGGGCGCCAGGATTTCGATGGTCACCTCCGCCTTGCCTCCTGCGAGCTTGGGGGTGGCGGTCACTCCGTAGAGATCCTGGATGAGGGCACTCATGGTGACCTGTCCGGTCGGCTTGTAGAGGAGTCGGGCTTTGCGCCCCGCGGGAAGCTCATGGCGCTCGGGAGCCAGTTTCTCCAATGCGGCACGCTGGGCCGGAGACAGGAGCGACTGGAGGGCCGGGATCGCCGGCTTGTCTTTCACATCGCGGTAGCCGATCGCTCCTTCGCACCATGTCTCGAGCGCCAGGAGTCGATCCGTTTCGTCAAATGAGGGGAGCTCCAGTTCCGGGTGATAATGGGCCAGCCATTGCACCCGGGGCATCCACTCCTCGGCATCCTCCTTCCATGTCGGCAGGGGGAGATCCCCCTCGGCAAGCGCGGCCGCGAGCACGCGTGAAGCGTCTGCACAGGGCTGCGCATCGCGGTGGACCGACTCGAGCACGAGGTCGCGGAAGACTTTCTCGGATCGCTTCACGACGCGGTTGGTGCCCGAGTCGAAGAAGTAGTCGTTCCGGTCGGTGAAATCCTCCGGGAAGAGTTCGCGAAGCATCGATTCGTCGATGGCCGTGGCCATCGAGAGTTGGACGCGGACATCACCGCTACCCTGTCCGATCTCGCTGATCTCAGCCGCCACAAGGAGGCGGCTTTCCGAAGCGGCGCTCTCCTTGGCAAGCAATCCCCGGCGGCCATGGACGATGTCGCAGAAGTTGGTGCCGGCCCCTTTTCTCCGGGCCACCTGATCGGCGAACCCCGCGAGAATGCACTTGGCCAGCGCCTCGTCCGGCGCGGCCGGTGCATCGACATCAAGTCCCTGCCGCTCGGCCAGGCTCAGGAACTGGTCGTAGACGCGGCCCGTCTGGCGGGCGGCGTCGCCGTGGACCGCCAGTTGGCGGCATCGGTCGGCGCGGAAGTCGTTGCGCTCTGCCCAGCGGAAAGCGCGCGCCATGACAAGGAAGTCGGAGCCTCCTCCTCCGAAGAGATCCTGCCGCTCCTCCTCGGTCTTGCGGTCGGTCCGCAGGAGCAGGGGGCGGGACTGGGTGAGTGCCGCCATCAGGGCTGCCTGACGGACGCAGCCGAACTCCTGCGCGGCGATCAGCATGCGGGCGTAGCGCGGATGGGTGGGGAAGGCGAGCATGCGGTGGCCGAGCGGGGTGATCGCGCCGTCGTGATCAAGGGCTCCGAGATCACGGAGCAGGGTTTCTGCCTTCTCCAGGGCATGGGATTGGGGGGCGTCGAGCCACCGAATGGCGTCAAGGGAAGCGAATCCCGCCGCCTTCAGCGTGAGGAGCACCTCGCTGAGATCGACACGGTGGATCTCGGGCGCCTCACGGGGGATGCGCCGCGCATGCTCCCGCTCCGTCCAGAGCCGGAGGCAGACGCCTGGCGCCGTGCGTCCGGCGCGTCCCGCCCGCTGATCCGCCGAGGCGCGGCTGATTTTGCCGATCAGGAGCGTGTTGATCCCGCGTCGCGGATCGAAGCTGGCGATACGGGCCAGCCCGCTGTCGATCACGCCCGTGACGCCGTCGATGGTGAGTGATGTCTCGGCGACGTTGGTGGCCACAATGACCTTGCGCCCACCTCCCGGTGCGACGGCGGCGTCCTGGTCTGCCGGCGGGAGTTCGCCGTGCAGCGGCATGATCGCCACGTTGTTGGGAAGGCGCACGCGGAGGGTGGAGATGGTCCGCGAGATCTCGTAGGCGCCCGGCATGAAGACCAGAAGATTGCCCGGTGTCTTGGAGAGCATCGACGCGGCCGCCTCGGCGGCCAGATCCCACGGCTTTTCGTCGCCCGGATCACGGTTCAGGTAGCCGATCTCGACGGGGTGGGTGCGTCCGCCGGATCGAAGGACAGCGCAGGGCTGCAGATAGTCCGCAAGGGCCGAGGTGTCGAGGGTCGCCGACATGACGATGATCTTCAGGTCGGGGCGTCGTGTCCCCTGAAGGGCAAGGGCCTGGGCCAGCGAGATGTCGCTGTAGAGGTGCCGCTCGTGAAACTCGTCGAAGAGCAGGGCGCTCACACCCGCGAGGTCCGGATCCCCGAGCATCTGTCGCACGAGGATTCCCTCGGTCACAAAGAGCAGGCGCGTCGCGCTGCTGGAGGCGTCGTCGAGGCGGATGCGGTAGCCGACCTCGTCACCGACACGCCCCCCGCGCTCATGGGCCACCCGGGCGGCCAGCATCCGAGCCGCCAGTCGTCGCGGTTGCAGGATCACGGCGCGGCCGGATCCCAGGATCCCCGCGTCGAGAAGCATCTGCGGGATCTGGGTCGACTTGCCCGATCCCGTCGGGGCCTCGACGATGAGGCGATTGCCCGAAGTCAGTTCGGATACGATCGCCCCGCGCAGTTCCTCGATCGGAAGGTCTGTGCGGCGGGGAGTCCTCTCCTGAGTGGCGGGCGTGTTCGGTTCTGGCATCATGCGATCCTCTGGTGTATCCATAAAACATGGTCACGGGCAGACATTTTGCCATTCCGGCGCTCTTGTTAACCCTCTTCCTTTGTCTTCCGGCACGGGGCGCCACGCCGGCCATCCCGCCGATGACGGAGGCACAGCGGGGGGAGGCTGTTTTTCTGGATGCCATGAGTATTCCCTGCCCGGGGGAGGTCTTTGCCGCCATCAACAAGGTGTGTCGCCCGAACTGGGCCACTCTCGTCACTCCGGCCACCGCCCCGGTCACCACGGACCGTGCCCAACTGGCTCTGGCCGTCGGGGTCCTTGCCGCCAACGGCTACATTGCCGTCGAGGCACAGGATGGCCAGCAGGTGCGGAATGTCGGCCGCGAGATCATGTCGGTGGCCAAGGCTCTCGGTGTCAGCCAGAGCCTGTTGGGCCGTGGAAACAGTCTCATGGAGTTTGCGGAGAACAGCGCATGGGAGGCGCTGGCCGATGAGTTGGAAGCGACCGAGAACGAGGTCAAGGCAACCATGGTCGAGCAGAAGGACCGCGATCTTGTCTGCCTGACTTCCGCCGCCGCGTGGCTCCGGGGGCTCGAGATCGCCTCCGGCGTGGTGCTCGCCACCGAGTCGCTCCAGGGGATCGAAGTCATCCGTCAGCCTGAGTTGGCCTCCAAGCTTGCCGCCCAACTCGGGGCGCTGCCTCCTCGCCTCAAGGGAGGGGCGCAAGTTGCCTTGACCAGGGAGGCTTTGGAATCGGTCGCGTCACTCCTGAAGGCGAACGGTCTCTCCCAGCAGGAGTCCCGTAACGCCCTCCAGAAAATCCACGATGACTGCTCCGCAGTCGTGAAATCGATCCTCACCTCGGCAACCGCTTCGGGAACGCCGGCCCCTGCCTCCGGACCTGCGTCCAGTCCTTCACCCAAGGCCATGGGGACAAACTCCTCCGCTTCCGTCACGAAATGAACACCCGGCCCGGAATCCCGCTCCTCACGCTCATCCTCGCGGGTGTTTGCTTCGCCGCACTCGTGGCAGGCAAGGCCGTGGCCGAGGATCAGCCGGTGGCCGGCGCAGTGAAAAACCGCGCGCCGATCCTTCCGAGCGAATCGCGACGACTTGCGCTGGAGACCGCCGGTGCGTTCGTGAACGACGGATTCCGGATCCGCGACGGGGAGTGGAACGGAACCCTGGCCAAGGGAACGCCGCTTTTTCTTCAGGTCACCCTCTTTGCGGGGGAGAACTACTGGTTTGTCGCCGCATCGCCGGCACGTGGTGCCATGCTTCGGGTCACCGTCTACGACGCCGCCGGGAAGGCCTTGAAGGGCGAGCAGTGGAAGGGAGAATCGGGCAATGGTGGAGCCAGGAGCGCCGCCGGGGTTGCGCCCGAGAAAAGCGGAAAGTATTTTGTCGGCGTGGAGTTGCTGGAACAGGCTGATACCGCCCCCGCGGAGTTCTCCCTCGTCTACGCCTACAAATAACCCGAAGAAAGAGATCCCTCATGTCCCAATTCGCCCCATCCACCAAGGAAGGCATTGCCGGAGCCCCGGTCCGGCATTTCTCGATCTTTTTGGACAACAAGGTCGGCGCCCTCCTCGAAGTCGTGAAACTCATCGAGCAGAAGGGAGTCATCGTCCTCGCCTTCAGCATCGTCGACTCGGCCGAGTCCTCCATCGCCCGGATGATCGTGAGCGACCCCGCATTGGTCTCCAAGCTACTGCACGACCATGACATCGCTTTCAGCCAGACCACAGTCCTCGTGGTGGAACTTGCGGAGGGAGCCGCCGATCTCGGTCATGTGCTGAGCTGCCTGCTGATGGCCGAAGTGAACCTGCTCTTCAGCTACCCCCTCCTTGTCCGCCCCCGCGGCAAGGCGCTGCTCGTCCTCCATGTCGATGACAACGAGTGCGCCTCCACCGTCCTTCAGGGAGAGGGCTATCAGATCCTCACCCAAGGGGATCTCTCGAGGTAGTGACGGGAAAAAGCTGAAATTGGAAACTTGCTGTAACGGCTGCGAAGCAACGGCCAGGCTATCAAAATTGAAGGCGAGTTAGAAGGTTAGAAAGTGAAAGGTTACAAAGTGAACCAGGCTTCTGGGGAGAACCGCGCGTAGATGGCCGAAGGAGGTGCAGAAGGGGTGAGACGAGCGAACATCGAGTGCAGGGATGCACGATGAAGCCTGCGAAGCAGTCCGAAGGACAAGGACCTCTGGAGAGGTCTTGGCAAAGCGAGCGAGTCAAAACCGGAGAGAGGTTTTTGGTGATATTCTTTGCCTCGCAATTCTGGCCGGCTCCGATTAAACGAGAGCATAGCAAAAAGGAGGGGTGGTAGAGCGGTTTATTGCACCGGTCTTGAAAACCGGAGAGGTGTTAAAGCCTCCGTGGGTTCGAATCCCACCCCCTCCGCCATTTCTTTGGGTGGGAGCCTAGACCATCGAGGTGGAAATCAGCCTTAATTCGGATCCTGTTACTTTTCCGGCCATTGACTGCACTTCAGTGATGTGTCACTTTGAGCACATGATCGCCATCACCATCAGGGATCTTCATATGAAGACGGGGGACTGGGTCCGCAAGGCGGCTCGCCGTGACGGAATCGTCGTCCTGGACAGGAAGCAACCCGTTGCCAGGATCATCCCGTTTTCAGAGGACGATACCGGTAAGTCTTTCGCTGAGCGTCCGTTGGTGAAGGGGTTTGCCAGGATGCCGCGTCGAGAGATGGATTCGGCACGCTTCATCTCAGACGACCGGGACAGGGGATGATCTATTTCGATACGGCCTATGTGGCGAAGTGCTATCTCAATGAGCACGGAAGCCCTGAGGTTAAGGAGATCGCTGCCGAAGACGGCAGGGTGGCCTGCTGTCAGTACGGGCGTATCGAGCTTGCTGCTACCTTTCACCGTAACCTTCGCCAGAAATCGATCACCCCTGCCGAATTCCGCCTCCTCTGGAAACAGTTCGATCTGGACGAGGCGAACGGGATCTGGAGCTGGCTACCTGTGAATCAGGAGTTGCTCGCCGACGTGACGCACCGGTTCAGAAAGCTCGCACCGTCGGTCTATCTGCGCTCAGCGGATGCGCTCCATCTGGCGTGTGCCGTGCAGCATGGGTTCAAGAAGATCCATAGCAATGACGGTCACTTGCTGGCCGCCGCAAAGGCTTTCGGTATCAAGGGTGTGAACGTGGTCCCCTAGGCATTCCCTAAAGGGCTGCTAGGGTAGGCTGCATCGCGCTTCCCAGCACTCGATGTGCCGTCATTCTTGCCTTCAAGGCCATTTCGGTTAAAACTTCATGCCTGACTTCGCCGCTTTAGCTCAGTTGGTAGAGCATCTCATTCGTAATGAGAGGGTCATCGGTTCGAATCCGATAAGCGGCTCCATCATGCCCATCAGGGCATTGATGAGCCACGGAGTCGAACCTTGGTTCGATCACCATGCCGCGATTAGCGGCAAATGTTTGAGGCGAAAGCCATACTGTAGCACCCCGCGGAAGCGGGGACATCCGATAAGCGGCTCCAGTATTTATAAGCCTCTACGGCCGATTGGTCACTTTGGATGTTAAATCTGGTGACAGATAGGTGACACTAAAAACTGCTCGGTACTGGTCGGCTTGGGTTCACCGAGTGGCCGCCTTTCGCCCATTGTTCGCTCATGAGCGGCTTCATTTGACCTCTCTCTGCCAATCCGTAACCCCATCACATGACCGCCGACTCAATGCTTCTCTGGTTTGGATGCACATGGATGGCTATGTTCTTCGCTCTCGCTTGCTTGTTTCTAGCCGTACGAAAAGAGGTGATAGGGCTTCGGCGTTAGGTTGAAAACCTCAAGAAGTGAGCCAGCGGACTCTGACGGAGGCGGTGGAGTAGGAGCATGGGCCATATCCCAGTCCAACCATGCACCCACTTGACCCGAGCGCATGTCTAAAAATCTGCGGTTAATCAAATTCCTTAGGCGCTTTAATTTGACAATATAGCCTAAGAGGTTCATATGTAGTGCATGCGCACCACGCTACTTGCATCGGCTGTTGTAATCACAACCCTGTTTTCCGCAGGGAAACTCAAGGCGCAATCCGCTTACGCCGGTTCATACTCCCTTATTTCAGGGTACACAACGGGAAGCGCTGCCGGTCTTTTTGGGTATGGTACGGCTACGGTGACAAGGAGAGGTGCCGTTGCCTATTCCTGCTATTACCCCTACAACGGACTGACTGGGTACGGTTCCGGAACAATCAACGGTCGGGGGCTGTTTTCCCTGAACAATGGAACATCGGGGCGAGCTCAGATATACTCCCGCTCCGGGTTTGGCAGTTTTAGAGATAATATTGGGTCAGGGTTTTTTGGATTGGGGAGATGAAGTTTTCTAGTGAGACAAGGCTCCTCGGCACTTTGGGGGTGCTTGTAACGGCCACCATCGCTTGCATTGGTCTCATTTTTGTTAAAGACAAACCAAGGCAGGAGACGGGAACTGATCTCCGCACCAGTGCTTTCAAGCAAAGTAACAGGTGGCCAAAGAAAGCCGATACAGTTGACGTCGGCTCAACCAGACCGTCCTCGGAAAGGACTCCCGCCGTCCAAGAAACCGGAGAGGCCACCTTCATCCCTGAGGAATGGGAAAGTCCACTTATGGACGTTCTGCAAAATGAAAAACAGGGTAATAATGAGCGGGTACGCGGGCTGATCTACATCGCTACAGTTACAGCAAGGGGAGTCCCCAGTGTGCAAGAGGAGTGCCTTAAACATCTCCTGTATTCATTATCTGATAATGACCGCGATTTATTTCAACTACTATCGACGACTAGTAGTATTCCAATTGAAGTCAGGAAGAGGTTTTTACAGCAGACATTGGATTTGAGACCGCAGGATCTGTGTATTTGGTTGAGCGAAAGGCTGATCAAGAACCAAGATGCTGCGCTGGTTCAGATTGGCCAATCATACCTTAAGCAAGTGGAATCAGAGCCCCAGTAGTGCAATAATATATGAGCGGCATGATATTAGTGCCGCGGTCTTGGTTAGGGATCGCCGCCCTATGCCACGCCTATCATGCGTTTTCACGACAACAGGGTGCCGTGGATTCCTGATTTTTAGAACAATCGGATGGGGGAGGGCTTTCCCCTATGCAACCGACTAAGCAAATTACTTATACGTAATAAGTTGCATTGTCCGACCGTGAGGCCATGCCGTTAACGGAGCGATGTTCATCACATGAAGACCATGCCGATACTCATTGCGATGCTGATGGCGGGAAGTGCGGTTGCTTGGGATGCCTCTGATGAGGCATTTGCTAGGAGTGGGATGTGCAAATTGGATAATTGCAAAGGTGGAGGCGCAACGTCTCTAGGAACCGTGGATATTCCAGACAGGGGAACAACCGGCGGGCCTAAATTGTCATCTGGGACTGAATACATCACCAAACCAGTTGATCCAAATCTCGCAGGGGCGGCATCATCCTCAAAGGTTGACTACTCCATCATCACTCTGGCCGATGGCAAGACTGCCTCGGTGCTGACCTTCAAGTAGGTTAGCCCTGCCCGTCTTCGGTGTAGCGTTCCACCTTGGCCATGAAGCTGACCAAAGTTCAAAGGCTGAAAATACAGCGACAGATGCAGAGGTGTGCCTCACCATTCGCGCCGTCAATACTAGCACTGCACAAGGAAATAAACCGAAGAGGTTTAACGCAGCACCTCCCGAAGACGTTTCTGAACTTTCGGTAAATCGTACTTCACAGAAAAGGCCCTTGTCTGCGCCCGAAAGTCGGGAGTCCTTTTTGGGTGATTCTCCTCTCTAGGTGGTGCTGCAGCATCGGAGGCCGGCCGATCTTCGGGACATAGTGCCGGTCTTGCCCGAAAGGGCATGGTTGGCGCTTAAAAACTGTGAGGGATCGCTTCAGTTTTCCGCCTTCCTGATGACTAGTTGCCCTTCAGTCTTTCGAGGATTTTGGCTGCCGTTGCGCGGCTGATTCCAGGTGTTTCCGCGAGGGTTTCGACGGTTGCCTTCCGCAACCGGGTGATGCTTCCGAATCGCGTGAGCAGTGCCTTTTTGCGGGCTTCGCTGATTCCCGGGATGTCGTCTAGGAGGCTTTCGGAAATGCGTCGGCGCAGGAGGAGTTCGTTGTAGCCGTTGGCGACACGATGGGCCTCGTCGCGGATCCGCTGGAGGAGGCGCAGAGCGCCGGAGTCCTTGTCGAGTCGCACGGGGAGTGATTCCCCCGGGCGGTAGATCTCCTCGAATTCCTTCGCGAGGCCGATGACCGGCTGGTCATGCAGTCCCATGGCCTGAAGTTCCCTGCAGGCCATCCCGAGTTGCCCCTTGCCGCCGTCGACGATGACAAGATCCGGAAGGGGGCTCTCCGTGCGCAGTGCCCGGGAGTGGCGTTCGATGGCCTCGGCGGGATCCTCCTGCGATGCATCGGAATCCGGATGGGACTTCCCTGCCTCCGTCAGCAGTCGCCTGTAGCGGCGCCTGATCACCTCGGCCATGCTGGCAAAATCATCCTGTCCCTTGGTGGAGGTGATCCGGTAGCGGCGGTAGCTATCCCGCTCGGGCACTCCGTTTCGGAAACGGACCATGGAGGCGACGATGTGGTTGTCGGAGATGTTCGAGATGTCGAAGCACTCCATGGTGCGCGGCGCCTTGGGCAGCCCCAGGGTCGCCTGCAATTCCGCGACATCGCCCTCGGGATCGATGCTGTTCGGAAGGGACTTGCGGGTGAAACGTCGCACCGGCTTGCTGGTTTCCTGAAGATCCTTGAGGAGGTTCCGGAGGGAGGCCGCCTTCTCGAAATCGAGTTTCTCCGCCGCTTTGCCCATCTCCTCCTCGATGGCGGCGGTCATCTCGCGGGATTTCCCCTCGAGAACTTCGCAGGCCTGCTCGACGCGCTGCCGGTATTCCTCGCGTGAGATGCGGGCGACGCAAGGGGCGGAGCAGTTCTTGATGATGTGGTCGAGGCAATGCTTGAAGTCCCGCTCGGTCGGTTCCGGGGGACGGCAGGAGCGCAGGCCGAACTGCTTGCGGATGGCCTGGAGGGAGGAGCGGAGGGCGTTGGCGTTGGCGAATGGTCCGAAATAGCGCGCCCCGTCCTCGCGCCTGAGGCGGGTCAACTCGAAGCGGGGGATGGCATCCTTCAACTGCACGCGGACGAGGAGGAAGCGTTTGTCGTCGCGGAAGCTGATGTTGTACTTGGGTCTCCACTCCTTGATGAGCTTCCCCTCGAAGAGCACCGCCTCGGCGTCGCTCCTGACCTCGTGCCACTCGTAGTCGGCGGCGCTGTCAATGAGTGCGCGGGTCTTGATGTCGGCCTTGGTCCGACCGGAAGGGGTGAAGTAGTTGGAGAGGCGTCGCCTCAGATCGATCGCCTTGCCGACATAGATGATCTTGGAGAACCGGTCCCTGATCACATAGACACCGGGACGATGAGGCACATCGCGCAGCTTTTTCTGCAATGCGGGGGCATTGGGGTTGGCGGCTGTTCCGGACACGGAACTCAACCTAGCACGAGATGAGCCGCGGAGGGTATGGGGAATCGGGGGGGGTAGAAAGGCTGAAAGCTGAACACTGAAGCTAAAGGTTGGAAGTAGCTTCGGGATTTCAGCCTTCATCCCATGGATCCTGGTACGTGTTATAACCCCTGTCCTGAACCCAGAGCGTTACCGATGATCTGATCTGGGCCCCACACGGGATTGGGGTTTTTATCCCAGATTATGCGATAGAGAGGCGGCAACAGGTCTGGATGGTTCACCCTGATGGTAGTCGTCGGATGGTTAAAACCGTTGAAGGGTTGAAACGTTACAACGTGCTGACAGCAGGCAATCATTCCACTCTCTGAGCCGAGTCATGATCAGCAAACTTCTTGATGGCGCCTTCTCGGATTCAGATTCAGGGGTTTCCGGTTCAACCTTGTAACATTGACGCCAAATCCTCCCGGATCCCGTGGCGCCCTTTCAGGGCTACCTTCGGTAGTCTTCCGCGGCTCTTCTCAGAGCCTTGGTTGTAACGTTTCTAACCATTTTAACTCCCTTTTCCCGGACCTTCGGGTTCCTAATGCAATTTTAGGGTTTATTCAGGTTTCAAGTTTCAGGTCTCATCCCTCATTGCCGTTCCCCACCTGCCACTGTGGGGAGATCTCCTTTGCAATCGGGCTGCGTTCCCCTGCGGCGAGATGATGGACGGCGGCGAAGGCCATCATGGCTGCGTTGTCGGTTGCGAGTTCGGGTGCCGGCAGGTGGAGTGTCCACCCCTTGGTCTGGCAGAGGCGTGTCATTCCTTCCCGGAGGGCGCTGTTGGCGGCCACACCGCCCGAGAGGGCGACGCGCGTGACGCCCGCCGCTTCCACGGCGTGTTCCGTCTTCCTGAGCAGGACGCCGACGATGGCATGGCGCACCGAGGCGCAGAGATCGGCCATGCCCTGTGAGGACTTGGGGAGTTCGGGGTTCTTTTCCAGAAAGTAACGGACCGAGGTCTTCAGGCCGCTGAAGCTGAAGTCGAGATTCTCCCGCTCGGGCAGGGCTTGGGGAAATTCATGGGCCTTGGGATCTCCCGTGGCGGCCAACCGGTCGATCTCGATTCCTCCCGGATAGGGGAGGCCGAGCAGTTTGGCGATCTTGTCGAATGCCTCGCCCGCCGCATCATCAAGGGTGCGCCCCAGCACGGTGTAGTCACCCACTCCACGCACGAGCGTGAGTTGGGTGTGCCCGCCGCTCACCAGCAGGGCGAGGTGAGGAGGGATTTCCTCCGCACCCAGGAAGGGAGAGAGAAGGTGCCCCTCGAGGTGGTTGAGCGCGAGGTAAGGAATGCCAAGGGCCATGGCAAACCCCTTGGCATACGAGGCGCCCACCAGCAATGCGGGTGCCAGACCCGGGCCTGATGTGGCTGCCACGGCTGCGAGGTCGGAAGGGGCGATTCCCGAATCCGAGAGTGCGCGGCGGACGAGGGGGTCGACAGCAAGGAGATGATTTCGCGACGCGACTTCCGGAACAACTCCGCCGAAGCGTGCGTGCTCCTCGGCCTGGGAAGCGATGAGACTGGAGAGGATCGTGCCGGGTGGGCGCAGAATCGCCACGGCTGTCTCGTCGCAACTGGACTCAATCGCTAAAATTGGGAAATCGGAAGACACGGCTGATTGGTTTTGATCAGGAAATCAGGAATTCGGAGTAAAGAACCAAGGAAACAATGGATTGATGGCCACAAAAGTCACAGAAAGTTGGGCCGTCTTGAAAAATCTCTTTTATGCTTCTTGTGCATTTTGTGCCTGCTCGAAGTGCAAAGGATTCCGAATCATTCCTATCCCTGCTGATTCGAGATTCCAAGGGAAGGCAGGAGGTGGCGCTGCCATTCGGCGAGGAGTTCCTGCGGGGATTCACGCATCAAGCGATCAGCCTTTTCCAATTCCCCGATCAGTGACGCTGCCACGGTGTTCCGATCCAGCGAGGATCCGGTGATCATCGACAGGGAAGCGGCACGACCCCTAAGTTCCTCGGGAAAGTCCTCCGGGGTGTGGTTCACGTTGAGTCCGATCCCAACCACGGCGAAGGGATCGTTTCCGACCCTTGTCTCAACGAGGATGCCCGCCACCTTGCACCCGCCTATCAGGACATCGTTGGGTTCCTTGATGCCCGCATCGGTCGCCCCGAGTGTGTGCAGCGCGCGGACGAGTGCCACGGCGGCGAAGGCGGAAAGCGACGGGATCGAGGCATCGTTGATCTCCATCCGCAGCAGCAGCGAGAACCAGAGCCCGAGTCCGGGCGCGGAGGACCAGGGGCGCCGGAACTGGCCGCGACCCGCCGTCTGGCTCTCCGCAAAAAGAAAGGTGCCGGAGGGGGCTCCCTCCTCCCCCCGACGGAGAAGCTCGTCGTTGGTCGAAGTGATCTCGCCGATCACCCGCACCGGAAGGCCCCATGGCGAGGCCGTGCTCAGAATGGTGGGATCCAGCGGTTCAGCTGACATGACCCGGCGACTCCATCTCAAGCGAAAGATCGGCGTTCGTCGCGGAGTGCGTGAGCGCCCCCACGGAGATGCGGTCGACGCCCGTGGCGGCGATCTCGGGAATGCTCGCCAGAGTCACGCCACCGCTGGCCTCGAGCAAAACGGCGGGAGCGACTTTGTTGCGCAGGGCGACAGCCTCGCTCATTTGAGCCGGAGGCATATTATCGAGAAGGATGACATCGATCCCCTGCATGCCGAGCAGGGTATTCACTTGATCGAGCGTGTCCGCCTCGATCTCGATCGGCAGTCCGGGGTGCTCCGAGCGCAGGCGCGTGATCACTGGCGGGAGGAGTGAGAGGTCGCCCAGTGCGGCCAGGTGGTTGTCCTTCACGAGCACCGCGTCGTGGAGTCCCATCCGGTGGTTTGTGCAGCCGCCCGCCTTCACGGCCTGTTTCTCAAGAAGGCGCCAACCCGGGGTTGTCTTGCGGGTGTCGAGCAGGGTGACCTGTGTGCCCTTCACCGCGTCGGCGTAGCGGCGGGAGAGCGTGGCGATGCCGCAGAGTCTGCCGAGAAAGTTGAGGGCTGTCCGCTCTCCGGAGAGGATCGAGCGTGTCGGACCGCTGATCTCGAGAAGCAGCGATCCGGGTGAGAGTCTCTCCCCTTCGGCGGCATGGGCCGTGATGGTGAGAGTCTGATCGACGCGGCGGAAGACCTCGACCGCGATGGCGATTCCCGAGGCAACACAGTCGCACCGGGACACGATGCGGGCGCGGGAAACCGAGTCGGCGGGGATGAAGGCCCGTGAGGTGACGTCTCCAGCGGCGCCCAGATCCTCGTTCAAGGCGAGGGAGATCAGGTCTCCGGAAGGATTCATGGCAAAGGACTACGCCGCATCTGCCGTCGTATCCGTATCAACGAGGGGCCGCAATCCGAGCAGGGAACGTTGCCACGGCAGGAGGACGGGCGCGTCGGGATCGTTGGCGGCCGCTTCGAGGGCGGCCTTCGGGGCAAGGATGGAGGGATCGAGGTCGATCTCGCGGGCCACCTTGTCCCGGTGTTCCCGCAGTTGGTTGAAGCGGTCGACCTGCTCCTTGGTGGAGCGGATGCGCACACCGCGGATGACCTTGGGCCATTCCTCCTCGGGTAAGGCCAGTGCGGTCTCGAGCGTTGACTCGAGCCTTTCCATGCGGGGCTGGGGAAGTCGGGGGCGGGTGAACTTCCCTCCCTTGGAGGCCTCGTCGGCCAGACGGAGGAGGTTCTCGTTGGAAAGGACATGGAAGGCCGGACGGTCCCAGGCGCGGGCCTCGGAGTCGCGCCAGTGCCAGAGCGCCCGTAGCAGCGCCCAGCCGCGGCGGGAGAGGGCGGCATAGCCGGTCAGGCGCCAGAGGTTCTCCTCGTCGCGCTGACGGGTCTCGCGTGTTCCCTTCACCATGCGGTCGCGGGACTGGCAGTACCAATCGAAGCGTCCGAGTTCCTCGAGTCTTGCGCGGAGGATGCCGGCGAGTTGGGGCAGGAAGCGGACGTCGTTGAGCGCGTATTCGACCATCTGGTCGGAGAGGGGGCGCTGGGCCCAGTTCGCCTTGCGCGAGGCCTTGGAAAGGGTGATGCCGAAGTATTTCTCCACCAGGCCGGCAAGGCCGAGCTGGGGCTCGCCGCAGAGCCGTGCCGCGATCATCGTGTCGAAGATGTCCTCGTCGGGGAATTCCCCCGAACGGCGGAGCAGGCGCAGGTCGTAATCCGCGTCGTGGAAGAGGATCGTCTTCCCCTTGAGCGAGGCGAAGAATTCCTCAAGCGGCAGCCCCGCCAGGGGATCGATCAGGCGCAGATCGGAAGCAAGTCCGGTCTGGGGTTCCTCGCCCCATCCGCTCTGGATGAGGCAGAGCTTCTCAAAGTAGCAGTGCAGGCTGTCGGCCTCGGTGTCGAGTGCGACCTGTGTCTGCGACGAGAGACCGTCGAGATAGTCCCGGAAAGCGGAGTCCCCGGCGATCAAGGCTCCGCGATGAAGGTGGCCGTCGTCGGAAGATCTCCGGCGTGGCGGGCACGGGGCTCGCGCACCTCGGTGTTGCCCTCGGTGGGGATGGTGACGAAGGGGCCGCCGGCAAGCGGGGCCACCTCGGTGAAGGCCACCTCGGGAACATCGGTCGGGATGCCCTCGAGGGGGAACTCCTTGCGGAGCGGATGATAGGGATAACCCTCCCACATCAGGATGCGGCGGAGGTCGGGATGGTTGCGGAACTTGATTCCCATGAGATCCCACACCTCGCGCTCGTGCCAGTTGGCCGTGGCCCAGATGTCGGTGACGGAGTCGACCTCGGCCTCCTCCTCGGAGGTCGTGCACTTGAGTCGCAGGTGGGCCTTCTTGGCGATCGAGTAGAGTTCGTAGACCACCTCGAAGCGGGGATGGCTGCCGTAATGGTCGACGCTGCAGATATCAAGCAGGAGGTCGTAGCCGAGGGAGTCACGGCAGAAGAGAGCAATCTCGTGCAGGCGCGTGGCATGGAGCGAGATGGTGGTCTCGCCGCGGAACTCCTTGCGGTCGAAGACATCGGGGGCAAAGTCCCCCTCCAGCTTGAGGGCATCGTCGGCGGCGCTCATCGGAGGGACTCCAGCAGGGCGCGCTTCTGGTCGAGCACGGAATGTTCGGTCATGAGTTTGTTCTGAAGCTTCATCAGGCCGTCAAGCAGGGCCTCGGGGCGGGGAGGGCATCCGGAGATGTAGACATCGACGGGGATGATCTGGTCGACCCCCTGGAGCGTCGCGTAGCTGCGGTACATCCCGCCGGAGGAGGCGCAGGCACCCATCGCGATCACCCACTTGGGCTCGGGCATCTGCTCGTAGATGCGCTTCACGGAAAGGGCCATCTTGTAGGTCACCGTGCCGGCGACGATCATCACGTCGGACTGGCGCGGCGAGAACCGCATCACCTCGGCGCCGAACCGGGAGATGTCGAAGCGGGAGGAGGAGGCGGCCATGAGCTCGATGGCGCAGCAGGCGAGGCCCATCGGCATCGGCCAGAGCGAGTTCTTGCGCATCCAGTTGATGGCGGCATCGAGCTTGGTGATGATGATGTTTCCCTCAATCTTGGAATCGAACGCCATCGGGGTCGAAACGGGCGTCGCATGAGGATGCATGGTGGGCGCAGTAGCCGTGGACATAGTGGGAAAAGACTATAAGAGAGACTTTCCGGAACAAGACGAATCTGGCCACGGGCCAGATGGGGGATCGGATCCAGGGGATAGGCTGGTGGGAAACATGGAGAGAGGGAATGGAAGCCGGGAGCTGGAAGTTGGGGGAGGTAAAAGGAAACTCCACTGGCTTTCAGGTATTAAAGCATTCATATACAGCATCTTGGGTATTTTCCCGTTTTGGGGTTTCCTGCAGCCCTCTTCATCATTCATCCTTCTGACTTCATCCTTTTCTCCTCCCCATGCCCATCACCCACCTCTGGTCCCGTATCTCCTCCGTGAAATGGGAGGACTCCTGGATCGAGCGGCTCCGGTTTGCAGGAGAGCAGAATCTGGTCATCAAGAAATTCCCCGCTTCCCGATCGATACGGCTCGATCTCTACACCGGCGCGACCACCGCAAAAAAACTGAAGTCGGCATTCGGCGGCACCGTGCGTCCCTTCGACGCGGCGGGATGGCAGCCCCCCGCTCCGAAAATCACCGATCCGCTCCGCGTCGCGGGCCAACTCCGCATCTACCGCGACCGGGAGCTTTTCAAGAAAGAGAGGGCGACTGGCAAAGGACTTCCGCTGCTGATCCCAAGCGGCATGGCCTTCGGCACCGGTGACCACGCCACCACGGCCAGATGCCTCCAGTTACTCGTGGAGGCAGCAGCCCCGCTCCGTGCCGCCGGCGGGAAGTGGTCAATGATCGACCTCGGATGCGGTTCGGGGATCCTGGCACTCGCCGCCGAAAAGCTCGGTGCCGGGAAGATCCTTGGCTGCGACTTCGACGAAGCTTGCGTCCGCATCTCCAAGGAGAATGCCCTGCTCAACAAGCTCCCCCTCGCCCGATTCCTGAAGGCCGACGTGCTACGCTGGAAGCCCCCGGGAAAGAAAGGGGCCTACGACATCGTTGCGGCAAATCTCTACTCGACCATCCTCACCGCCGCTTCCGCGATGATCGTGGAAGCGATCAAGCCCAGCGGCGTCCTGATTCTCTCGGGCATTCTCGCTGTGGAGGAGAAGACGATCGTCGACACCTTCTCCTCCCTCCGCCATGTGAAGACCCTGAAGCGGGGGAAATGGGCGGCCATCATGCTCCGCAAGGGTGGCGGACGGACGCCGCGCTGAGCCGGATCAGAGAGACCGGAAAGGTCTAGTGATGGTGGCCGCCGGGGCCGTGGACATGCCCGTGGGCGATTTCCTCGGCGGTCGCGGCGCGGACTTCACGGACCGTGATGTCGAAGTGGAGCGTCATCCCGGCCAGGGGATGGTTTCCGTCGAGCGTCACCTTGTCCCCCTCGATCTTGGAGACGACGACGATCTGCTCTCCCTGATCGTTGGAGGCTTCCAACTGCATTCCCTCTTCCAGATCTTCGCCACCCTCGATCTGATCCGCGGAGACCACGGCGATCTTCGCTGGATCGGGGAGTCCATAAGCTTCCTCGGGCGAGACGTTCACGCTGAAGGCGTCCCCCGCCTTCTTCCCCTCCATGACTTTTTCGAGTCCCTTCACGATCTGGCCTTCGCCATGCAGGTAGGCAAGGGGTCCTCCATCCTTGGAGGAGTCGATGACATCCTTCTCGTCGTCGGTGAGGGTGTAGTCGAAGAGGACGACGGAGCCGTTGGTGATGGTCATGGAAATTATTGGGTAGGGCTTGGGATTTGACGCTCTCCCTCCCGGGAGTAGCGCCCTGACGGGCTACGCTAAGCGTAGTCTATACCGATCGTTCCCACGATCAGGTATTTTGCGCCGCGCGTCTAGCGCGGCATCAAAACTTCCAAGCCTTTGAGCGCAGTATTTCTTTGGTTGCGGAACAAACACTATTTCCTCATTTCCGGAATGAGAAACATCTGTCAGTTCTCTGCCATGCACGTCGAACGACTCAAATACATCATCTGGGCTGCGGACACCTCCCGCGCCGTTGCGTTTTATACTCGGGTCTTCGGTGGAAAGGTGATCCGCGAGAACCCGGCCGTGACCGATATCGACATTGCGGGCGGCATCATCGGCATCCATGGTGGAGGCGAGGGAAAGCGCACCTGGACGGGGATGAGCTTCCAGGTTGCGGATGTCATTGCCGGGGCCGCAGAGATCGTTGCGGCAGGAGGTCAGTTGTTGCGTGAGCCTCAGCCTGAGAACGGTGAGCCTCCGCACCTTGCGATGTGCGTGGATCCGGAAGGGAATGAGATTATGCTCTCAAGAAAGAGGTCTTGAGATTTTGGCGGATAGCTTCGTTGGTCTGCGGTCACAGTAGCTAACTATGCCTTCCTTAGCTGTGAAGTTTTAAGCCTTCGTGTAAACCTCCGCGCCCTGCTTCACGAACTCGGCGGACTTCTCCTCCATGCCTTTCTTGAGGGCTTCTTCTTCGGAGAGGTTTTGGGCGGCCGCGTATTTGCGGACGTCCTCAGAAATCTTCATGGAACAGAAGTGTGGGCCGCACATGGAGCAGAAGTGGGCTGACTTGGCGCCCTCCTGAGGCAAGGTCTCGTCGTGGAATTCGCGCGCGGTGACGGGATCGAGGCCGAGGTTGAACTGATCCTCCCAGCGGAACTCGAATCGGGCCTTCGAGAGGGCGTTGTCGCGGTACTGGGCGCCGGGGTGACCCTTCGCGAGGTCGGCGGCGTGGGCGGCGATCTTGTAGGTGATGACACCATCCTTCACATCCTTCTTGTTCGGCAGGCCGAGGTGCTCCTTCGGCGTGACGTAGCAGAGCATGGCGCAACCATACCAACCGATCATGGCGGCGCCGATGCCACTGGTGATGTGGTCGTAGCCTGGGGCGATGTCGGTGGTGAGGGGGCCGAGCGTGTAGAAGGGGGCCTCGTGGCACCACTCGAGCTGCTTGGCCATGTTCTCCTCGATCATGTGCATCGGGACATGGCCGGGACCCTCGTTCATGACCTGCACTCCCTTGGCCCAGGCGCGCTCGGTGAGTTCGCCCTGCACCTTGAGTTCGCCGAACTGCGCCTCGTCGTTGGCGTCGGCCACGGAGCCGGGACGGAGTCCGTCTCCGATCGAGAAGCTGACATCGTAAGCTGCCATGATGTCGCAGATGTCGTCCCAGTGGGTGTAGAGGAAGTTCTCCTTGTGATGGGCGAGACACCACTTGGCCATGATCGATCCGCCGCGGCTGACGATGCCGGTCATGCGCTTGGCGGTGAGCGGGACGAAGCGCAGGAGCACACCCGCGTGGATCGTGAAGTAGTCGACGCCCTGCTCGGCCTGCTCGATCAGGGTGTCCCGGAAGATCTCCCAGGTCAGATCCTCGGCCTTGCCGTTCACTTTCTCCAGTGCCTGATAGATCGGCACGGTTCCGATCGGGACGGGTGAGTTTCGGAGGATCCACTCGCGGGTGGCATGGATGTTCTTCCCGGTGGAGAGATCCATGACGGTGTCGGCGCCCCACTTGGTGGCCCAGCGCATCTTCTCAACCTCTTCCTCGATGGAGGAGGCGACGGCGCTGTTGCCGATGTTGGCGTTGATCTTCACCAGGAAGTTGCGCCCGATGATCATCGGCTCGAGCTCCGGATGGTTGATGTTTGACGGGATGATGGCGCGGCCGGCGGCGACCTCGGAGCGGACGAACTCCGCGGTGATCTGATCGGGTATGCGTTGAGGGAACCGGCCGAAGATCGAGGGAGTGTAGGGGCTTTCGGGGCGCTGGCCGGAACCGGCGTGCTGCTTGTCGAGTTCGTTCCGAACAATGTCCCCCGATAAATCCCCGATCCTTGCAGCCCTGACTCCCAACTCCGAACTCCCAGCTGCCAGGCTTTGCCTCCCCATGTTCTCGCGGATGGCGATGAACTCCATCTCGGGGGTGATGATTCCCTGACGGGCATACCAGAGCTGGGTGACCGGGTGGCCCGCCGAGGCGCGGCGAGGCTTGCGCTGGGCACTCTTGAGTCCCGGAAACTCGATCAGGCGGTTCCGCTCGGCGGTGCTGGCGAATTCGGCATGCTTGCCCGAGAGGTAGCCGTTGTCCATCGGTTGAACCTCGCGGCCCTCGTAGGGTGCGGTGTCGCCGCGTTTCTCGATCCATGCGGAGCGAAGCGCCGGAAGTCCCTCCGAGGAATCACCCTCGAAGTCGGGATCACCCCAGGGACCGCTGCAGTCGTAGACGCGGACGGGGGCATTCGGCTCCAGTTCGCCCGAGAAGTTCTTCGTCGGGGATAGCTCGATCTCGCGCATCGGGACGCGGATCTCCGGGTGGATGTATCCTTCGACATAGACCCGCGTGCTGGCGGGAAGGGCGTCGGTGCTCTGGGGTTCGATGGGGTCTTTTGGGGCGATCATGGGGAAATAGGAGCTGGAAGTTGGGAGCTAGGAGATAGGTATATAAAAGTGGCCACACGTGGGGTGCACGGCGTGGCCTGAGTCCTCTCCCTTCGACGGCATGACCCGTGTCAGGTTCAAAGGGTCGTCCGTGATGCCACGGACCTCTCAGCCTGCTGGCTCCCCCGCATGTGCCAACCAGCATACGGGGGCTCCTCGGCGGGTCAACAGGGGAGTGCGGCCGCAAAGGAATTCCCAAGGTTGCTTTTAACCGACGGGAGGAACCTTGAGCTTGTAGTCGTTATCGATGTCCTCCTCGGGGATGGGCTGGCTTTCCGCCTCCGGAATGAGGACCTGCACGTAGGCCGCGCCGTCGTGCTTCTCGATTTTGGCGAGGGCCTCCTCGAGTTCCGCGACGGTGCCGACCTTGGCCGTGAGCCAGCCCTTGCATCCGAAAGCCTCCGGCAGGAGGTGGTAGTTCAGCTTGGCCACATCATCGTAGACATGACCGCGCTGGCTGAGCATGTCCTCGACTCCGTAGATATCGTTGTTGAGCACGAAAATGACGGGCTTGATGCCGTAGCGACCCATCACGCCGAGTTCGTTGAGCGTGAGTTGGTGGGAGCCGTCGCCGGTGACCATCCAGGTGCGGCCGCTTTTCCTGCCGAGGCAGACGCCCAGCGTGGCGGGGGTGGCCCAGCCGATCGATCCCCAGAGTCCCTGGCCCTCGGCCTGAACTCCCTCGGGGAGGAGCATGCCGTTGAGATGGAACATGCAGGTACCGGTCTCGACGACGAGGGTGTCGCCGGATTTGAGTTGGCGCTGGAGGCGCGGATAGAAGGCCGCGGAGGAGAGAGGATCGGTGCCGGTGCCGGTGAGGGGAAGGGGCGCCGTCTCCGACACGACCGCTGCGCTCCGGGATGTCACCCTGCGCAGGAGAGCCTCGATCACATCGTCGATCGCCGTGTTCATGAAGACCTTGGTGTCGAGCTGGACGTGGTTGTCCCGGATGGAGGCGACCTTCGAGAAGTCGAGGTCGGAGGTGAAGAGTCCAGTGTTCAGCTCGGCGGGGATCATGCCCCCGATATCGAGTACGAAATCTGCCTCCTCGACGACCTGCTTCACGGAGGAGGGGACGGAGCGCTTCCCGTTGTAGAGGCCGATGTACTGGGGCATCGCCTCGTCGAGGATCCCCTTGTCGCAGGGGGTGATCGCGGCGGGGAGATTGATCTTTTTGACGAGTTCGCGGGCTTTGTCGCGAACCCCGTAACGGGCGGTCAGCGCGGTGACGAGGGCGACGGGATTCCTGGCCTTTCCGAGCCGCGCGATGATGGAGGCCACGGCGGCTTCGAGTTCAGCGGGGACGCTCTGCTGGCGCTTGATCTGCGCGATGGGCTTGCCGGTGATGGGTATGCCGACCAACGGAGTGTATCCGGAGAGTTCCGAGATCGCGATGTAGGCGGGCTTGCTCTGGCGAAGTGCCTCGCGGATCACGCGCTCGAGTTCCTCGATGCAGTTATCGGGGGTCAGGACCGCGGTCACGCAGGCAGCCGCTCCCGAGATCGGGATGAAGCGGTCGTAGTTGGTGTCGCCGAGGTTGTGGTGGGTGATGAGGGCCTGTTTCTGAATGCGTTCGCTGGGCATCCCGACGAGATGGAACACCGGGAGGCGATGGGCCATGCTGCCCATGACACCGTTGATCGCTGAGAGTTCGCCCACGCCGTAGGTGGTGGTGAGGATCGCCGCCCCTCGGACGCGGGCATAGCCGTCGGCGGCATAGGCGGCATTCAGTTCGTTCGCACAGACAACCCATTCGAGTCCCGAGACATTCTCGGCGGCATCGTCGATCGAGAAGGCGTAATCCCCGGGAACCCCGAAAATCTTGTCAATCCCAAGCTGGGAGAGTCGGGTGAGGACGTATTCGGAAACGGTTACGGGTTTCATCAGTGCGTCACCTTATACCAAGTCCTCTCCAGCTCAACCGTATTACTGCAATAAAGTCGACGTCTTGGCGCAGGCTCGCCATGAACAAAGAAAGCGTCGCTTGCACCGGGCGGGGCGATGAGTTTCCCCTTCCTTCCTTTTATCCGGGAGATTAAGTTCCACAGTAATGAGCCTATCCAAACCCTTTCGTTTCTCTCTGCTGACGTCGCTCGCCCTGTCGGTGTTTCTCTCCATGAGCGGATGTGCGGTTCACATGGCCGCCACCCAACCGAGCGCCAAGCCGACCCGACTCTTCCGGGTCGGCACACCGAAAGAGAAGCTTATCGCCAATTTCGGAGCTCCTACTTCAACCATTGTTCGCAACGGAACCACCTACGACGTGTACACGTTCACCAATGGATCCAACGGCGGCACAAAGGTCTTCAAATGCCTGCTCTACGGTGTCTGCGATCTTGCCACCTTGGGTATCACCGAGGTGCTTTTCACCCCCACGGAGTGTGCGCTTCGTAGCCGCGACAAGGCCTACGAGGTCTCCTATGACGCGGACGGACGGGTCGCCAGCGTGGTTTGTCTCAAGTGGTAGACCATTGCCCCGGTTTTATCACGCGGGCCCGCTTCCCTGCAGTATCCACTCCAGGAATGTCGCCGACCACCCCCGTTTTTGCTGTGACGTCAGCATAGGCTGCCAGGGAGAGGATAAAGGGCGACTTCGCAAGAAATGAGGGCTGATCTGTTCGATTCACGCGAGGGGGTGGATCCTCCTCCTTCCTCCATCTGAAATTTCCAAAAGGGCATGATTGCGATCACCATCGAGAATCTCGTCAAAAGATTCGGCGACGTGGTTGCCCTCAACGGCATCACGCTCCGCATCGAACCCGGCGAATTGTTTTTCCTACTCGGCCCCAGCGGATGTGGAAAAACAACCCTTCTTCGCAACATCGCCGGTTTCTCCATCCCGGACGAGGGTCGCATTCTTTTCGGTGACGAGGATGTGACCGACCTGCCGCCTCACAAGCGCAATACGGGAATGATGTTTCAGAGCTACGCGCTCTGGCCGCACATGACCGTTGCCCAAAATGTGGCCTTCGGCCTTGAAGAGCGTCGTGTTCGGTCGACCGAGATCCGTCAACGGGTGACTGCGGCGCTCGACTCCGTGCAGATGGGCCGATACGCGGAACGTAAAATATCCCAACTCTCCGGCGGGCAGCAGCAACGCGTCGCCCTTGCCCGCGCCTTGGTGATACGTCCCCGATGCGTTCTTCTCGACGAACCCCTCTCAAACCTCGACGCCCGACTTCGCCTCGAAATGCGCTCGGAAATCCGCCGCGTCTGCAAGGAGAACGGCTTGACGGCGATCTATGTCACCCACGACCAAAAGGAAGCCCTC
The DNA here is from genome assembly GCA_049282095.1 of Chthoniobacterales bacterium. Lineage (GTDB taxonomy): Bacteria > Verrucomicrobiota > Verrucomicrobiia > Chthoniobacterales > UBA6821 > UBA6821. Next base: position 24,460 of record JBAPTI010000039.1, read on the forward strand.
TCGGTTTCGGACAGAATGGCCGTGCTTGAAGGCGGGCGCATCGCGCAGGTCGGAACACCCGAGCAGGTTTACCGCCGCCCCCGAACCCGCGCGGTGGCCGACTTCATCGGCGAAACGAATTTCCTGAAAGGGAAAATACAATCCATCGAAGGATCGAAGGCGCTGGTTGAAACAAGCGAGGGGCCTTTTGAGGGATTCCTCGGCGATCCCGACTGGAAGGCTTCCGCAGGAGATGAGGTGTCGCTCGGCATTCGGCCTGAAAGTTGGTCGCTTCACGGCGCGCCCGCCGCCGTCAATGCGGTGAAGGGGCGGATCGGCGAATCGATCTACCTTGGCGAGGTGGCCCAATACACGCTCCGCACGGAGCAGAATGATTTGAAGATTCTCGAACTCAATCCGCATCTCTCCGCGCGCTGCCGGGGAGAGGAGTTTTTCGCCGTTGCGGGCGCCTCCGATGTGGTGGTTCTCAAACCCTGACACCGTGGGGAAACCTCCCTTCCAGCCATGAGTTCAAGGATCCTTCCGGTGCTCGCGGCTCTCGCTCTTGTGGTGGCCGTGCCGTTCCTGCTCAAGCCACGGCAGAATCTTCTGGCCCATGCCGACGACTCGCTCGTCATCATCTCCCCGCACAATGAGGCCGTCCGCCATGAATTCACCACGGCGTTTGCGAACTACTACAAAATCAAAACCGGACGCTCGATCCGCATCGACTGGAGGGTGCCGGGGGGAACGAGCGAGATCTCGCGGTTACTCGCCGGGGAATACCTCGCCGCCTTCGAATATGCATGGAAGGCCCGGGGTGAACGCTGGACGCCCGAGGTCGCAGCCGCATTCGATAATCCCAGGATCAAACTTCCCGAGGATCGATCCAAGGACACGCCTGAACAGGCTGCGCGGAGGGTTTTCCTCGATTCCAACACCGGTGTCGGCATCGACCTATTCTTCGGTGGGGGATCCTATGACTTTGAGCAGCAGGCGAGGTCGGGCCGCCTGATTGCCAGCGATGTCATCAATGCCCACCCGGAATGGTTCGCGGAGGATTCCATTCCGCAGAGCGTTTCGGGTGAGCAGTTCTACGATCCGCGAGGGCTCTGGATCGGGACATGCCTTGCCACGTTCGGCATCTGTTACAATGCCGATTCCCTCCGGCGCCTCGGTGTTCGGGAAATCCCCGCATCGTGGAAAGATCTCACAAGGCCCGAGTTCTACCGGCAGGTCGCCCTTGCTGATCCGACCAAAAGCGGATCGGCAGCCCGTGCGTTCGAGATGGTTATCCAACAGCAGATGCAGGAACTCGTCCGAAGCACGGGCCGGAGCGACGAGGAGATTCTGGCTCTCGGCTGGACGCGCGGTCTCGAGATCATCCAGGCAGCCTCTGCCAATGCGCGCTACTTCACCGATTCCGCATCAACAATCCCGCTCGATGTCTCCCTTGGTGACGCCGCGATCGGAATGTGCATTGATTTTTACGGCCGTTTCCAAAGCGAGGCGGTGAAGATCGGCGGCGCACCCTCCCGTCTTCAATACTTCACCCCTGCCGGGGGCTCCTCCGTCGGCGTCGATGCCATCGGCCTTCTGCGCGGGGCTCCCAATCGCGCCGCCGCCGAGGAGTTCATCGCCTTCGTCCTTTCCCTTGAAGGTCAGAAACTCTGGAACTTCAAAGTAGGCGCGCCGGGAGGTCCCTCGAAATATGCATTGCGCCGCCTCCCGATCCGCAAGGAACTCTACTCGCCGGAATATGCCGCCTTCCGATCCGATCCTGAAGTCCAGCCCTACGAGGAAGCCCGGCTTTTCACTTACACCGCAGCCTGGACCGCCCCCGTTTTCCGCGTGATGGCATTCATCATCAGGGTGATCTGCCTCGACCTCCACCACGAGCAGGCCGAAGCCTGGCAGGCGCTCATGAAAGCGGAATTCCCTCGCGAAGCCTGCAAAAGATTCTCCGATCTTTCCGCGGTGGATTACGAGTCCTCGAAAACAATCCTCAAAGAAGCAATCTCCTCCAAAAACCGTCTCGACGAAGTCCGCCTGGCCAAGGAACTCGCCGACAAATTCCGCCTCCAATACAAGGAAGCCACGCAACTCGCCAGGAAAGGGGGGGTCGTACAATGAGCCGGCAATTCTCCAGACTCGTCTTCCTCCTCACGGCCCTCTTCTTCGGACTCTTCTTTCTCTGGCCCATCGCCGAGACGCTCCGCGGCGCATTTGCAGGTTCGGATGGCCAATTCACGATCGCCTACATTGCCGAGGTTTTCCGGAATCCGATTTACCTCGAAGGTCTCTGGAACTCCCTCCAGATGGGTGTGTGGAGCACGCTGCTGGCGGCTTTCCTGGCCGTTCCTCTTGCCTGGGTGGGCGATCGTTTTCTTTTTCCCGGCAAATCCCTTCTCGGGGCACTGGTGCTTGTCCCGATGATCATGCCTCCGTTTGTGGGAGCCATCGGCATCAAGCAGATCCTCGGCCAGCAGGGGGCTTTGAACGCTCTTCTGCGGGACATCGGTTTTCTCGACCCCGCACATCCGATCGATTGGCTCGGGGAGGGAAGGATGTGGGGCGTCATCGTTCTCAATGCCCTGCATCTTTATCCGATCCTCTATCTCAATGTCCTCGCCACCCTCGCCAATGTGGACCCCGCCATGGAAGAGGCCGCGGAGAATCTCGGCTGCCGGGGACTTCGCAAGTTCCGCCGCATCACTCTGCCCCTTGTCATGCCGGGCATCTTCGCCGGCGGGACGATCGTTTTCATCTGGTCGTTCACGGAACTTGGTGTCCCGCTCATGTTCAATTTCACACGCGTCACCCCGGTGCAGATCTTTTATGGCATCAAGGACATCGGCGGAAATCCCTTTCCCTTCGCATTGGTGGTGGTGCTTCTCTGCTCGACTGTACTTCTCTATGCCGGAAGCAAGTTTCTCTTCGGTCGCGACTCCCACGCCATGATGGCCAAAGCGACCAGCCAGGGAGGTCCTCGGAAAGTCGGATTGGCATCGGGGCTTCTCTGTTCAGCGTTGTTCGGTCTGGTGACCTTTCTCGCCGTCCTTCCCCACATCGGCGTCATCCTCGTGGCATTCTCGACGGATTGGTATCAGACGATCCTGCCAAGCGGATGGACGCTTTCGCACTTCGAGGCCGCCCTGGGTCACAACCTCACGCTCCCCTCGATCCGGAACAGCATCAGGTACGCCGGTCTTGCCACCATCCTTGATGTGGTCCTGGGCGTCGCCATCGCTTTTGTCGTGGTGAGAACCCGGCTCGCGGGAAGGCAGATCCTCGATGCCATGGCGATGCTCCCTCTCGCTGTCCCGGGCCTTGTGTTGGCTTTCGGCTACGTTGCCATGACCCAGGAGGGGAAACCATTCGCCTTTCTGAATCCCACGATCGATCCGCTGATCATTCTGGTCATTGCATATTCGGTTCGCCGCCTGCCCTATGTGGTGCGCTCCGCTGCGGCTGGATTTCAGCAAACGAGCGTCACGCTCGAGGAGGCGGCGCAGAATCTCGGCTGCCCTCCACTGCGAACCCTGCGAAAAATCACCATTCCTCTCATCGCCGCAAACCTTCTTGCAGGCGGCTTGCTCGCCTTTTCGTTTGCGATGCTGGAGGTCAGCGACTCGCTCATCCTTGCCCAGAAGCAGCAGGACTTTCCGATTACCAAGGCCATCTACGAGCTTTACCAACTGCTAGGCGAGGGACGCTTCGTCGCCAGCGCCCTCGGGGTGTGGGCGATGGCATTTCTTGCGGTTGCGATTATTGGAACCAGCCTCATTCTTGGCAAAAAACTAGGCGCAATCTTCCGTGCGTAGGGAAGCGCTGATTTAATCGCATAGAGGCCGTTGCGGGAAGAATGGGCCGCGGGCAAGGCGGCTTTGGCACGAGCATCCCCGCAGCGGGCTGTAAGTGCCAAGCCAACGCAGCCCCCGGCCTGTTATCTCCGCAACCCGCAGGGCTGAAGCCATTTGTCGATTTTTGTGGCGTTGCTTGCTCGGGCGAGACCTCTGCGGGTATCGCCCAGCGCTCGCGCCTTCAAAAATCAGCAAATGCTCTTCAGCGGCCTTCATGGGATTTAATCAGCGCTTCCTTAGGTGCCGGGCGTTCATCGACGCGGCGACACACTGAAAGCAGTTGGCCGCTGTCACCCGGCGATCCTGACCTGGGCTTTGCAACCCGAATGAAGCGATTCATGGACGGCCTGGACCACCCGCATGTAGGCCACTCCATCGTGGAAATCGGGGTGGGGGCGTGGTGCCTCGGGATTGCGAACCGCCCGGATGAAGTCCCGCTCGACCTGCCAGGGGGATTGCAGCGGTGCCGCAGTGGAAAGAACGGTGGTCTCGGAGGCTCCGTAGTTCCTTATGGTGATTTCCCCGGTGAGGTAATCCTGGCGAAGCACTCCCCGCTCCCCGGTGATCTCGATGGATTCGACCGGGGGTCCGGGATCGGCTCCGCTCAGATCGAGTGTCCCGAGAATGCCGCAGGCGAAGTCGGCGACAACAAACAGATCATCCGGAATCTCGACAGCCACCCCTCCGCGCACGGGAGTCCAGATGCGCGAGCTGGCCTGGACCGCGGTGATATCGCCGAACCAGCGTTGGAGCACTTCGGTATGGATGCCGAGGGTCAGGATATTCAGACCGCTCTTACCTCGGAGTTGGCGCCAGTGGGGAGCAGCATGCGGATCAAGAAACGCCCCGTTCCGTGAGACCACCCGGACGCGGCGGAGGATTCCGAGGGGCTTTTCCTGCAGGAGGGAACGAAGGAATGCATCGTGATAAAGCCCGTGCGGCGGCGGGCAGAGCATCGTGACCAGGTCTGGTCTTGCCTGCGCTGCCTGCAGCATCTCCACGGCTTCGGCAAGATCGGGGGCCATGCGTGCCTGGCAGAAGACGTGCTTTCCGGCTCCGAGTGCCGCCAGCGTGATCTCCCGGTGGAGATTCGGATGCGTTCCTATCCAGATGATGTCGAGGTCGGCGCGGGCGACCAGATCCTGCCACCCCTCCATGACATCCGCCTTTGGGCAGAAGTCCCGGCAGAAGGCGGCGGCACTTTCACGGGAGCGGTTGGCCACGGCGGCGATTTCCACTCCCTCGACGGCGAGAAGGCCGGGGGCATGCCGCTCCCGGACGATGGCTCCGGCACCCACGATGCCGACTTTCAGCGGGGAGGCGGGAGAAGCGGTCATTGCTCTCGAAAAAATCAACAGGTCACAGCATCCGTTCCAGGAACGCGGAGCGGTCAAAGAGCGCAAGGTCGGTCGCACCTTCACCCGTTCCGATGAAGCGGGGGGTGATGCCGGTTTCCCGGGCAATGGCCACGGCGATGCCGCCTTTGCCCGAGCCGTCTAATTTCGTGAGAATGAGGCCGGTGAGCGGTGTGGCCGCATGGAATTCCTTCGCCTGCACGACGGCGTTGCTGCCGGTCGTGGTGTCTGCCACAAGGAAGACCTCATGGGGTGCCGAGGGATCGAGTTTTCCGAGGGAGCGTTTCACCTTGGCCAGCTCCTGCATGAGATTCGACTTGGTGTGGAGACGCCCGGCTGTGTCGCAGATGAGAAAATCCACCTTTAGTCGCCTGGCCTTCTCAAGCGCGTCATGGCAGAGGGCGGCGGGGTCCGCGCCATATTCGCTGCTCACCACTTCGACGCCCAGTTTGTCGCCCCATGACTTGAGTTGCTCGACGGCGGCCGCGCGGAAGGTGTCGGCGGCGCAGAGCAGGACCGAATGACCGCGGGCTTTCATGCGAGCGGCCAACTTTGCGCTGCTGGTGGTCTTGCCGGTGCCGTTGACTCCCACCATCAGGATGACGAAAGGGCCGTCCGGGGAGGGGGTCAGTTCGGCGCCGTGTTCGGGAAGGTATTTGGCGGCCTCCGCGCGGGCTGTCTCGAAGACATTCCCGGCATGCAGGGCGAGGCCCTTGGCCCGCAGTGATTCCAGGATCGCGGTGGCTGTCGGGGCGCCGAGATCTGACTGCCAGATCGCGGCCTCGACGTCATCCCAGTCGACCGCCTGATGGGCGCCGGTGATGCGCCCCAGGACACCTTGGAGCCAACCCGCCATCAGTCGTTGGGAGTGGCGGGCGCGGCCTGTTCCGGCAGTTTTGCGGGAGTCCTGTCGGGCCGCTTGAGCGTCGCCTTGATCTTGTCGAGGACACCGTTGACGAAGCGTCCCGATTCCTCGGTGCCGTATTTCTTCGCGATGTCGATGGCCTCGTTGATCGAGACCACCGGCGGGATGTCATCGCAGAAAAGCATCTCATGGACGGCGAGTCGAAGGATGTTCCGGTCGACGGCGGAGAGACGTTCCAGCTCGTAGTTCTGGGTGTGTTCCCTGAGGGCCACGTCGATGTCGGCGGTGTGGTCGAGCAGACCGCTCACCAGTCCTTCGCAGAAGCGGCGGGCCGAGGGGCTGAGGCCGCGGAATGCATAGAACTCCTGCAGGTCCGAGACACCGGCGCCGCCGCCGAGGTCGCGCTGGTAGAGAAACTGGATGGCGGCCTCGCGGCCTTCGCGTCGTACTCCCATGGTTCGATGACTCTATCAGCGGCCGGCCATGGCACGCGAGGCCCGAAGCACCTCGATCGCCGCGCGGGCCGCCTCCGTGCCGCGGTTGATTTCCTCCTCAAGGCATCGGGCGCTCGCCTGTTCCTTGTTGTCGAGCAGAAGGACCCCGTGAATGACCGGTGTCAGGGTCTCCACAGACATCCTGCAGAGGGCGTCGCTGACCGAGGCGGCGATGAGATCGGCATGGCCGGTCTCCCCTTTGAAAATGACGCCGAGGCAGATGACGGCATCGGCTTTCAGCTGGTCGATGGCCTTCCGTGCCAGATGGGGGATCTCGAAGGAGCCGGGAGCATGGACCACCTGGGTCTTGGTGTGCGGTTCGATGAGGGCGATTTCAGAGAGTGCTTTCGTGACCATCGGCTCCACGAACTCCGCATTGTACCGGCTGGCCACCACGACGATGCGGTTCGTCGCGGCCGTCGAAAGACGTGGGCGTGTCGGGAGAGGGGTGATCATTGGCGGAGGAAATGATGAAGGATGAATGATGAATGATGAAGGGTTTTCGAGGAGATGGGATGGTGGACTGTGATCCCCCATGGCCCATTCCCGAGCACCTATTACCTAAAACAAATGGCCGAGTTTCTTCTTCTTGGTCTTCAGGTAGGTGGCGTTGTGCCTGTTAGGTTCGGGCCGGATGGGGACGCGCTCCACGATCTCCATGCCGTATCCCTCGAGTCCCACGACCTTGCGCGGGTTGTTGGTCAGAAGCCGGATTTTCCTGATCCCGAGATCGGCCAGGATCTGGGCGCCCGTGCCGTAGTCGCGGAGATCGGGGGGGAAGCCGAGGCGCTCGTTGGCTTCGACGGTGTCGAGGCCCTGTTCCTGGAGCTTGTATGCATGGATCTTGGCGGAGAGTCCGATGCCGCGCCCCTCCTGCCTCATGTAGACGAGGACGCCGTGGCCGTTCTCCGCGATCTGCGCCAGCGCGCGGTGAAGCTGGCTGCCGCAGTCGCAGCGGCGCGATCCGAAGACATCCCCGGTGAGGCACTCGCTGTGGACGCGCACGAGGGCCGGTTTGGAAGGGTCGATCGGACCCTTCACGAGCGCGAGGTGGTGGTGGTTGTCCACGGCCGCCTTGTAGAGGACCATCCTGAAATCGCCGTAGTCGGTGGGCATGTCGATCTCCTGCTCCCGGTGGACGAGCTTCTCGCTCTTGCGGCGGTAGGCGATGAGATCCCTGATCGAGCAGATCTTGAGTCCGTGCTTTTTGCGGAACTTTAGCAGATCAGGGAGTCGGGCCATGGAGCCGTCCTCATTGAGGATCTCGCAGATGACGCCGGAGGGATCGAGACCGGCGAGGCGTGCCAGATCGACGCCGGCCTCGGTATGGCCCGCCCGGCGCAGCACACCACCCTGGGATGCCTGCAGCGGGAAGATATGTCCCGGTTGGCGGAGATCCTTGGGGGATGCCTTCGGGTTGCTCAGGACCTTGATGGTGGCGGAGCGGTCCTTGGCGCTGATGCCGGTGGTCGTTCCGTGGGTGGCATCGACGGAAACGGTGAAGTCGGTGGCGTGGAGTTCGCGGTTGTGGGCGACCATCCGCTGGAGTCCCAGGTGGGAGGCGCGCTCCTCGGTCACCGGAACGCAGATGAGGCCCCGCCCGTGGGTGGCCATGAAATTCACGGCCTGCGGCGTGACCTTGGAGGCCGCCATCACGAGGTCTCCCTCGTTTTCCCTGTCCTCGTCATCGGTGACGATCACCATGCCGCCGCGACGGATCTCCTCGATGACAGCGGGGATCGGATCGAAGGAGGAGTTCTTCCCCTGGGATTTCCCCGTGGATTTCCCGGAGGGCTTTCCCGGGGGCTTTCCCGAGGACTTGGACCCTGTGGATTTGGCCATCGCGGGTGATTTGCTTCGGGAGATCTTTTTCTTCATGCGAGCGCGGCTTCGGAAGTGGACTGCGCGGCCGCGAGCGTGCGGCGGGCGATCCATCCGCCGCCAATGATTCGGTCACCGTCATAGAAGACCGCGGCCTGACCCGGGGTGACTGCCCGCAGCGGCTCCAAGGGACGGACGATTGCCGTGTCGTCGGGGCCGGCGGTGACCTCCGCGGAGTCGCCGGTGTGGCCGTGGCGGACCTTAACGGTGATCCTGCGGGTGCCGGAAGGGGGGTGGTCGTGCCAGTTGACCCGGCCGACGGAGAATTCCCCGCAGAGCAGGTCCTCCTCGCCTCCGAGGATGACACGTCCGGAGGCGGCATCGATATCAACCACATAGCGGGGTGTGCCGGCGCCTCCCGGCAGCCCTTTGCGCTGGCCGATGGTGAAGAGCTCGATGCCGTCGTGATCACCGAGATGGTTCCCCTGCAGGTCGTAGAAGCCGCCCGCTTGGAAGGTCTCTCCGCGGTCGCGGAGGAAGGCCTTGTAGTCCTTGCCAGGCACGAAGCAGATCTCCTGGCTGTCCTCCTTGTCGGCAACCTTGAGGCCGAGCTTGCGGGCGATGCCGCGGATCTCCTCCTTGGTCAGGGATCCGAGCGGGAAGAGGGCGCGGGCAAGTTGACCTCCGCGCAGGCTGAAGAGGAAGTAGGACTGGTCCTTCTTGGGATCAAGGCCCTTGCGCAGGATGGGAGCGCCTTCCGTCGGGTGCTCCACGATCGCATAATGGCCGGTGGCGATATAAGCGGCCCCGAGAGCGGTCGCCTTGTCCCAGAGATTGCCGAATTTCAGCTTCTCGTTGCACATGACGCAGGGGTTCGGGGTCCTGCCCGCCTTGTACTCCTCGGCGAAGTAATCGATCACGAGGCGCTCGAAGGGCACGGCCTCGTCGATCACATAGTGGGGGACTCCCAGCGCGTGGGCCACGCTGCGGGCATCGGCGATCGCCTGGGGACCGCAGCATTTGTCCTCGGCCCGGCTCATGCAGTCCTGAGGCCAGAGTTTCATGGTGACACCGATCACCTCCCAACCCTGCTCCTTCAGAAGCCAGGCTGCCACGCTCGAGTCGACGCCGCCGCTCATCCCCACGACGACGCGTCGGGAATCGGGCGATGGGGATGGTGTGCTCATGGGTTGTCGGGGCTGGGCAGGGGGGGGCTTAAGCTACTTCGTCAGGGGTGGTGCGTCAACGAAGTGGTTGGCATGGAGTGAGTCCCTTTGCCAAAGAATAAAAGTCCGTATCGGAGATGAGGATGGTTGGTTCGGGAGAACCGCCAGACAAAAAAAGGCCCCGGAGTTTCCTCCGGGGCCTTCCTAAATGCTAGCTTCTAAAATTCTTAGAAGATGAAGCGGAGACCGGCGCGGGTAAGGGTCTCGTTGAGACCGTTGTTGCCGTAGATGTAACGGGAATCGGCGAAGAGACCGAAGCCGCGGTTGACGCGGTACTCGAGGCCGCCACCGACGTTGCCGTTACCCTGAGCTGCACCGCCACCCCAGGTCGAACCGCCGCCAACGAGGGCGTAGGGAGCGAGGTGAAGGCTCTCGATCGGGAGACGGGCGATCAGGTTGCCCTGAAGGCTGTTGTAGGTCTGGCCGTTGCCGTTGAGGCCGCCGAGGGTGTCATCGATGCCGATGCCGAAGTACTTCGTGAAGAAGTAGCTGAGGCCGAGACCGCCGCCCATGCCATTGACGGATCCGCCGCGATAGTTACCGGCTGCACCGGCAACGAAGGCATCAACCTGGACTTCACCAGCGCGGAAGAGATCCTGCTGGGGAGCCACGACGACTTTCTTGGAGGACTGGCCGGCGAACGAGGTCGCTGCAGTGGCCAGAACGACTGCGAGGAGTGTGAGTGTTTTGTTCATGTATGTTGGTTTGTGGTTGGACTGACGTTGTCGTGATTAGGTGATCAGGGAAAAGGTGTCAACGGAAAATGCACACATTTTTTCGCGTGATGCAGGGGATCCAAAGAGATAAGCGGACTGCTTAGTGGTGACCAGCGACATGAGCGGTGCGGGAATCATCGACGGTCTCCAACATTCTCCCTTGAAGAGCCGGGGCGAACTGCTACTCTTCCGAGCCCACCGCCAGTGTAGCTCAGTTGGTTAGAGCGAGGGACTCATAAGCCCTAGGTCACAGGTTCGATCCCTGTCACTGGCACTCTCACTATCCCGAACACCCATCCAACCCCTTTCCTATGGCAACCTCCAAAGCAACCGCAAAGAAGAGCAGCTCCGAACTCAAGCGCAAGCGCCAGACCATCAAGCGTCAGGCCCGCAACACCAGCGTCCTCAGCCGCCTGAAGACCGAGGAGAAAAAGCTGCGCGCAGCCCTCGAGTCCGGTGTCAGCGAGGTGAAGGATCTCTACAGGAATTTTACCTCGGCACTCGACAAGGCCGCTAAGAGCGGAGTCATCCACAAGAATGCCGCCGCCCGCAAGAAGAGCCGCCTGAACACGCGCGTCTCCGGTCCCGCCAAGCCGGTCGCCGAGGCCAAGCCGAAAAAGGCCGCCGCCAAGAAGGCTGCTCCCAAGGCCAAGTCTGCCAAGAAGAAGTAATCCTCGGGATCTTTCCTTCCAAAGTTTCAAAGGCCCGGTTCCCCGAGAGGGGGCCGGGCTTTTTTGTCTGCCGGTCGTCCCCGACCAGGCATCCTTGAATCTGCTGATTCTAGGACTTTTCGGCTTAAGCCTCAAATGACTAAGCCGCGTCCCAACGCGACTTTTGTTGATCGCTCACCCTCCCCTGACGAAGGCTGAGAGTTCCTCGGTGGTCTGGTAGGCGAGGAAGGGGGTCATGAAGTAGACGCCCGGGAAGTGATCGAGCACCGAGCGGGTCACCTCCTTGGCGATGGCGACACCCTCCTTGCGCCCCTCCGTGCCCTCGAGTCCCTCCATTCGGGACATGATCGGCCCGGGGATCGAGATGCCGGGTACCTCGTTGTGCAGGAAGAGGGCCTGCCTTCCGTTGAGCAGGGGCCAGACTCCCACAAAGACTGGTACTCCAAGGTGCGCCGTGCGTCGTGCCGTCTCCTCGACCAGGTGCGTCTCAAAAACAGGTTGGGTCATGACATACCGTGCCCCGGCCTTGATCTTGCGCTCCAGTTTCTGGACCTGCGCATCGAGGTTGCGGGAGTTCGGATTAAAGGTGCATCCCGCGACGAGATCGGGCCTTGCCTGAAGATCCGTGCCGGCCTGGGTGTAGCCTTCGTTGAGCCTTCGGATGATCTCCAGCAGGCCGACCGAGTTCACGTCGTAGACAGAGGTGGCGTCGGGATGGTCGCCCCCCTTGGCCGGATCTCCCGTCAGCGCGAGCACATGGCGCATCCCCATGGCGGCCATGCCGAGCAGTTCGCTCTGGAGGCCGATCACGTTGCTGTCACGGCAGCTCAGATGAAGCAGCGGGGTGATGCCGCGCTGCTTGAGCATCGCCGCCACGGCAAAGTTGCTGACCCTGAGGATGGCGAGCGAATTGTCGGCCAGCGTGATGGCGTCGCTTCCGGCCTGGGTCAGCGCCTCGGCCGCGGCGAAGAATTTCTCCAAGGGGAGGGTCTTCGGAGGATCGAGTTCGGTGACGATGACGGTCTTCCCCTCGGCCACCAGATCCAGAATGCTTTTCTCCCTGGGAGTAATCGGGCGTTCCGGTTGCTCGCCGGTGGTGACGGCTGTGGGTTTTTTTGGGCCCGGCCTGAGTCCCTTCAGCGCCTCCGAGAGAGCCTTGATGTGTCGGGGTGAGGTGCCGCAGCAACCTCCGACGAGGGCCGCGCCCGATTCCACCATGCGGCGGCCGAGATCGGCGAAATACTCCGGCGTGGTCCCGTAGGAGATGCGTCCCTCCTGATAGAAGGGGCGGCCGGCATTCGGGTAGACCGCGAGGGGGCGTGTCGGGGCGATCTTCTCCACCAGGCGTAGCATGGCCTGGGGGCCGTTCACGCAGTTGAGCCCGACAAGGTCGGCCCCCTCGTTCCCAAGGGTCTCCAGAAGATCGCCGACCCAGGCGCCTCCCGGCAGACGACCGCTTTCGGGCGAGGCGATCAGGGTGATCACCGGCTTGGAGCCGAGTGATTTGGCGATCCGGAGTGCGAGCGAGAGTTCACCGGGATCCTGAAAGGTTTCCAGCAGGATCAGATCGCATCCGCCGTCGAGGAGTGAGGCGATTTGCTCGCGGAAGAGGGTCTCGCGGTCGATGCCCCGGGCCTCGGCCTCGGAACCGGATACACCAAGGGGGCCGACGCTTCCCGCGACCCAGGCCTGCTTGCCTGCTTCCGTAACGGCTTCGCGTGCGAGACCGGCGGCCCTGCGGTTGATTTCCGCCGCCCTGGATTCCAGGGAGAAGGAGGCAAGCTTCTGCGCGTTGGCCCCGAAGGAATTGGTCGTGATCACCGACGCGCCTGCCGCGAGGTATTCGCGGTGGATTTCCAGGATCAGTTCCGGGCGCTCCAGGCAGAGTTCCTCAAAGCAGCTTCCCGAGGGAATCCCCCGCTCGGCAAGCAGGGTGCCCATGGCCCCGTCGCCACAGAGCACTCCCTTGTTCAGGGCAGTCAAGAAATCGCTCATCCTGGTATCAGTTGCGCCTTGGGAAACGCTGATTTAATCGCATAGAGGCCGTTGCGGGAAGAATGGGCCGCGGGCAAGGCGGCTTGGCGCGAGCATCCCCGCAGTGGGCTGCCGTAACGGATGCGAAGCAACGGCCGGGCAAGCAAAGTGCCAAGCCAACGCAGTTGGCCCCCGTGCCACGCCACGAAGCCAAGGACTTTGTGGCCTTTGGCTTGGATCTCCGCAACCCGCAGGGCTGAAACCATTTGTCGATTTTTGCCGCGTTGCTCGCTCGGGCGAGACCGCTGCGGGTATCGCCCAGCGCTCGCGCCTTCAAAAATCAGCAAATGCTTTTCAGCGGCCTGCATGGGATTAAATCAGCGCTTCCCTTGATCGTCGTGCCACCAGGCGGACGCTGATCGCGAACATCAGGGCCGCAAAAAGCGCGGTGACTCCCAAGCCGGCAAGGTATCCGGCCGGAATGAAGGTGCCGGATCCTGCCGAAAAAGCGGCGCGGATCGCCGTGACGCCGTAGCTCACGGGATTGAGAACGCCCAGCCAGTAGAGCCAACCGGTTCCGGCGGGCATCGGGAAAAGGGCTCCCGACATCATCCAGAGCGGCATCAGGAAGATGTTCATGATCGCATGGAAGCCCTGGGTGGAGTCCATGGGCCACGCGACCAGGAAGCCGAGGCCCGTCATGGCCAAGCCGACGAGAATCAGGGCCGGAATAAGGAGGAGAACCTGATGGAGGCCGATCGGTATCCCGGCAAGAGGTGCCAGCACGCAGAAGAGTCCCGCCTGAAGAACGGCGAGCGTGGTGCCGCCGAGGAATTTGCCGAGCGGGATCGCCGCGGGGGAGAGGGGAGCCACAAGAGCCCCCTGGAGGAATCCCTCCCGACGGTCTTCGATCACCGAGATGGTCGAGAAGATCGCGGTGAAGAGCATGATGAGCACCAGGGTGCCGGGGAAGAAGTAGGCAAGGTAGCTCCCTGCATCGGCCGCCGCGGAGGGGTTGCGGAAGGAGGGGCCGAATCCCGACCCCACCAGCAACCAGAAGACAAGCGGGGTCGCAAGAGCGCCTATGATGCGGTTGCGCTGGCGGAGGAAGCGGATGACATCGCGCCACCAGAAGGCGATGGCGGGAGTCAGGAGAAGGCGGGTCGGTTTCGTCATGGCTCAGCGCTTGTTTCTCTTGTTTCCCTTGTTTTCCTTGAAGGGCTTCGTGCGATCCGGTTCCACATCCTGATCGGCAAAGAGCCTGCCCGTGCGGGCAATAAAGACATCCTCGAGCGTCGGCCGGGCAATCCGCAGGGAGGTGATGGCCCCGGGAAATTCCCCCGAGAGCCGGGCCGCAAGCTGGTACGCTTCGCGGTGCTCGATGCGTACTTCCCCCTCGACCACGGTCGCGGGGATGCCTGTCTTTTCCGTGATGGTCTGCGCCAGCTGATCGGCGCCGGTTTCCCTGGAGACACCGAGGCTGATGACGTCGCCGCCGATCGCCGAGGTGAGTTCTTCCGGAGTGCCCAGGGCCACCAGTTTCCCGTGACTCACGATGCCGACGCGATCGGCGCGTGCGGCCTCCTCCATGAGGTGGGTGGTGCAGAGGGCCGTGACGCCGTGTTCGGCGCGGAGCTTTTCGAGTGCCGCCCAGAGATCGAGACGCGCGCCCGGGTCGAGTCCCGTCGAGGGCTCGTCCAAAAGCAGGACCTCGGGTCTGATCAGGAGGCACTTGGCGATCTCGGCCCGGCGCTGGAGTCCTCCCGAGAGGGTCTCGACCGGATCGTTCAGGCGATCGGTCAGGTTCAGGGCCTTCGCGGCTTCATCGATGCGCGATTCGAGTCCGGCACCCTTGAGTCCGTAGAGGGCTCCGCCGCAGCGGAGGTTTTCCAGAATGGTCAGCTTGCCATCGAGGCTCGGCGACTGGAAGACGACGCCGAGTCGGGCTCTGACTTCCGAGGCCTCCGTGACGACATCATGCCCCGCGATGGCGGCCGATCCGGAGTCGGGGAGCGAGAGGGTCGCTAGGATCCTGAAGAGGGTGCTCTTTCCGCCGCCGTTGGGTCCCAGCAGGCAGAAGAGTTCGCCTTGGCGGATTTCCAGGGAGATGCCGTCAAGCGCGCGGCGTTCGCCGAACGACTTCACCAGGTCGCGTACGACGATTGCGTGTCTGTGGTCGGGTGCGCTCATGAAACGGGAAGATTCTCCGCAGGGGAGGCCGTTGGCAAGGACTCGGGGAGTTGCAGTCCGGCGATCGCCTCCATCACCCGGTCGGAGAGGTGCTGGTAGAGGACCCTTTCATCCCCGCCGCAGCTTGCGGGGTCAAGTTCCTGCGGGGTGAATCGGATCGGCTCCCCCACCACCACGGTGATCGGGCAGGCGGTGATCTTTCCGGAGCCCTTCGGAAAAGCCTCGTGCGACCCGAAGATGCGCATCGGCTGCACCGGGGCTCCGGTCTTGGCGATGACAAGGCCGATGCCGGCCTTCCCCTTCTGCAGGGTGCCGTCCGGGGAACGTGTTCCCTCCGGGAAGAGGACGACTCCATTCCCCAACTTCACCGTGCGGATCACGGTCTTGAGCGCCGACATGTCATTCCCGTCGCGGTCGACGAGGATGACATTGATGTGGGGGAGGAGTTTTCCTAGCAGCGGGATCTGCAGGAGTGTCTTGCGGGCCAGATAATAGACCCCTCGACGCGAGCAGATGCCGACGAGCGGCGGGTCGAAGTAGCTCTGGTGATTCGAGGCGAGGATGAGGGGCCCCTCCTCGATCATGCGACCGGGATGCACGACGCGGAAGCTGAAGAAGAGCCGCGCGGTGATCTTCGAGAGCGTGTACCAGAAATAGTAGGTGAAGCTCATCATCGGGCAGGTGTCATTTTCCGGCCGGGCACAGTTCCGCGATGTGGGAGAGCACGGCGGCGATCACTCCGTCGAGGTCGAGATGCGTCGTGTCGATGACGACGGCGCCTTCGGGAATGGTGAGTGGTGCCGTGGCGCGGGTGGAATCGAGCCTGTCGCGTTCGGCGACGGAATCGACGGCCCCTTCCCGGGCCCGGCGACGGGCGCGCTCCTCGGGGGAGGCGTCGAGGTAAAACTTGTAGGGTGTCGCGGGGAAGACGACCGAGCCGATGTCGCGTCCCTCCATCACGAGGTCCCGGGAACCGGCGAGTGCGCGGAGGTCGGCGTTGATCAGGTCGCGGACGACCGGAAAGGCTGCCAGTTTCGAGACCATCGCGGCGACCGCCGGTTCGGAAAGGTGAGGGGTGGCATCCTGCCCGTCGAGATGAAGGGAAACGCCCGATCCCGATTCCACGACGTCGAGCCTGCGTCCGCGGATCCACGCCTCGACGGCCTCCGCATGGTCGCCGGCGATCCCGTCGCGGACGGCACCCCAGGCCATGGCCCGGTAGAAATGCCCGGAACTGACGAAGAGGAAACCGAGCGCCGAGGCGACGCCACGGGAGACGCTGCTCTTGCCCGACGCGGCCGGGCCGTCGATGGCGATGACTCGTCCCGGCATGGGTCAGCCTTTCAGGACGCTCTCAAGCGTTGCCCCGAAGGTCGGGTAGGAAGTGGCCACGCACTCGACCTTCTCGATCACGGTCTCCCCGGAGGCGAAGAGTCCTGCGATCGCGAATGCCATGGCGATGCGGTGATCGTGGAAGCACTGGAGGGTGGCACCGTAGAGCGGATGTCCTCCCTCGATCTCCATCCCGTCCTCGGTCTCGGTGACCTTGGCTCCCATGGCACGCAGATTGCCGGCCACGGCGGCGATTCGGTCGGTCTCCTTGACGCGGAGTTCCTTGGCATCGCGGATGATGGTCTTCCCTTGGGCGAGGGCCCCTGCCACCGCGAGCACGGGGAGTTCGTCGATGACATTGGGAATCTCGGCACCGGCGATCACGGTGCCGGTCAGTTTTCCTCCCTTCACGACGATCGTGCCGGAGGGTTCCGCGGCCTTCGGATCGGAGAGGTTTGTTGTGATGTCGGCACCCATGCGCCGGAGCACCGAGATGATGCCGTCGCGGGTGGGGTTGAGTCCCACGCCATGCATGGTGATTTCGGAAGCCTCCTTGGCGGCCCCGGCGACCAGCCAGAACGCGGCGCTGGAAATATCGCCCGGCACGGCGAAGTCGCGGGCCTTGAGTCGCTGGGGCCCCTTCAGGGAGATGCGGCGTCTACCGTTGGCATCGGCTTCACCGAGATCCAAAATGACTCCGAATTCCTGAAGCATCCGCTCGGTGTGGTCGCGGCAGGCGGCCGGTTCGGTGACGCTGGTCTCACCCTCGGCGGAGAGTCCGGCCAGCAGGATGGCGCTCTTCACCTGGGCACTCGCGACCGGCATCTCGTAGGAGAGGGGTCTGAGTTTTCCTCCCTCGACGACAAGGGGAGGGCGGCCCTCCCCCCCTTCGGCGGTGAAGCGGCCTCCCATCTCGGTGAGCGGCTTGATGATGCGTCCCATGGGGCGCTTCGAGAGCGAGGCGTCGCCGGTCATCCGGGCGCGGATCTGTTGGGGAGCTAAGATACCAGAGAGCAGACGCATCGTGGTGCCGGAGTTGCCGCAGTCGACGTCGCCGGCGGGTTGGGAGAGGCGGCCGCCGGTTCCCTCGATGACGAAGGTGCCCTTGCCCGTGTGCTCGATCTTCGCGCCGAGGGCGCGCATGGCGCCGACGGTGGAGAGGCAGTCCTCGGCCTCGAGAAATCCGGTGATGGTGCTGGTCCCCTCGGCCAGGGAGGCGAACATGGCGCTGCGGTGCGACATGCTCTTGTCCCCCGGAACGGTGATCTCGGTGCGGATCGGGCCGCAGGCCCGGACGGAAAATGTTTTCATGAAATGGTTCTCTGTGTTCTCGGATCTCTGAGGATTCAGGGGCCCAGCGCTTCCTTAGGGCATTTTCTCCGGCGGAGGAAGCGGGAGCGAATCGCGATGCT
>JBAPTI010000040.1:0-10980 GCA_049282095.1 Chthoniobacterales bacterium
CCACTTTGCGGGCGCTAAGTGCCGTCAACCAAGCTCCTGGGGTGGAGCGCGGAAGACTACCGTAGGTAGCCCTGAAAGTGCGGCACCGCTTGCCGGGAGGCAAGTGCCGTCAATGATTAAGGCTGAAAGCTGAAGCCCGATCCGAACTTGCGCTCCAACGGGATGAACCCGTTGGGGGAGTGCCCAACAGTCCAAAAAACCAAAAAACCAAAAAACCAAAAACCCAACAGCCCTACTTTCCTTTTGGAAATTGCTGATCCGGTGCGAGGTGGTTCATGAGTTCCCCGATCATGAGTCGCTGGTCTGCGGTGAGTTCCGGGGCATTGCCCGCCTCCTGGAAGGCCCTCAGGGCATCCCCCCGTTCTCCGTTGCGTGCATGGGCCTGACCGAGGTAGGTGAGGCTTGCACCGAGTGGTAGTTTCTCACACCGGGCAATCCGTACCAATTCACGGAGTGCCGAAATCTCCTCGGCATTGGAGTTGGCCGTGTGCGCTGCTCGTGCCAGGAGGAAGAGGGTTTCGGTATTGGGGTTGCATCGTGCAAGGGTCCTGGCCTCCCCGAGGGCCTCCTCCTGACGGCCGCACTCGATCAGGGCGCGGATCAGTATCATGCGCGAAGCGTTGTTGGTGGCGTCTTTTGCCAGGGACTGTCTCGAGAGAATCAGCGCCTCGTTCCATTTTCCACGGGATGCGGCCAGGGAGGCTCGGGCTCCAAGCAGTGCCGAGGGAAGTCGTTTTGTTGCCGCCGCAATCGCGAGTAACGCCTCCGCCTCGCTGTTGCGTTTGATCGCGATGAGGTTTTCAGCAGTTGCGATCAGCCACCAGGTTCGCTCCGTGGGGTCGGAGTGCAGTCTCGCGATTGTCTCTGCGGAGGGGGCGCTCCATGGCGCTGATCCTGCGGGCCTGAATAGATACCCCTGGGGCGAGACGTCGCTCAGCGTCCAGAGCGGTGAGGCGAGAAGGGACTCGTTGAGTCGTCGTGACGTCTCCAATCCGGAAAGAAGAACCGCGGAGAATTGTTTTTCCCTGTGAAGTCTGTTAAAGATGGAGGGGTCTTCAAGGGCAGACTGGATCTCACTTCTTGCCGGTATCTGTGCCGAACCTCCTGCTGGTATGTCGGTGATGAAAGAGGGTGATAAAAAGACCGGCTTCCCCTTGCCGATCAGTTCCCGGAGGTATTCCTGACGAGCGGTCTTTCCGGTCTGGGCTGGAGAGCATTGTTTGATCAGGAATATACCGAGGAGCAGAAGCAGCAGGAGAGCCGCGGATCCGCCGAGCAGGAAATGTTTTTTCAGTGCATTCACTCATAGTCAGTAAGCCTCTTTTCATGGCGGGGGAAAAGTTCCAAACGCTTGCCGTCATCTCTGCGGGTGCTATTGGTGTTGTGTATGAGATTGACCATTCTCCTGATCGCCGCCATGAACCTTTTCTCACTTTTCTCCCATGCCGAACCGCTTGCTGTCGGGGCCCCCGCGCCTCAGATAAAGGCACTTGATCAGGATGGAAATGAAGTTCTCTTCTCGGATGTCTACGCGAAGGGAATCACCCTAGTCTATTTCTACCCGAAGGCCGCCACCCCCGGTTGTACCAAGGAAGCCTGTTCACTCAGGGATTCCTACGCCGGCTTAAGCGGCAATGGTCTTCAGATCCTCGGTGTGAGCCGTGACACACCCGAGGCGCAAAAGAACTTCCGCGAGGCGCAGAAGCTTCCGTTCCCGCTCATCGCGGACACCGACGGCAAGGTTGCCAAGGCCTTTCATGTCCCGATGGTTCCAGTGGTCGGGGTTCCTCTCAGGCAGTCCTTTCTGATCAAGGATGGAAAAATTGCCTGGGTTTCCCTGAGTGCCCAGACATCCGGTGCGGCGCAGGAAGTGCAAAATGCCCTCGACACGCTGAAGGAGTAAATGCATTTTCATCAGCTTGAAATCCGGGGCGCCATCCCCGGATCTCTCCCGCGGGTTGATAGCTCAATGGTAGAGCAGTACCCTTTTAAGGTATTGGTTCTGGGTTCGAGTCCCAGTCAACCCACTCTTTCCTGCGGCATGGGAAGCGTCCCTGATTTTGTTTCTTGATTTCCGGGTCTTTTTGTTCCAAGTTGCTGTCCTTATGAAGTATATCCCCTTATCACTCCTCGCCGTTATCAGCCTCGGGCTTGCCGCATGCAACAAGCCCGCTGCCGAGCAGCCTTCCTTCCAGTGCATCTCCGCGAAGATCACCATCGCCGACAAGCAGGTTGATTCCGTGGTCCAGTGGAACACCAAGACTGGCGAGGCTCGTCTCCTCAATGCCGCTTCCTTTGCCGACAAGTCGACCGGCCAGCAGGGCAACCTGATCGGTTGGGTTCCCCTCGTCGATCTGCAGCAGGCCGTCCAGAATCTGGCAGCCCAGATCCAGGCCCAGCAGAATGCGAAGGCCGGTGCATCTCCCACCTCCACCCCGATCCAGCCCAAGAAGTAACGATCGGATCGTTTTCACCGAAAAACGGCCGCAGCAATCCGGCCGTTTTTTTGTGCCCTGATTTTTCCGAAATAGTCGCGAATCGGCGTGCAACCTTGCCGTCGTTGATGTATCCCACCACTCCATGAAAATCGTCGTTGCCTATTCGGGAGGTCTGGATACCTCCGTCATCCTCAACTGGATCAAGGAAGCCTATTCCGCGGAGGTGATTGCTTTCTGCGCGGACATCGGTCAGGAGGAGGAACTCAAGGGGCTCAAGCCCAAGGCCCTCCGGACCGGCGCCTCCAAGTGCCACGTCGACGATCTTCAGGCCGAGTTTGCCCGTGATTTCATCTTCCCGATGATGCAGGCGGGAGCCATGTACGAGGGTGAGTATTTCCTCGGCACCAGCATTGCGCGTCCCCTCATTGCCAAGCGCATGGTGGAGATTGCACTGTCCGAGAAGGCCGACGCCATCGCTCATGGAGCAACTGGGAAGGGGAATGATCAGGTCCGCTTCGAGCTTGCCGCCGCCGCCCTGGCTCCCGATCTCCAGGTGATCGCTCCCTGGAGGGAGGAGGGATTCCGTGAGGAGTTCCCCGGACGAGCCGAGATGATCGAGTATTGCCGACGGCACAAGGTTCCCGTGGAGGCGAGTGCCAAGAAGCCCTACTCGATGGACCGTAATCTCCTTCACATCAGCTACGAGAGCGGAATCCTCGAGGATCCGTGGTTCGATGCCTTCGCTCCGGAGAACCGCGCCATGTTCAAACTCTCCGCCAGTCCCGAGGAGGCCCCTGACAAGGCAGAGATCGTGACGCTGGATTTCGTGGAGGGGAACTGTGTCGCCGTGAACGGCAAGAAGCTTGACCCCCTGGCAGTCATGAAGACCCTGAACAAGATCGGAGGACGCCACGGCGTCGGTCGGGTCGACATGGTGGAGAACCGCTTCGTGGGAATGAAGAGCCGCGGTGTCTACGAGACTCCGGGCGGATCGATCCTTCACTTCGCCCATCGCCAGATGGAGTCCCTCACCATGGACCGTGAGGTGATGCATCTTCGCGACGGCCTGATTCCGAAATACAGCACGCTTGTCTACAACGGCTTCTGGTTTGCTCCCGAGCGTCTGGCACTGCAGTCACTCATCACGGAGTCGCAGAAGAACGTAACCGGCACGGTGCGTGTCCGTCTCTACAAGGGAAACATCCTCGCCGCAGGACGCCGCAGCCCCGTCAGCCTCTACCGCCCCGACATCGCGACGATGGAGGCCGATCCTACGCAGGCCTACAACCAGGGCGATGCCACCGGCTTCATCCGGCTCAACGCCCTTCGACTCAAGGTTGCCGCCAAGGTTGCCAAGAGCGGCAAGAAAGCACCTGCAAAGAAGAGAAAATAGGATCTGAAGGTTAAAGTGTTAGAACGTTAAAAACGTTACAATGTGAAAAAACTCTTCAGTAGCAGCAATTGCTGGAGACCTTTCACGTTTTAACCTTCTAACTTTTTTAACCTCTTCCGTTCCCTTATCGGATAAATCCCCAGCGATCCGAGAAGGGCCAGTAGACGAAGAATCCTCGGCCGATCACATTACGCTCTGGCACGATGCCCCAGTAACGACTGTCGCTGGAGTTGTAGCTGTTGTCGCCGAGTGCGAAGTAGGCATGGGGGGGGACCGTGAAGCTCTCCTTCGGTGATCCAAGATACGGGAAGGTAGGTCCGGAATCACTGCCGTTGGAATATCCCCTGTAGCCATCCTTACAGCTCATGACACGCCTGAAGGGAGCTTCCTGTGCGGGAGAGTCGTCGATGAAGAGGCGCGGAGGATCGATCCTGAGCGTCTCTCCGGAGAGTCCGGCGAGGCGCTTGATGTAGAACTGGGAGCCTAGTGCCGGATCTAGGTTCATCTCGATCCGGCGGATGCCTGTCGTCCTGAAGACGAAGACATCGGAGAGGTCCGGACTGCGGAACTGGTAGGTCATGCGGTCGACAAAGACCTGGTCGCCCGCCTGGATGTATCCGTGGACGATGGGTTCACCTGACTCGTAAACCCTGCCGGGAAGGATGCCGAAATCACGCATCAGGACATCCTTCGGAGCGAAGATTCTGTGGCGCTCCGCTGTCGTGACCACATCCGTGAAGGTGAAGAAGTTAAGCAATGGGGGGCGTTCGTTGACGGCCAGCACCTGCTCCCTTGACGATGCCCGGACGTCGAGATGGGTGCGACCCAGTCGGGTGAAATCCAGCGTCCTGGCCAGCGGACCGGGGAGGGGATCCTTGGAAGGATGCCCTGTCATTCCGTAGAGGGTTGGCTGCATGGAGCCGGTGGGGATCTTGAAGGGCTTGAGAAAATACGCCTGGAAGCCAATGGCAAGAGCCACGGCGACAACGATCGCCTCGATGTTCTCGGCCCATGCGGCGTGGGCCTTCACCGGGATCACGCCGGAGAAAGCGACTTCGAGATCCCGGGTCAGTCGGTTGATCGCGGTCTCGTCCCGTGCAGCGATGCCGGCATCAAGTGAGGCGATCCGTTCCTGAAGGGTGGCGATCTGATCCTGCCGGAGGAGATCCCGGTGGTGGTGGAGGGTTTTGGTGGCCGCTTCGGAAAGGAAGCGGGCATCCTTCAGGAATCGTGGAGTGAAAAGGCCCATTGTCAGGATGAAATCTGCACAGGGAGAGAAACAGGAGCAGTCTCTTTTGGCAATCACTGCCGACGTAAGGCGGCGACGTCATGGGGCTTGTCAAGCCGGTCACCACACCGCATATTACCAGACCACATTTCCCGCATCTCCCTGACCCTGATCCCATGAAAACCCACCACATCGAAGAGGCCGCCAAGGTCGTTCCCAACAAGCAGCAGCTCATCAATATCGTCAGCAAGCGGTTGCGCGAACTCTCCGCGGGCAGCCGTCCCATGATCGAGGTGGATCTGCAGATGGGTCTTGCGGATATCGCCCTGGCTGAGGTCGCCGCTGGAAAGCTCACTGCCGAGGCTACCATCAGCCTTGAGACTGAGCAGGCAGCCTAGACTTTCATTCCACTGAAGAGAAGGTTCGGGGAGTGCCGGGTATCCGGAAACCCGCCGCAGCATGGCCTCTGACATCGTCACCAATCGGAAGGCCTTCAGGGATTATCAGATCCTTGAGACGTTCGAGGCCGGGATTTCGCTCCTCGGTACCGAGGTCAAGTCGCTCAGGGCTGGCCGTGTCGATCTGCTCGGCTGCTACGCGAAAGTGGAGAAGCGTGGAGTGGTGCTTCATGACGCTACCATCCAGGTCTATGAGAAGGCGAGTCATGAGACCCACGATCCCAAGCGCCCTAGGCTTCTACTCCTCAACAAGGTGGAGATCACCCGAATGCTCGAGCAGACACAGCGCAAGGGCCTGGCGCTGCCGGTCCTGCGAATGTACTGGAAGAAGGGACGGGTGAAGGTCGAGATCGGCCTCGGCAGGGGCAAGCATGCGGCTGACCAGCGTCAGGATCTCAAGAAGCGCGCCGAGCAGCGGGAGACCGACCGTGAGATTGCACGCTTCAAACAAGGCAAACGCTGATTTCCTCATTGCCGAGGAATCGTTCCGACAGCAACCTTTCACGATGAGTCAGAGAGAGTCAGAGGATGAATTTCAGCTCCGGGGAGTCCTTCCCCCGGAAGATGATTTCGCCCGCGAGGCGGCGGAGTATCCCCTCGTGCCCGTTTGGGTGGAGCTTGTGGCGGACAGCGAGACGCCGCTCTCCCTGCTCTCGAAGCTCTCTTCGGAAGAGACTTCGTTCCTTCTCGAGTCCGCCGAGCAGAGCGATCTGGTCGGGCGCTACTCCTTTGTCGGCTATGGTTCGCGGGCGATGATCTCCTCGCATGGCGAGACGGTCACGCTGACCGACCGCAACGGTGTCACCAAGTCTTGGACAGCCGACGATCCGCTCAGAGAACTGGAGTCGCTTATGGCCCGTTATCGGTGCCGCATCCATCCCGAATTACCCGGCTTCACCGGTGGAGCCGTGGGGTATCTGGGCTACGATGCCGTGCGCCGCTTTGAGCCAACGGTCGGATCCCATCCCAAGGATGATCTGGGCCTTCCCGACATGGTTTTCCTCATCGCTGACACCGTGGTGCTCTTCGACCACAAAAACCGTCGCATTAAGGTGGTGGCTTGCGCCTTCCCCGGAGAACTCGGGGTCGCCGAATCCCGTCGGGAGGCCATGGGGCGCATCAGACGGATGATTGGCAAGCTGGCCTCTCCTTCCTCCATGGATCCGTTCCCGGCTGGAGCGTTGGCCGAGCGTCTTCCCGTCACGAGCAATTTTACCCGAGAAGCCTTCGAGAAGGCGGTCGTGGACTCGAAGGAATTCATCAAGGCGGGGGACATCTTCCAGATCGTTCTCTCCCAGCGCTTCTCCCTGCCGTATGCGCACGATCCCGTTCATCTTTACCGGGCGCTACGCTTCATCAATCCCTCTCCCTACATGTTCTGCCTGAGGTTGCCCGGCGGCATCTCCCTGGTCGGAAGTTCCCCCGAGGTGCATGTGAAGGTGACCGACGGGAATGTCCAGATACGTCCGATCGCCGGGACTCGTAAGCGTGGATCCACCCCGGAGGCTGACGAGGCGCTAAGGCTGGAACTGCTTGATGATCCCAAGGAACGCGCCGAGCACCTGATGCTCGTCGATCTCGCGCGAAACGATGTGGGAAGGATTTCCGAATTCGGAAGCGTCACGCTGACCGACTTCATGACGGTCGAGCGTTACAGCCACGTCATGCACATCGTCTCCAATGTCACGGGCCGCCTCTCCGGGGATCATTCCCCGCTGGATGTGCTCAGGGCCACCTTCCCGGCTGGCACGGTGAGCGGTTCGCCGAAGGTTCGCGCGATGCAGATCATCAGCACCATGGAGCCGACGTCCCGCGCCTCCTATGCGGGTGCAGTGGGTTATCTCGGCTTCAACGGACAGCTAGACTCCTGCATCGCACTGCGCACCGTTCTTCTCAAGGACGGGGTGGCTCATGTCCAGGCCGGGGCGGGGGTCGTGGCCGACTCGAATCCGGCCTCGGAGTACGAGGAGACGGTCAACAAGGCGATGGGTGTCGTCCGTGCCGTTGAGCTGGCCTCAGCCACATCATCCCGCGAATCCCTTCCATCATGATCCTTGTCATCGATAACTACGACTCCTTCACCTACAACCTCGTCCAGTATTTCGGGGAATTGGGTGCGGATCCCGTCGTCAGGCGTAATGACGGGATCACGATCGGGGAGATTGAAGCGATGGCTCCCGAACGTCTCTGCATTTCACCCGGCCCATGCACACCGAAGGAAGCCGGCATCAGCTGCGAGGTGCTTCGACGCTTCGCGGGATCATTCCCGATTCTCGGTGTCTGTCTCGGTCATCAGTGCATGGGGGATGTCTATGGCGGTGAGGTGGTCAGGGCGGAACGCCTGATGCATGGCAAGACCTCCCCGATCCTGCACAACGGGGAGGATCTCTTTGCCGGACTTCCGAATCCCTTCGAGGCAACGCGCTACCACAGCCTGCTGGTGAAGAGGGAGACATTCCCCGATTGTCTCGAGATCACGGCTGAAACCGCCGAAGGCGAGATCATGGGCCTGCGTCACAAGGAACTTCCTGTCTGGGGCGTCCAGTTCCATCCCGAGTCGATCCTGACGACCCACGGCAAGGAGCTGCTGGCCAACTTCCTCAAGCTGAAGGCCTGAGAAATCGGAAGATGGATTTCCCGCAGAGGCGCGGAGGCGGAGAGAAGCAATGGTGGAACCAAGAGGCGCGCAATCCTAGTGTGATTGGCGCTTCTGAATTTGGGCCACCACGCTTGATTGGGAATATCTGATGATGAGAGAGGCCTGAAGAGACTTCTTACAGCCTTTGCTCTATTCTCCTTCAGCGCCTCAGCGCCTCAGCGGGAGAATCTTTCTGGAGTAATTCGTTAAAGATCTCAGCCACTTCCTCGGCGCAGGATTCGACGCTTACATTCTTTGCCCCCTCCGCTTCCAGCGATGTCATGGAGACCCCGGGAAGACCGCACGGGGTTATGTGGCTGAAGGCGCTGAGATCGCCGCAGATGTTGATCGCGAACCCATGCATGGAGATCCACTTGCGCACCCCGACTCCCAGTGAGGCGATCTTTCGTTTGCCGACCCAGACCCCCGTCTTCCCTTCCATGCGACCTCCCGCGATTCCGTGTCGCAAGAGGAGGATGATCAGGATCTCCTCGAGGAAGCGCAGGTAGTCGTGAAGATCTCGTCCGAACAGCGAGAGATCGAGCACGGGATAGCCCACGAGTTGACCGGGGCCGTGGTAGGTCGCCTGACCACCGCGATTGGTGCGATGGACGGGGTGGGGGAGGATGCTCTCCTCGCGCAGGCTGGAATCATCGCGGCTGCGTCCCATCGTGTAGACCGGTTCATGCTCAAGAAGCAGAAGGTGATTGTCGGGATCTCCGGCCACCTTCGCGGAGAGGAGCGATTCCTGAAGTTCAAGCCCCTTCTCGTAACTGATCCGGCCAAGCCATCGGGCGGAGATCACGGGATTCATTTGGCGCGTGTTGCGGTGACCTTGAGAACCGGGGAGGAGATGGTCCGCAGATGGGTCAGGCCGATGGCGATCGCATCGGCGGCATCGCTCGGAGGCGTTTCCGTGAGACCCAGCAGAGCCCTGATCATGAAAGCAACCTGCTCCTTCGCGGCCGCACCCTTGCCGACCACAGCCTGCTTCACCCGCTTCGGCGGATATTCGTGGATGGAGAGGCCCGCCTGGGCCGCGGCCAGGACGGCTACACCGCGCGCTGCACCGAGCACGATGGCGGTGGCATAACTCTGGACAAAGATGACCTTCTCGATGGCCAGAGCCGTCGGCTGATGCTTGGCAATGGCCGATCCTAGTGCTTCATGGATGGCGATCAGGCAGGCCTCTTGAGAGAGGTTAGGCCGGTTTTTCACCACGGAATACTCCAGGCACCGCACCTTGGATCCGATCTCCTCCAGCACCGCAAAGCCGGTTCCACGAAGGGAGGGATCGACGGCCAGGATGCGCATCCGTCGAGTTTAAGAGGTTTTCAGCATCCGGTCAAAGAGTGTCCGGACGGTGGAGTGAAGGTTGTGCTGCGGATCAACGTCCACCCTGCGGCATGAAGCCGCCCAGAGCCCCTGTACCTTCCCAGGAAGCAGGACGGTTCCATGGGATGGAACTCACGGCCGCACGATCCGGGCTAGCGGTGGGTTCCGGTGCTGACTGGCAGCCGGTGAGGAGAGACAGGAGCGCGAGGGCTGTGACAATGGAGAAATGTTTCATCTTATTCAGGGGAGCTTGGGATCCGCTTCCTCACCCGGGCCCATGTAGATCACGGTATCCCCGGGTTGGACGGTGAGTCCGGAGCGGACGCTGTTGGCCACGATGTCTGCAATGGAGGTGGAGGGCTCGACCGAGGTGATGCGGACCTTGCCGATGAGTTGGGAGCCTCGCTTGATGAGCATCTCGGCATTGTTAATCACGCCATTGCGATCCCCAAGGCTTAGAACGACGAAATTCCAGGCGGTATTGACCGCAAGGATTCGCCCTTCTAGTCCGCTTCTCATGGACTTGGAGCGGCGCTGTGCTTCGCGCTCCTTGAGAGCCGAAAGTTGCGTCTCCTGGTCCTTCAGCTTGGTCTGCAGGCTGGTAGTGAGGATATCCTTTTCATCCAGTTGCTTCTTGAGGTCATCCGAAGCACCTTGGGTCGGCTGGGTGATGGTATTATTGGCCTTGCTTTCAAGCTGGGAGATCCGCGCATCCTTGGCAACCATATCGGACTTCTGCTGCGTGATCACTGCCTCCTTGTCGGCAACCTGTTTCTGAACATCGGTCAGGGCGCTGGTTGCCTTGGCTGCCTTTGAGCGGAGTTCGGTCACTTCCGTCGCATTCTTCTCCGCATCGGTTCCAGCGATGGCCAGTTTCTCGTTCGCCGTCTTGAGTTCGGAAGCTGTTTTATCCGCCTTTTTCGCGTTGGTGGCCGACTCATCCTTGTATCTGGAAGCAGCCGCAATCGATTCCGAAAGCTTGGATTTGTTCAGGTAGCCAAGAGCTGCGGTTGCCAAAGACAGAGCAACCACGGCAATGACGAGGATTTTTTGCATGGAGAAAATCGAACGGGGGAAAAGGGTCATTACTGATAGTCTCAAGCAGGCCTTTGCTCAAGCGTCAAAAACTCCTTTCCTGAGTTGTTTTTGCAGGAACGAAAGGGTACATTAAAGGAGTCAGGGGCTATGGATGAAAGACAGGTGAACCCCGCCAGGGCAGGAATGCAGCAACGGCAGCCAGCTCTCTCTTGCCGTAGTTCCCTGACACTCCTTTTTTAGGAAAGGCTAAAGGCTTAATAGACCAAGATTATGCGATAGGGTGTAGACAACAGGTCTGGATGGTTCACCCGGATGGTGAGTCGTCGGATGGTTAAAACCGTTGAACCAAGCATGCTGGAACATGCGCGGAAGATCACGCGCAGTCGTGACCCGTAAGGGCGCCACCGCTTGCCGGGAGGCAAGTGGCGTCAACTGTTAAAACGTTACAACGT
>JBAPTI010000041.1:0-1946 GCA_049282095.1 Chthoniobacterales bacterium
GCAATAAGGGAATGCTTTCTCCCAATTCTTACTACTGGCGGGTACGATTCGATACCAGCGCACCGACGCGCAAAGTGGGTGAAAAAACCATCATCCTCGATGCCCTTGACCCGCTTGATCCCGGCCGTCGGGCCTGGCAATACATTCCGGGGCAGCGGCGCGTCAAACTCGCGCCCGACCTCGCCTACGACACCCCCAGCCCTGTCGCTGGCGGCGTAGCCACCCTCGATGAGGCTCGCATCTTCCTTGGCGCCCAGGATCGGTACGATATGAAGATGCTGGGAAAAAAGGAAATCTACATTCCTTACAACGACTTCAAATGGACGGATTACAAGGTTTGTCCGGATGAGGTATCCCATACCAAGAACTTTGGCAATCCGGATTGCGTTCGCTGGGAACTGCATCGCACTTGGGTCGTGGAAGCGACGCTGAAAGCAGGATTCCGCCACCTGCTGCCAAAGCGTGTGATGTACTTTGATGAAGACAGCTGGTCAGCCGGCTTGGGCGACGCATGGGATGCCGCAGGCAAGATGTACCACATTACGGTACCGCTATCGTTCCCGTTCTACTTCCTGCCGTACGGCCAGAACGCCGATACCTACATGAACTACGACCTGCAAACCGGGATCGTCGCATCCACTGCCGGCGTCGCGTTCCCCGGTGGTAACTACGTCCCGATCAAGTCGATCGAGAAAAACTACTTTTCGCCGGAAGCGCTTGCTGGTGAGGGAATTCGCTAGCCAGTAGCCTGCAGGAATAATGGGTCTTCTCGGAATAGTGTGGGTAAATTCGCATGATGATCAGATTGCAGGAAGCATGGAGGTGAGTACCTTGAGGCGCAGATACTCCTCGTCGCGCAGGCCATACGCGCGTCGCTGGAGGACGCGAATCTTGTTGTTGAGTCCCTCGACGAAGCCGAGCGATACCTTGTTCTCCGGATTGCAGTAGGCAGCGATACCATCCCAATGGCGCTCGATCATCTCGGCAAATTTCTCGTAGGGCTTCAACCGCTGCCACTTGAGGCTGGCTTTCCAGTTCTCGAAGAAGCGTCGCGCCCAGGCTTCGCTCTTGTAGTTCCAGAGTTGGCCGAAGGATTCCTTCAGCAGATAAGCGGTATTCAGCCGCTTGTTCGCCGCCAGCAGTGTCTTCAGCGACGCTCGGCCATCCGCCGTCAGGTTTTCCTTGTGGCTGAGCAACACGTATTTCTGGCCCTTGATGTAACGCCGGTCCTTGCCCGACAACCGGGCGTATTCCGCTTTGCGTACCTTGTCCAAGGCGTCGTTCAGATGTCGCATCACATGGAATTTGTCGAACAGGATGGCAGCCTGCGGCGCGCGAGCATGGGTAGCCGTGCGAAAGGGCTTCCACATGTCCATCACGGCCAGGCGGATGCCCTTGGCCTTCTGCGGCCCCAGCCAGTCGTAGAACTCATTCATGCTGGGTTCCGAACGGTCCTCGCCGCCGAACCAGATCGGTCGTCCGCGAATCAGATCGCTGACGACAATGCGATAGGTGTGCCCTTTCCGGATCGAGATTTCGTCGATACCGATGGCCTTCGGTCCCGGCGTGCCGGCCCGCGCCAACTGAATCCGCATGTATTCCTTGTCGAGTTCCTTGACGGCGCCCCAGTGCAGGTTCAGCTCCTTGGCCACATCCTTGATCGTGCTCGACCGGCAACGCCGGCCGACGAACCAGGCAAATCGCTTGGTGTAGAGCGGGTTGTCGGCGAGGAAGTCGAGATGTTCGCGTCTCACTTTTCCGTTGCACGGACAGCGCAGCCGCCGAACCTCGAACTCCAGGTAAATCCGCGTGTCGGCGCAGGACAGATCGCGTGCCCGGCGTGTGGTGCGGTCGTACCAACTCGTATGCACTTGGCCGCAGTCTTTGCAGACAGTTTTTTTGAGCGGCGAACAAGGGAAATGATCCGCGCCAGCGGAGCACCGAAG
>JBAPTI010000042.1:0-20162 GCA_049282095.1 Chthoniobacterales bacterium
GATGAGGAGCGTTTTATTCATGATGATTGGTAGTTGGGAATTGGGAGTTTGGAGTTGGTGGATCGGGTCGGGTGACCTTGTTTAGACCGCTGAACTCTTGGAATGTTCGAAAAAATTGCCTACCCGGTCACACGACCGGAATTTCAATGCCAGGTGTGGTCTGTTGCATCAGGAGGGATCGGTTGATGGCGTTGACGTAGGCGCGTGCGGAGGCCTCGATCACATCCGTCGAGGCTCCCTTGCCGGTGATCAGGCGGCCGTCGCCGAAGTCGACCTTCAGGGTCACCTCGCCGAGCGCATCCTGTCCCTCGGTGACGGCCTCGACCAAGTAGACGGCGAGATGTCCGTTCTTGCCGACCAGTTTGTCGATGGCCTTCATCGCCGCATCGACGGCCCCGTTACCGGGGCTTTCCGTCTCAAGGATGCCGCCCTGATGACGCAGCTTGACGGTGGCGGTGGGCACGGCGCTTCCGCCGCAGACCACCTGCAGGGACTCCAGGGCATAGGCTCCGGTCTCACCGGCGACCGCATCGCCGGCCAGGGCGACCAGATCGTCGTCGTAAACAAACTTCTTCTTGTCACCCAGCTCCTTGAAGCGGGTGAAGATCGGCGCGATCTCAGCCTCGGTCAGGCTGAGGCCCAACTGCTCCAGGCGGGCCACCATGGCGTGACGTCCGCTGTGCTTGGTCAGCGGAAGGTCGGTGCCGCCCCAGCCGACGTCGCGGGGATCCATGATCTCGTAGGTTTCGCGCATCTTGAGGATGCCGTCCTGATGGATGCCGGATCCGTGCGCGAAGGCGTTCTCGCCGATGATCGCCTTGCTCCGGGCCACCTGCAGACCGCTCAGGCGGCTGATCAGTCGGGATGTCTTGAGGATCTCCTTGGTGGCGATCCCGGTGGAGAGTCCGGCAAAGACATCGGGGCGGGTCTTGATCGCCATGACCACCTCCTCGAGGGCGGCGTTGCCGGCGCGCTCCCCGATGCCGTTGAAAGTCCCCTCTACCTGCCGGGCTCCGGCCTGAACGGCGGCCAGGGAGTTGGCGACGGCCATCCCGAGATCGTCGTGGCAATGGACGCTGATGACCGCCTTGTTGATGTCGCGGACATGCCTGCGAAGGTAGGTGATCAGGTCGGCGTATTGCTGCGGCATCGCGTAGCCGACGGTGTCGGGGATATTCACCGTGGTCGCACCCGCCTCGATCGCGGCCTGCACGACCTCCGCCAGGAACTCCGGCTCGGTGCGTGAGGCATCCTCGGGTGAGAACTCGACATCGGCGGTGAAGGACTTGGCCTGGCGAACCCCTTCGGCGGCCAGTCGAAGAATCTCTTCATTGGCCTTCTTGAGCTTGTGCTCGCGGTGGATCTTGGAGGTGGCAAGGAAGACATGAATACGGGCGCGGTCGCTGGCAGGCAGCAGGGCGCGGCCGGCCGCCTCGATGTCCTTGGGAACACAGCGGGCCAAGCCGGCGATGACAGGGCCAGAGATCTCGCGGGCAATCGTCTGCACGGCCTCGAAGTCACCGTCGCTGATGACGGGGAATCCGGCCTCGATGATGTCGACCTGAAGGCGTGCAAGCTGGCGGGCGATCTCCAGCTTCTCGCGCAGGTTCATGGAGGCGCCGGGGCACTGCTCGCCGTCGCGGAGCGTCGTGTCAAAGATGAGGACTCGGTCGTTGTTCATAAGGTGTGGGCCGTGCACGGATCCCAAGGGACGCGCTGAGCCGGGGGGGACAATTAGAGAGCAAGCAGGAGCGGGGCGCCAGCGCCGAGTGCTGCCGGATGAGGCAAATGGAAAACTGGTGACGCCATGAACAAAAAGATGCCACAGGCCCGCCCTCCCTGCAAACGTCCCCGTTTTGAACTATGCGGAGGGCTCCGGGCCATTCTAGCATGCTCGACATGAAGCGCCTCTTCCCAATTCTGTTGCTCCTTGGATCTGCACTCCCGGCCATGGCTCATCCGGCGGCATTCCACGCAGGGGGTTCGAACGCCGCGACAGCGTCCGGTTTCCTTCATCCCTTCACCGGTACCGACCATCTTCTCGTCATGGTCGCCGTTGGTCTCTGGGCGGTTCAACTCGGGGGCCGCGCCCTCTGGATGCTCCCCTGCGCCTTTATCCTTCCGATGATCCTCGGGGCATTTGCCGGTATCGGCTCCATGCCCCGGCCGATGATCGAGCATGGAATCGGCGCCTCGATGCTTCTGCTAGGAGCAGCAATCGGCATGGCTTGGAAACCGCGCTTTTCAGTTGCCCTCGCCGTGGTTGTGCTTTCCGGGGCCTGCCATGGTTTCGCGCACGGGTCCGAAATGCCGCGGGGTGTTGCTCCCGGTCTCTTCCTGATGGGGATGGTGGCCGCAACTGTCACTCTCCAGGCCTTCGGAATCCTCTTTGCAACAATGCTTGGCGGCACCCGTTTCGGAACCGCCATCCGTGCTGCGGGATGCGGATTGATCGCCGTGGCGGCATACTCCTTCATTCCTGCCGCTTGAACCCGGATTATGCAATAGAACGGCATAAATAGGTGTGGATGGTTCACCCTGATGGTGGGTCCTCAGGAGTTAAAAACGTTGAAGAGTTAAAAGGGTTACAAGGGACTGAATTGGAAACCTTGAGTCGACTCTTCGGCCCGTGCTGCTGCGACGATTTCTCTGAATTCGCCATCACGATTCTCAGATCAGGTCTGTTTTGATCCACTTTCTAACGCTTCAACTTTCTAACTTTTTTAACCCCTTCCCCGCTCTCGAAACCATGTCCCTAATGCATATTGCCGCTTGAAACATCCGATGTCGGATGGCATTGACCGTTGGATAGACCGATAAGGCGTCTTTCCCTTTTCCCCCGGCAAGGGGTAGCATCACCATCCGTTCATGAAGGGGAACCCACTACTCCGGCTCTGCCTGATCCTGCTGTTGCTTGCGGCGGTGTTGATACCTGTCTGCCGGCTTACCCTCACCACCGTGGAAAGCTCCTCGGAGAGCGCCTCATCGGCTCCGAAGTCCGTGGTCAGGGATGAGGGCTCGAAAGGAGTTCTCCGCGGCCGGCTTCTGCTCCGAGCAGCCCCCTCTCCCATCCGATGCGCAGTCTCACTCGGGGGAAAGACTATCATGACGGAGAAGAACCTCCTCTCTCCGGGTGAATACGGCACCGACGTGGAGGTGCCTCCCGGCACCGATCTGCTCATCACCGCCGAGTGGAGCGACCGGAATCTCCATGCCGTGCGGGTCGAATTCCAACCCGAGGGCATGACGGCACCGATCACTGCAAGCTACTGGGCGAATGGCTCCCTCAAGGATGTCCTGACGATTCCCGAATCACCCGTTCCATGACTCCCCGGGATCCATCGCCACTTCTGAATATCGAGGACCTGACGGTGAGTTACCACCGGGTACCGGCGATCCATCACCTCTCCCTGAGCCTCTCCCGGGGCCACCGCGTCGGCCTCTTCGGACCCAACGGTGCCGGCAAATCGACGCTTCTCAAGGCGGTCGCCGGCCTGGTCGTCCCCGAAACGGGAACCATCACCATCGCCAACCAGAAGATTGCGAAGGCGGCGCCAAGGATCGCCTACCTTCCCCAACGGGAGTCGGTCGACTGGGATTTCCCCGTCACCGTCCGGGGACTCGTAGAGATGGGACGCTACCATCATGTCGGCCTGCTGGGCTCCTTTTCCAAGGCGGACAACGAAGCCGTCCAAAACGCACTGGAACTCTTCGACCTGGCACCGCTGGCGGGTCGTCAGATCAAGGAACTCTCCGGCGGGCAGCAGCAGCGGGCCTTCCTTGCAAGAGCCTGGGCCCAGGAGGCGGACCTCTACCTGCTCGACGAACCCTTCGCCGGACTCGACAAGGGGAACGCCGGGGCCCTGGCCAAGGCACTCCGCACCCTCGGGGAGCAGGGCAAGCTTCTGCTCGTCTCCCATCATGCGCTCTCCGAGGCCGCGGAACTCTTCGACATGGCCGTCCTTCTCAACGGCGAGATGATCGCCTGCGGACCGACAGCCGAGGTCCTTTCCCCGCAGCACCTGGAATGCGCCTACGGCACCGCGGTCTACTCCGGGGGGCATCACCATCACGACCACGCATGAGCACTCTCCCCGACCTCCTCGCGCCGCTGACGGAACCCTTCGGCTATGCCTTCATGCAGCGGGCGCTCCTCTCGTGCGCGCTGATCGGATTCACCAACGGCTTCCTGGGCACCTTCATCATCCTGAGGCGTCAGGCACTGCTCGCCGACGCTCTCTCCCACTCGCTCCTGCCCGGCCTTGCAGTGGCCGCCATGCTGGTCGGACTCTCGCCACTCGGACTGCTGCTGGGCGGACTCATGGCGGCGCTGCTAGTCGCCATCGGCGGCCAGCTCATGGCCCGGAACTCGCGGCTCAAGGACGAGACCGCGGTCGCCTCGCTCTACATCATCGCCTTCGCACTCGGCATCGTCCTCATCCGCTTTGCCAAGGTGAAGGTTGACCTGAGCCACTTCCTCTTCGGGAATATCTTGGGCGTCGGGAACGGCGACCTCTGGATCTCCTACGCGGCCGCATTTGTGACACTCACGACACTGGTCCTCTTCCAGCGTCCCTTGCTGCTTACCCTCTTCGACGCCACCGTGGCTCGCGCCTCGGGCATCCGTACCGGATGGATCGAGACAGGGCTCCTGGCCCTCACGGTCCTTGGACTCGTCGCCTCGCTTCAGGCGGTCGGGGTCCTGCTCTCTCTGGGACTGCTCATCCTTCCTGCCGCGACCGCCTATCTCCTGACCGACTCCTTCTCACGGATGCTCTGGGGCGGTGCTTTTCTCGGCCTGCTGAGTGCGACCGGAGGACTGCTGCTCTCCTTCTTCGCCAACATCCCCTCCGGCCCCTGCATCGTCCTGCTCATGGCCCTCTTCATGGGGGCAGCATACCTCTTCTCCCCACGTTATGGCGTGGTCACGCGCCTTTTCAGGGGGCGTCACTTCCACGAGGAATCACTCGGCCGGTGGGAAGGCCACCAGGGGCACGACCACCAGGTGCCGCAGGGAAAGGATGAACGATGAGTGATGAAAGGATGCCAGCGAAGCCATCTTGATTTTCAGCTTCTTGGCTAATTGGAGCAGGGAAACGTTTCAGAGAAAAAACTGAAGGTGTTTCACGCAAAGGACGCAACGATCGCAAAGAGGACTTGCTCGACGCTGAGTTTTTCAAGGATCGCTTTTCAAGAACTTTGCATAAAAACAGAGATGTTTCTCTTTTTTGTTTCATCGGGCGCTACTATTTGATCCTACCTTTGCGACTTTTGCGCCCGTTGCGTGAAACGGCATCTTTTCATCAACCAACTTCGAAGAGCCGGGAGCCTAACTTTTTAACTTCTCCCAGCTTTCCACTTCATCCCTCTTCCTTCATCTTTCATAATTTGCGCCTATCCAATGTCCTCATCAATTTCTTCAGACCTCTCCCGTCCCATCGGGGTTTTTGATTCCGGAATCGGAGGACTGACCGTGGTCGCCGAACTCCGGAGGGTCCTCCCCTCCGAGCGGATCCTCTACGTGGGTGACACGGCGCGCGTCCCCTACGGAGGCAAGAGCCCGGAAACCGTAACCCGGTATGCCCGTGAAATCTCCGACCTGCTCGTCAGCGAGCGGGCCAAGCTCATCGTCGTCGCCTGCAACACCGCATCGGCACTCGCCCTCCCCTCACTCGCTCCTGATTTCGCCGTGCCGATGATCGGAGTGCTCGAACCCGGTGCCGCCGCAGCCGTCAAGGCGACGCGCTCGGGCAGGATCGGTGTCATCGGGACCCGCGCGACGATCGGCAGCGACGCCTACGGCAAGGCGATCCGCAGGATCAACCCTGATCTCAAGGTGAGCGCTGTCGCATGCCCCCTGCTCGTTCCCTTGATCGAGGAGGGACTCTTCGAGGACGAGGTCACCGCTACACTTCTGCGGCGCTATCTGGCGCCGATGCTGGACGAGGGAATCGATACCCTCGTGCTAGGCTGCACCCACTACCCCCTTCTCAAGAAAACGATCGCCCGCATCTGCGGCGACGGAGTGACCCTTGTCGACTCCGCGGAGAACTGCGCGCGCGCGGTCAAGGACCTGCTGGTCACGCTTCCTCCGACGCCTCCGGATCCCCGGCTCGACATCCTGCTCACAGACTCCTCGGAGGGATTCCTGCGGATCGCCGAAAAATCACTCAACCTCACGATCGATTCCCTCGAGGTCCGCAGGCTCGGCAGTTAACCTCCGCTAAGGAGCAATCGTCTCGACGTAGGCGAACTTGCCGTTCTTGACCTGGAGCATGACGGCCGGCTTGGTCGGATTGCGATGGGCATCGAGCGTGATCTTGCCGGTAACTCCGGGGAAATCCTTCGTGGCCGCAATGGCTGCGTTCACCTTGACGGGATCGGTCGTGCCGGCACGCTTCATGGCGTCGGCGAGCAGGTAGACGGAGTCGTAGCCGAGCGCCACCATGGCGTCCGGCTCCCCGTTGTACTTCCTGCGGTAGGCATCGACGAAGGCCACGACGCGGGGATCCTTGCTCTGGTCCGAGAAATGGTTCGAGAAGTAGCATCCCTCCACGGCGGAACCTCCGACGCCGACAAGTTCCGGGGAATCCCAGCCGTCACCCCCGATGAAGGGAACCGTGATCCCGAGTTGGCGGGCCTGACGGATGATCAGCGGCGCCTCGGTGTAGTAGGCGGGGAGGAAGATCACCTGAGGATTGTCGGCCTTGATGGCGGTCAACTGCGCGCTGAAATCCTTGTCACCCCCGCTGTAGCTCTGCTCGCCGGTAATGACGCCGCCCTTTGCGGTAAACTCCTGCTTGAAGCTCTTGGCAAGGCCGAGGCTGTAGTCCTTGGAGACATCGGTGATGATGGCCGCCTTCTTGAATCCCAGCTTGCGCGAGAACTTGGCGCAGACGGTTCCCTGGAACGGATCGATGAAGCAGACACGGAAGATATGATCGCCCGTCTCGGTCACCTTCTCATTGGTCGAGGCGGGGGAGATCATCGGGATCCCGCTGCGCTGGGCGATGGGGGCGGCCTCCAGTGAGCGTCCTGATGCGACCTCGCCGATCAGGGCGACCACCTTGTTCCGGGTGATCAGCTCCCGGACCGCGGTGGAGGTCTCGCCAGGCTTGGATTGGTTGTCCTTGGTGATGATGCGGAGGGGCTGACCGAGGACACCGCCGGCGGCATTGATCTCCGCCAGGGCGAGCTGCACCCCTTTGTCGGTACTCTGGCCGAAGGAAGCCTGCCCTCCGGTGAGTGAGGCGAACTGACCCACCGGAATTCCGGGCTCCTGCTTTCTGGAGCATGAGGAACCGGTCAGGATCGTGCCGACGAGTACGAGGAGAAGGGCGGGGCGGGAGTGCTTCATGGAAGCGAAGCTAGCGTGAGGGAATGAAACTCGTCATTCCTTTTTCTTTCTCCAGAGTTCAACTCTTCAACTCCTAACTCCTAGATCCTTAAAGAAGCAATCCCTGCCCTTGATCCCCAGAATCACCGAGGTCGCCGAAGTCGCCTGAATTCAAAGGTTCATAAAGCGGTCTCTCGAGCAGTGGCATCCGGGGGTGCTGGAATCGCATCACTTCAGCCTCTGTGGCAGGCCTGGTCACGATCCTAACCAGAGAAGATCCCTCACCTCGTTCCATCACCCCTCTGAGCACAAGACCCCCGGGCACATCATCCCAGAGCAACCTCCTTGTCTGGTCGCTTCGTTCGGCGAATCGCTCTGCCGGAATATCAAGCAACTCCCCTCCACGGCGTTCCCACCATCCCAGAATCTCGCTTCTGGCAAATCCGGCCCAGACCGGGCGAACCACCCCGTCCTTTGCGCGGGCTAAGACCTCTCTGCCTGGCCGGAAGACCCGGCCCTGGATTTCAAAGGTGGCACACATGGGAAGTGGCGGAAGGGGTGGGATTCGAACCCACGGTGGGAATTACCCCACGTTCGATTTCGAGTCGAGTGCCTTAAACCGAGCTCAGCCACCCTTCCTAAAACTAGTCTGTAAGAATAATCCCGCACGGCTGGAGGTCTAGCAGAATCAGATCATCTCCCTGGTTCTCATCCACCCCTCGGGGTGGGATGATCCTCGCTTCGCGAGGCTCTGCAGTAAGGCTTCGCCATGATCTTTTGCCACTGATCGCGGTATGGCAGTCGAACCCTCGGTGGGAATTACCCCACGTTCGATTTCGGGTCGAGTGCCTTAAACCAAGCTCTGCCACCCTTCCTAAAACTAGTCTCTAAGAATAATCCTGCTCGACTGAAGGTCTGGCAGAATCAGATCATCTTAACGGTTCTCATCCACCCCAAGGGGTGGAATGATTGTAGATAGCGCCGGGATTTTGAATGGAGAGCTAATCGCGCGAGGGAAGCAGTAGTAAACCTACAGCGACCGAGCAGCAACAAAGCTATCCGTCAAAAGACCAATCTCAAAGTTTTGCCAGGATCGCGTTGAAGGTGGCGCTGGGACGAAGCACGGCATCAGCCTTCGCATCATCGGGCAGGTAGTAGCCGCCGACATCGGTCGGCTTGCCCTGGACGGCGGCAAGTTCCGCGACGATCTTCTGCTCGTTCGCGGTGAGTTCGGCGGCGATCGGCGTGAAGAGGGCCTTCAGTTCCGCATCCTGCGTCTGGGCGGCCAGTGCCTGGGCCCAGTACATCGCCAGATAGAAATGACTGCCGCGGTTGTCGATGGAGCCGAGCTTGCGGCCCGGGGACTTGTCGTTCTCGAGGAACTTGCCGGTGGCGGCGTCGAGGGTCTCGGCCAGCACCTTGGCCTTCGCATTGCCGAAGGTCTCGGCGACATGCTCGAAGGAAGGGGCCAGCGCGAAGAACTCGCCGAGGGAATCCCAGCGGAGGTAATTCTCCTCGAGGAACTGCTGGACGTGCTTCGGCGCGGAACCACCCGCACCGGTCTCGAAGAGGCCACCGCCGTTCATGAGCGGGACGATCGAGAGCATCTTGGCGCTGGTGCCGACCTCGAGGATCGGGAAGAGGTCGGTGAGGTAATCGCGCAGGACGTTTCCAGTGACGGAGATCGTGTCCTTCCCCTGGACGATGCGCTCAAGGCTGAATGTGCAGGCCTCGGCAGGAGGGAGGATGCGGATGTCGAGCCCCTTGGTGTCGTGGTCGGCGAGATAGGCGTTCACCTTGGCGATCAACTGGGCGTCATGGGCCCGCTTCTCGTCGAGCCAGAAGACGGCGGCATCGCCGGTGGCACGGGCACGGTTCACGGCGAGCTTCACCCAGTCGCGGATCGGGGCATCCTTGGTCTGGCAGGCACGCCAGATATCCCCTTCCTCGACGGAATGCTCGAGGAGAACCTTCCCGGAGGCGTCCGTGACGCGGACCGTGCCGGTGGCAGGGATCTCAAAGGTCTTGTTGTGGGAGCCGTATTCCTCAGCGGCCTGGGCCATGAGGCCGACATTGGGAACGGAGCCCATTGTCTTCGGATCAAAGGCGCCGTTCTTTTTGCAGAAATCGATCACCGCCTGGTAGACGCCGGCGTAGGAGCTGTCGGGAATGACGGCCAGGGTATCCGCGGTCTTTCCGGCTGCATCCCACATCTGGCCACCTGCACGGATCATCGCCGGCATGGAGGCGTCGACGATCACGTCACTCGGAACATGGAGATTGGTGATGCCCTTGTCGGAGTTGACCATGGCGATGGCGGGACCCGCGGCGAGGGCGGCCTGGATATCGGCCTCGATCGCGGCTTTCCTGTCGGCGGGAAGGGTCTGAATCTTGGCAACGAGGTCGCCGAAGCCGTTGTTGAAATCGACGCCCAGTTCCTTGATGACTTCGGCGTGCTTGGCGATCAGGTCCTTGAAGAAGACCTTCACGGCATGGCCGAAGATGATCGGGTCGGAGACCTTCATCATGGTCGCCTTCATGTGGAGCGAGAAGAGGACGCCGTCGGCCTTGGCCTTCGCGATCTGCCCTTCGAGGAACGCGACAAGCGCCTTCCTGCGCATCACGGTGGCGTCGAGGATCTCGCCGGCCTTGAGAGGGGTCTTTTCCTTGAGGACCTTGACGGAGCCGGAGGCACCGACGAACTCGATCTTCACCTCGGTCGCCTCGGAAAGGGTCACCGACTTCTCATTGGAGAAGAAGTCATCCTTCCCCATCGTGCCGACGCTGGTCTTCGAAGCGGCGGTCCAGGCTCCCATGGAGTGAGGATGCTTGCGGGCGTACTCCTTCACGGCCTTGGGGGCGCGGCGATCCGAGTTCCCTTCGCGGAGCACCGGGTTGACCGCGCTTCCCTTGATCTTGTCATAGCGGGCCCGGATCTCTTTGTCGGAGTCAGTCTGCGGATTGTCGGGATAATCGGGGAGCCTGTACCCCTTCGACTGGAGTTCGGCGATCGCCGCCTTCAGCTGGGGGATGGAGGCGCTGATGTTCGGGAGCTTGATGATGTTCGCCTCGGGCTTGAGGGTCAGGGCGCCGAGCTCGGAAAGCGCGTCGCCGATCCTCTGATCCTCGGTGAGGAAATCGGGGAAGGCGGCGATGATGCGACCGGCCAGCGAGATGTCGCGGATCTCGACGTTGATCCCGGCGTGCCTGGTGAAGGCCTTCACGATCGGCAGGAAGGAATAAGTGGCCAGGGCAGGGGCCTCGTCGGTCTTGGTGTAGAGGATGGTTGGCTTGGACATGATTCGGTGGAGGTTATGGAGGCGGGGTCGCCTAATCAATCAAAGAGAGGATTGCCTCCGGAATCGGTTCCGCTAAATTGGAACGACTATGGGCAAAACGCTTCTCGACAAGGTCTGGGACGAACACACCGTTCGCACGCTCCCCGACGGCAGGACTCAACTTCTCATCGGCACCCACCTCATCCACGAGGTGACGAGCCCGCAGGCTTTCGGCATGGTCCGCGACCTCGGCCTCAAGGTCCTTTATCCCAACCGCACCTTCGCCACGGTCGACCACATCGTCCCGACCGACCAGCGCGCCGAGCCCTTCTCCGACCCTCTAGCCGACGCGATGGTGAAGGAGCTCCGCAAGAACTGCGCCGAGACCGGCGTCACCTTCTTCGATCTTCCGACCGGCAACCAGGGCATCGTCCACATCGTCGGTCCCGAGCAGGGCATCACCCAGCCTGGCACCACGATCGCCTGCGGCGATTCCCACACCTCGACCCACGGCGCCTTCGGCGCGATCGCCTTCGGCATCGGCACGAGCCAGGTGCGCGACGTCCTGGCCACCCAGACCATGGCGATCGGCAAGCCCAAGGTGCGCCGCATCAACGTCGACGGCAAGCTCGCCCCCGGAGTCTACGCCAAGGATGTCATCCTCCACATCATCCGCCACCTCGGCGTGAACGGCGGCATCGGCTATGCCTACGAATACGGCGGATCCACCTTCGACGCCTTCACCCAGGAAGAGCGCATGACCGTCTGCAACATGTCGATCGAGGGCGGCGCCCGCGTCGGCTACGTGAATCCCGACGAGACCACCTTCGAGTATCTCCGCGGACGCCCCTACTCACCCAAGGGAGCCGAGTGGGATGCCGCCGTCGCGCGCTGGAAGGCAGTCGCCTCAGACAAGGACGCGGTCTACGACGACATCGTGAACTTCAAGGCCGAGGAGATCCTCCCGACCGTCACCTGGGGCATCACTCCCGGTCAGGCGATCTTTATCGACGAGGCGATCCCGAATCCCGCCGACCTCCCCGAGAAGGACCGAGCCACCGCCGCCGAGGCGATCGAGCACATGAAGCTCCCCGCCGGCACCCCCGCGGCCGGCATCAGGATTGATGTGGCCTTCCTCGGAAGCTGCACCAACGGACGCCTCTCCGACCTTCAGGAAGTCGCCAAGCACATCAAGGGCCGCAAGGTAGCCTCCGGCGTGAAGGCGATCGTTGTTCCCGGCTCCCAAGGCGTTGCCGCCGTGGCGGAGAAGATGGGTATCGCCGAGATCTTCCGCGAGGCGGGCTTCGAGTGGCGCGGCGCTGGCTGCTCCATGTGCCTGGGAATGAATCCCGACAAGCTCGTCGGCGACCAACTCTGCGCAAGCTCCAGCAACCGCAACTTCAAGGGCCGCCAGGGAAGCCCGACCGGCCGAACCATGCTTATGAGCCCCCTCATGGTCGCCGCCGCCGCCCTCACCGGCGAAGTCAGCGACGCCCGCAAGGTCTTCGGGATCAACTGAAGGAAAAGGATGAATGATGAGGTATGAAGTATGAAAATAACCGATTTCTCAACCCTTCGACTTTGAGCAAAACACCACCCGTTCCCGACCCAGTAAATTCCTCAAGATCCTACAAAGATACCAAAATCCGATAGCTGCCTGCTTCTCGAGAACCATTTCATCCCTCATCTTTCATCCTTCATCCTTCCCTCTCCATGTCCCTAGAAAAAATCACCCAGGTCACCGGACGCGGCGTTTATGTCCCCGGCGACGATATCGACACCGACCGGATCATTCCCGCGCGCTTCATGAAGTGCGTCACCTTCGACGGCCTCGGAGAGTTTGCCTTCGCCGACGCGAAGGCCGCCGAAAAGGCGGCAGGCCGACTCCATCCCCTCGATGACGCACGCTTCAACGGGGCGACCATCCTTATCTCGGGTTCCAACTTCGGCTGTGGCAGCTCCCGCGAGCACGCCCCGCAAGCCCTCTACCGCTACGGCTTCAGGGCGATCATCGCCGAGAGCTTCGCCGAGATCTTTTTCGGCAACTCCACCACACTCGGCATCCCCTGCGTCAAGATGTCCAAACAGGACATCGAGGACCTTGCTGCCCTCATTGAGAAAACACCGACCGCTCAGAT
Source organism: Chthoniobacterales bacterium (assembly GCA_049282095.1). Taxonomy (GTDB): domain Bacteria; phylum Verrucomicrobiota; class Verrucomicrobiia; order Chthoniobacterales; family UBA6821; genus UBA6821. The sequence continues at coordinate 12,753 of JBAPTI010000042.1, forward strand.
CACCCTCGATCTCACCGAGAACAAGGTGACCGTGGATGATGTCGATTTCAGTGCCGAATTCTCGATTCCCGGACATGCCCGCGAACCGCTCATGAACGGACGTTGGGACTCCATCGCCGATCTTGTCGACGGACTCGAGGATGTAAAGGCCCGCGTCGCAGCGATCCCGTACCTCTCGGCAAAGTAGTCTCTCATGACCTGCGAAGCGCGCCACCATCGGGGTCGCGGCTTCGGATTGCCAGAGAGAAAAGGCGCGTGGGAACCCGACTTTGCTTGCCTCGCCAAGGGCGATGTCATGAGAGGCCTTCGGGCCGAACAGTCCCGAAGCCAGCAGGCAGAGGGATGCCTGATCGGGGACGATCGGCAGACAAAAGTGACATCAAAGGCTTGAGTCATACTGCCATGATCCCCTTCCTAAGTTGGCGTAATGCACGGGAATGCCTCCTTGGCGCGATCGGGATCTATGCCCTGTGCATGATCGGAGGTGAGTTCAACAGGATCGGATCAACCGTTGCCTCCCCCCTCTGGCCCTCCAGTGGGCTCGCCCTGGCACTCCTTTTGATGCGAGGATGGCGACTCTTTCCCGCCATCACCTTCGGGACCATCGCCGCCACCCAGAGCATCGGTGAAAGTCCCATCTTCTCGGTCGCGGGCTCCCTGGGCAACACCCTGGAGTCCCTCACCGGTTGGTACCTGATGACGAAGGTTTTCGATTTCTCCATCCGCATGGATCGTGTCCGCGACGTCATGATCCTGATCCTGGCGGGATCGGTGCTTGGACCCCTGATCAATGCGATCATCTGCATGCTTGGACTGATGGCGATCGGGGCGGTGACTTTAGCAAAACTCCCTCTCTCCCTCGTGCTTTTCTGGACCGGGAATGTGCTGGGTATCATCGTCTTCTCCCCGATGATTCTCCATCTGGCCGAGCGCAGACGTCGTGGAGATACCCCCTCTCTCATCAGTTCCCTCGGGTGGTTCCTGCTCATCACGGGGATCGTCCTTTTTGGATTTGCGAACAAGACCACGTCGCATTCGGGTCTCTATCCCGTCGCCTACCTCTCCTTCCCGATCCTTGTCTGGCTGGCCCTTTCCGTACGCCATGATGTCACGGTGGCTGTCGCCCTCGTCACGACGATGGTCACGGTCTTCACCTCGCTCGGTCACGGTCCGCTCATCCGCTATGATTCGATGGCAACCTACGGAGAGTTGACCGTCTTCATCATCGTTTTCAGCATCACATGCCTGCTCATCATGGCCACCGAGTCCGAGCGTGCCGAAGCAGCCCAAAGCGCACTGAAAAACCGCCTTGCCGCAGTGAGGAGCGAGTCGGAAAACCGTGCCATCCGGGCAAGCCTGAACTCCCACTTCCTCTTCAACAGCCTCAATGTCATCAAATTCCTGATCGGGCAGGATGAGGCAAAGGCACGGGAGGCCGTCGTCAGCCTCTCCCAACTTCTCCGCTCCTCCCTGCTCATGACCCGTCGGGACGAGATTCCTCTGAGGGAGGAAATCTCGACAATCCGCTCCTACATCGATCTTCAACTACTCCGCTATGAAAACCGTCTGAGCGCGTCGCTCGCCGTCGATCCCTCCGCGGAGAGCGTGCCTGTTCCCCCCATGCTGTTCCATCAACTCGTGGAGAATGCCTTCAAGCACGGGATCGACCCCGCCCCGGGAACCGCGGAACTGGTGATCCGGGCGGAGGTGACCGAGGGGGAACTATTCCTTAGCGTCTCGAACACCGGGATCCTTAAAACCCCGTCCCCGGATAGCATGGGTCTGCGGTTCATCAGGGAGCAGCTTCTCTCCATCTATGGGGAAGCCGCCTCTTTCACTATCCGGCAGGTGGAGAAAAACCGTGTTCTGGCCCTCGTCACAATCCCCGTCAACCGGAGATCGTGAGAAATGGAATCCCGCTGGTTGCATCGGCGTGATTGGAAGGGGCTGTTTCACGCAAAGGACGCAAAGGTCGCCAAGGCGGACCAAAGAGAAGCAACTCGCCAGTACGGAAGAAAATAAAAGCGGTGGGGGTATCCAAGTTCCTGAAAAATGAACCTGTCAGAAAAAACGCAGCGTCGGGTAACTCCCCGTTGCGTCCTTTGCGTCCTTTGCGTCCTTTGCGTGAAAATCATTCCGTTTTTTTCCAAAACATTGCCCACTCCAATTAGCGAAGAATTCAAGAAATCAAGCCGCCTGCTTTGGGCTGACGGGGTGAGGGGCCTAAAAAGAACCTCTTTTCAAATCGCAAAGTGTGTTAACGCTCATGCATCGTGGAGTATCCGATTGCTCATGCATGGAAAATCCTGATCGTCGATGACGAGCGTCCTGCCCGTTTGGAACTCAAGCGGATGCTGGGCCGCGTTGCCCCGGCAGCCACGATCCGCGAAGCGGGATCGGTCAAGGAGGCGATTGGAGAAATCTCCGGGCAAATGCCGGATCTTCTTTTCCTCGACATCCAGATGCCGGGGGGTGACGGCTTCGAACTACTCGATTCCCTCGGCAAGAAGAGGCCCCGGTTCTTCTTCACGACTGCCTACGAGCAGTTCGCCTCACGGGCTTTCGAGGAAGATGCGCTCGACTACCTGCTCAAGCCGTTCGACGAAAAGCGCCTTGCCAAGGCACTTTCACGCATCGGGACTTCAGCGAACGAGGCACCCAAACTCACCGAGGGTGACTCGATCCTCCTCAAGATCGACGGGGAATGCCTTCTGCTCCCAGTGGAGCAGATCGAATTGATCGAGGCTACGGACAAGGGAACACTCGTTCACTGGAACGGCTACTCGGGACGCATTGGCAAGACGCTAGGATATCTGGAGGAACAACTGGATCCCAAGATGTTCTTCCGCGCCTCCCGCGACAGCCTCATCAATCTCCGCTCCATTCTCTCCCTCAGTACGGATGAAAAGGGAGACCTCACCGCCCACATTCCTGGAAACCGATCGGTGACCTTCTCCCGCCGCCAGAAAAGCCTCTTCCAGAAAACGCTCAAGATTTGAGAGGGGGCGAACCCGGGAAGTTTTTCCCCGCAGAGGCGCTGAGATTTAAAATCGGGAAGATCGAGGGCATCCAAATGGCGGATCTTTACGCCAGTCACGTGAATCACCCCGATTGTTTTGATATTTCCCGCTCCGCGCCTCTGCGCCTCTGCGGGAGATTGATGAGATAAATTTACTTTCATACCACAAGATCTTGTGGTGAAGTCATTCCAAGGATCCGGATTCACACAATGCTTTGCCCTAAGTGTTCCTCCATCGACGACAAAGTGATCGACTCACGCTTGTCCAAGGACGGAACCAGTATCCGCCGCAGGAGGGAATGCCTGGCCTGCGAAAGCCGCTTCACCACCTACGAGCAGATCGAGCGCGTGGAGTTGCTCGCCGTGAAGCGTGATGGACGCCGTGAGGCGTTCGACCGTCAGAAGCTCCTTTCCAGCTTCATCAAGGCATGTGAGAAGCGGCCCATCTCCATCGACGTCATGGAGGAGTCGGTCAACGCCCTCATCAACGACCTCGAGTCTGAACAGGAACGCGAAATCTCCACCAAGACCATCGGCGCCCGGGTCATGGAGCGACTTCACGCGATCGACCCCGTCGCCTACGTGCGCTTCGCCTCCGTCTACCGCCGCTTCGAGGATATCGGCGAATTCATCGAGGAGATCCAGTCACTTGAGCGACGCGCACCGCTCTCGGACGACCAGAAGGAACTCTTCAACAAAATCACCTGATCTCCCCCCACACCAATGATCGCACTCAGTGACGGCATGCCCTTGGTGGCCCTTCCCGATGGAAGGAACACCACCTTCGATAAGCGATGGATAACCTCCTCCATCCGCTCTGCCGCGGAGCATGCAGGATACAGCCGCTGGTGGCTGGCGGAGCATATTGCCGAGAGCGTCTCCATCTACCTGAAGCGTGATTTCGTGGCAAACAGTGTCGAAATACCGAACCTTCAGAGCGCCGTCCTCAGTGTCCTGGAGTCGCTCGGATTCAATGACGTGGCCGAGCATTTCCGCCTGCCGGATCCTCCGGTCCGGCTCTCCCTCACCGAAATCGCCCGCGAAGCCGGCGAAGGATACGAACTCGCCTTCTTTGGCCTGCTCGGAAACCGTCTCCAAAGCGTCGCCGAATCGCACGCCGCACGACTCGAGATACAGGATCTCACCGGATGCGTCCGCCTGCTCGGCAACCGCAGGAACCGGGCCCGCGTTCTCCGCGAGGAAATCGTCGACTTCATCCGCCAGCACGGCAAGGCCGCGGGAAACAGCCGCACGGGAGAGCCGCTGGAGATTCAGCTCAGCTGAGAGGAGCCAGCAGGCTTTTAGACTGAAGACTGAAGGCGAAAGGATTAAACCTCCTGCCTTTGTGATGTTAAAAAGTTAAAAAACTAAAATGTTACAAGGGAAAGAAATGGAATCCCGATCTGAAGGACTGGGGGCAGATAACAGCAGAGAGGGTCTGCAGTCATTCATCCTCTCGACTTTTTAACTTTTCACTTTCTAACCTTTTAACTCGCCCATCCCCATGACCCTCTTCGAGAAGATCGCCGCCCGCCAGATCCCCGCCGACATTATCGCCGAGGGCCCGGATTGGATATCCTTCCGCGATATCGCTCCGCAGGCCCCAGTTCATTTTCTCGTCGTTCCCAAGCGCTGCATCCCGCGCATCAATGAGGCCCAGGCTTCCGATGCCGAACTTCTCGGCACACTCCTTTCAGCCGCGGCGGCCACGGCCCGTCAGGAAGGCCTCGGCGACTCGGGCTACCGCATCGTGATCAACAACGGCCGCGACGGAGGGGAGACCGTTCCGCACCTGCACATCCATGTTATGGGCGCCCGCCCCATGCACTGGCCACCCGGCTAAACGCGAAGCGTTTAGCCGAGGCTGTTAGACTGTAGGCTTTTAGACTATTAGGTAAGAATCATCCCGAGCCGCGCTGAAGCTGTGGCGCGAAAAGTGTGAGCGCAGGGATTTTGAATACAGAGCTAGGCGCACTCACAGAGTTCCAAAATCCGGAAGTTCAGATGCAGGGCAAGGCACGAGAGGGAAGGCGTAGTAAACCTACGCCGACCGAGCAGTAACGCCGCCCTGCGCTGAAATCCCGGATTTTTACTGTGTAATTTCAGTGCCTATCCCCTCTTCCGAGAAGGCTTCGAGTAATACCGCATGCGGGGTGCCCGCTCCCAGGAAGTGAACTTTGCTGAGTCCTTGGGCGAGCGCCTTGGTGGCGGAGCGTACCTTGGGAATCATTCCTCCGGCGATCACTCCGCGATCGATGAGCTCCTCGGTCTGGGATGCGGTGAGGCTGTGGATGAGGGAGGATTCATCCTTGGGATCGTGCATGAGCCCGGGGACATCACTCAGGAAGATCAGCTTGGTGGCCGGAAGCGCGGCGGCGAGGGCGGCGGCGGAGACATCGGCGTTGATGTTCATGGGCTCGCCTGTCGGAAGGGCCCCCAGCGGCGAGATGACCGGAACAGCACCGGATGAGAGAGCCGCAAGGACGGGAGCGGGATTGGCCTCCTCGGCCTCGCCGACAAAGCCGAGATCGACTTCCTTCCCGTCGGATTCCACCACGGGGGGAAGTTTGCTGGCGGTAAAGACATCACGGCCCGAGATCCCGACCGCCTTCACGCCGAGCCTGGACAACTGGGCGACGATGCCGGGATTCACCTCCTCGTCGAGAACGGTGCGAACGATCCCGATGGTTGCTGCATCGGTGACGCGCAGGCCGCCGACAAAACGGGGAACCAGTCCCTGATCCTTCATCCGTGCATTGATCGCCTTGCCGCCGCCGTGCACGAGGACGACACGGATCCCGACGGCATCAAGGAAGGCGACGTCGACGAGGAAGCGCTCCACCTGATCCTCGGCCTCCATGGTGCTTCCGCCGTATTTGATCAGGAAGATTCCGCCGCGGAATTTCTGCAGGTAGGGGAGCGCCTCGATGAGCGTCTCGGCTCGCTGGCGGGATGTGATCTGGGATGGCATGGATGGTTTTTACAGCGAGAACTCGGAGAGGTTCAGGCGGACATACTCCTCTGTGAGGTCGGTCGTGAGCAGGCGGGCCTCGCCCTTGCCGAGATGCAGGTCCACGAGAACGGAGAATTCCTTTTTCGCGGCGATCTTCCGAAGCATTGCCTCACCCTTGGCATCCTGGCACCCCATGCCGTTCCTAGCCGCCTTGATCCCGTCATAGGCGATATCGACCTTGTCGGGATCAAGTGCAGCGCCCGCATACCCGGCGGCATCGAGGATGCGTCCCCAGTTGGGATCGCTCCCCGCCCAGGCGCATTTGACGAGCTGCGAGTTGGCGATGGCGCGACCGATCCGATGGGCGTCGGCCTCCGTCTTGGCTCCCTTCACGATCAACTCGATCACGCGCGAGGTCCCCTCCCCGTCGGCCACGATGGATCGGGCTAGATCGGCGCAGACTGCCTGCAGGGCATCCGCGAAGGCTTTCTTCTCAGGTGCGGTGCGGATGGCGACCTTGGAAGCACTGTTGGCAAGGGTCAGGACGGTGTCGTTGGTGCTGCAGTCGCCGTCGACGGTGATGCAGTTGAAGGTCCTCCCGGTTGCCTCGCGCAGGGCCTTGCGCAGGAAGGCCGCAGGCACCGCCGCATCCGTGGTGATGACACAGAGCATCGTCGCCATGTTCGGCGAGATCATGCCGGCCCCCTTGGCCATGCCACCGATGCGGAAGGACTTGGCGCCAACCTTCACCTCGTAGGCGGCCTGCTTCGGCAAGCTGTCGCTCGTCATGATCGATTTGGCGGCGGCAAGGGCGGCGGCAGGCGAGGCCTTCAGTGAAGCCGCAGCCTCACGGATCCCGGGGAGCATCTTGGGCAGCGGAAGCTGAACCCCAATACGGCCGGTGGAGCAGACCAGCACCTCGTCGGCATGGATGCCGAGGGCCACGGCGGCGGCATTGGCGCACTGCTCGGCGGCGCGGAGTCCGGGCGTGCCCGTGCAGGCATTGGCATTGCCGCTGTTGAGGAGGACCGCACGCGCCTTCCCTGACTCGAGATGACGACGGGAGAGCAGGACGGGAGCGGCCTTCACCAGATTGGTGGTGAAAACCCCGGCCGCGGTGGCAGGAGTCTCCGATGCCACGATGCAGAGATCGCTCCGGAGCGGGCCGGTCCGCTTGATGCCGCAGGCGGCGGCGGCTGAGAGAAATCCACGGGCGGCGTTCACTCCACCGGCAATGCGTTTGAGATTTTTGGACATATGAAGACTCACAGGGATGAAGGGGATGAAAGGGATGGGTAAAAGTGAAAGGTTAGAAAGTTAAAACGTTAGAAGGTGACAATTGGAACTGAGGATGGGAGGTAGGGAGAAAAAGTGAAAAGTTAGAAAGTGAAAAGGCGAAGGAGATGAAACCGGAAGGTCAAAAAGTGAAGGAGAGTAA
>JBAPTI010000043.1:0-48259 GCA_049282095.1 Chthoniobacterales bacterium
GTGCTCCAGGATCCCGAGTTGGTCGCCCAGACAAAGGGTACTGCAGGGGGATTGGTGTAGTTGAGCCAGAGACTGTTATTCGAGGATGTCACCGTCCAGATGCCGGTGGCATTGGTATTTAATGGTGAGAATGATGAATAATTTACCGTGAACGCATCAGCATTGAATGAAGGTGAATTTGTGTAAGTCAGGAATTGGAAGCTTTTGGCGTTGTTGGTGAAGTTGGAGAGATTGTCAGAAAAGACATTGATCACGAATGTATTGCCCGCGCTGGCACCGATATTGACTGATCCTGCTGTGATCAGATCCCAGTTTGTTCCGGCTGTTCCGGTCCAATTGTTGATTTCCCAATTGAGGATACCTCCCGTATTGAGACTCAGTGTGTTGGTTACCGTCAGCGTTCCGGGGCTATTTCCAGGGTTGACCGATCCGCCATTGGCCACGGTAAGACTGCTGATTGTGCCGCTTCCGTAGAGTGAGCCGCCGTTGGTTACGGTCAGCGTTCCTCCCAGCCTACCGTTCAATTCGAGTGTTCCGTTTTCGTCAACCACTGAATTGCCTGCAAAAGAAGAGCTGTTACCACTCAAAGTAACCGTGGTCTCGTTTGAACCTGCATTGATCATGTCTCTCTTAATTGTGAGGGTGCCATTACCCGTGAAGGAGCCTCCGAAGCTGCTATTGGTCGAGGCATTCAGCGTCAGGGAGCCATTGTTGCTGACTCCGCCGTTGCCGGTCACTGCCGCGAGGGTCTGGCTGTTAGAGCCAAGATTCAAGGTCGCGGTATTGGAAATCACCACGCTTGCATTGGCAGCCAGGCTGTTGTTCGTCGCAAGGGTGAGCGATCCGCTGTTGATGGAGACATTGGTTGAGGCCGCTGTTCCGCTCAGGGTACTGTTGCCCCCCACGCTCAGCGAACCTGCACCGAGATTACCCGAGACCGTTCCTCCGTTCAGCGCGTACGTTGCCGCGGTCAGGGTGCCGCTTCCGGAAAGGAATCCTGAAGTAATCGTGAACGATGCCGCTGTATTATTGGTATCCACAGAGAGATCGCCTCCGGAAACACTCACGGCATTGGACGAGGAAACCGCATTACTCGAGGCAAGGCCCAGTCTTCCGGCAGTCACGGCAACCGACCCGCTGAAGGAATTGGAACCAGAAAGTGTTGCCGTGCCCGATCCACTCTTGGTCAGAGATCCGTTGCCGGCGACAGCCCCTGAGATCGTGGTGTTATTGTTCCCATTGAGGGTCAGCACAGCCCCATTGGAGAGGTTGACATTCCCGGTCAGGTCAAGTGAACCCGAGGCGGCATTCACGGACGCGTCATTGGTGAAGCCCAGTCCCAGGGAGATGATCTGATTGGTTGAGGAGTTGTTAACGATGCCGCCGACAACCAAATTACTGCCCGAGAGGGTGTAGGATCCCGCGCTGTTGCTGAAAATGAGTGAGGCGAGGCTGAGTCCAGCGATATCATTGGTGGAGTTTCCACCCGATCCGGCAAAGACCGGAGTCACGCCAGATACAGGAATGGAATTCGACCAGTTGGCAGGATTATTCCATGCCCCGTCTGATGCGGTCCATAAGTAGCTGGCAGGAGGTGCAGGAGGTGCAGAAATCGTGATAATACCATTTGATTGATTCACGAATCCAAATGTCGACTGATTAATGTATACAGCTGAACTTCCAGTTCCCGACTTTGTCCATGATTGGATGTTAATCCCATTTGTAACTGATGTATTCACACCACTACTAAATACCCCTCCCCAATTTTCAGCAGCATATGTGGAGAAGGATGATAAACCATTGTCAACTAATGATATCTGAAGAATATCATTTGAACTGGTGGTAATAGTAGTAATATCAGCGGACGCATTTGTGGCATTTCCTATCATGCTACTTATTCTATTATTCACCTGCGTCCAATCCAAATTAACGATGGTTTCGCCACCTGCAAGTGTGGTTACTGGCGTATTATCATTACCCGCGCCTACATAGGCCTTCGTGTTCGCTCCAGAACTAGAGCTTTGCCGCCCGATCACACTCCAGACAAGATCCTCATTCGTATACCAATTAGTGCCGTAAGTAGTTGATAGAATTGAGGATGCACCACCCATATTAAAGGTGTACCCAGTCAAGACTAGATTTGGCGATCCGATGTTGATAAGGACACTCTTGGCATCATTGGGATCCGCTGAGGTGGAGTAAAATCCGAGATACAAAGAATTGGTATCTCCGATGTTAAAAGTTGCTGCTTGAGAGGCACCGATTGTCAGTGCCATGGAGATTACCAAAAGGTATTTTTTCATGATTCGTGAGAATGCTTCTGTCGCTAATACTATATTAGAACGCTTTATTTTATAGAAATAGATGCCCTGTGTTTTTATTAACTAAGTTCCTTCCCTGCAGCAGGGAAGGAACTTAGAAGAATGTTTACCTTGGTAGCAATATACCACCATCCAAAGTCCGTCTAACCCGCATGTCATTGAGATTAATGTTGGGCGCAATGATACTGCTTGTAGAAGGAAATGATTTAATCCTGGTAACCAAGTCATTAGCAAGAGACCTCACGTTTGCGGTTGCCGAGGAGTTGTCGAAGCTCACAAACTCATATCCCCAGAATGGATAGCTCCCACTGATGATATTGGTATATCCGGCATCCAGAGCTGTGAAGGTACTACTGTCGTGGCAACGTCCCTCCACACCATTGTACTTGAGTGGGGTCAGACCAGAGTTCCTTCTGCCCGATGAAATATCAGCGACTGACACGTAACCAATGAGATAATTGGTGTTTCCAGGTGTGATTATATCATCAGGGGTCTCTGTAGTGATCAAGGTGCTGCTAGTAATTACATTCGTCATGTAGTCTCCAACAACGCCCCCTGAGTTTTCCCCTCCACCGCCCAGTCCAGTAGTAATACCATTAATGGATCTTACTGGCCACCAAGTCATGTTTGTAATTGTCCCACCACTCGAAAAACACTGAAACTGTTTCACATCTCTAGTGACTCCGTAGCGTAGATTTGCAAGCGCTATAACACGAGTTCCAGAGTCAATGTTGCGTCCCACCGTGAAAATCTTGATGGTGGAGTCATTAGTTCGACCACTGTAGGAACTTCCAGCAGTCTCTCCCACCTCCAATGCTTGGAAGGCATTAAAATATGTCATGTTCCGGTCTGGAAAGTTATTCGTCCACCCCCGGCTTGCTACCCAAGAATAGGGGACAACTCCGACCTGTTGCATAGTGAGTGCAACGTACCTTCGGCCATCCCCGGCTCTGGGTCCATTCATAAAACGTGAAGACGATTGGAATGAGTCAGAAAAACCAATCATCCCTTTTGCCATTGTCGTGTAGGTACCAGCCACCATATCGGTCGTATTTGGTGTTGTTACCTGAAGATAGGGGGGAGTTGCTGTGCTAAAGGCGTTTGCACTTGCTCCGTTACTGATTTTAGTAAAATTATAGAAAGGAACTTGTATGTTATTGGTTCCGGAGGCTACGGATCGCATCCCACCCTCTGAACCGGTCCATGTCACGGCAATGTCAGCCCTTTGCCCATTGGTCAGAGGGCAATTGGTGAAGTACAGCGCAAGAGCTCCTGAGTTGTTTGCGTTCGTAGCAGAGGTTGCATACAGATTGTTACTGTAGAGTGAGTAGAGCGTATTGTTTGCGGCGCTACGGAAGGCCGTTGCTCCGGTAATGTAGATCACAGTCTGTGCGGAGGCGGAGGCGATCGAGAAAGCGGCTACGGCCGCCATCAGGATGGATTTTGTGTGTTTCATGGGATTTTGGGTCTTTTTTATTTGTTTGATTTTAATTGATAGGTCCCGAGTGCTCATCTGGTTTCTCTCGTTTCAATGCGATCTGCGATCTGCGGTCTTCGATTGTTGGTCTGCTCGGTGAAAAGGGGCTAGGGTTGTTTCGGGTGTCTCCAGGGTGTTCTTCGTTGCGTCACCGCTTCCGGTTTCACAACTGATGATCAGCGGGCTCTTGCGGCCCTTGGAGGCTTATGAAATCAGCGTTCGCAGGTTATTGGCTAGGGGTTTGGTTTTTGGACCTGCACGGATCATGCCCCGCCCCCATCGAGTCGTCATGACCTTTGATGTTACGATTCCGTCACCGAGAACACCGCGAAGAACGCGGCTTAAATGGATGTTTAGTCACAATTGGATTGCCTGCTGAGTCGAGGGCTATATAGGCTGTTGGACTGTTGGGCGACTGCTGACTGCATTTTACCACCAATGACTATCAAAGGTGTTAGACAAAAGGCGTGCGGGAACGCGGCTTTGCTTGCCTCGCTGATGCGATGTCATTTGAGGCCGTAGGGCCGAGAAGTCTGAGGATCAGCAGATCCGAGGATGCCTGATCGGGGACGAACGGCAGACAAAGCCACTGCGAGCAAACGGCGTGGCACGCCCTAGTTCAATCCAACGCCTGCATTGGAAGTTCGCAAGCTCGGAGGGAGAGCAAGGCGGCCAAGAACCAAGCCTCTGGGAAGAGGCGCGGAAGACTGCCGCAAGGCAGCCCCGCGAGGGGCGGCACAGCTTTGTGGGAGCAAAGTGCCGTTCAACCCAGATTATGCATTAGGGGCAGGATTCCAGGAGCGGGGAATGGGTTAAAAAAGTTAGAATGTTGAAGCGTTACAAAGTGGATCCGGAAACCCCTGAACCTGAATTCGAGAAGGCGCCATCAAGAAGTTTGCTGATCATGGCTCGGCTCGGAGAGCCGAATGACTTGCCTGCTGTCAGCACGTTGTAACGTTTCAACCCTTCAACGGTTTTAACCATCCGACGACTCACCATCCGGGTGATCCATCCAGACCTGTTGGCGTGCTTCCAATGCGAAATCAGGGTTCAAAAGCCATAATAAACCTACGGCGACCGCAGGCTATCCGAACCTCTCTTAATTAAAGGATTGGAAGTTTGGATGCCGTGCTAGGCGCGCGAGCGAAGCTGTAGTTTAACTATTGCCTCGTCGTCTCCCGACGACCTCACCCCTTCGGGGCTGTGCTTCGCAAAGGCTACTCCGTGCCTCCCGGCACTCGGCGTTGCGAGCGAGCAGCAACACCGCACGGCGCCAAAAGAAGAAAGCCTGAGGGTAAGGCGAAGGGATTTTAGATGCGGGGCTAGACGCCCAAGCGCAGCTGTATGAGACATACTGCAAGCGCAGGGCAACGCCGCCCCGCGCTAAAAGAACAAGCCTACAGCTTCAGCTTGGGGCCGGTCAGCCCCAACCACTGCTTGCGCTGATCCGGCGTGAGGATCGCGTAGATGCTGCGGCCGACGGTCTTCTGGAGGCGGCGGAGGTCTAGATCCTTGCGGAAGGAGTTGATCCTGCCCTCATGGAAGCGCTTCATGATGGAAGCGGCCTTGGTCTGGTCGTAGGCATGGATTTCGCCGATCTTGCGGATCTGGCGGTCATCGAGGCCGAGGAGCTTTTGCTCCGCTGGGGAGGTCAGGAGTGTGGCTCCGAGCATCTGGCGCTCGATCTGGCGGAGACGCTGCTGCTGGGCGGGGTTAAGGACATTGAGGGCGCGGCGGTTGTAGGAGGCACGGTAGGCGTCGAGATCCGCGGAGGCCTTGGGAGCCAGCTTGGAGTCGAGAAGGCCGGCCGAAGCCACCACTCCGACCTTGGCCTTGTACTCGGCCCTGAGGGAATCGAGCAGGGCGCACTGGAGCGAGGAGAGCTTCAGGTCCTGACGCACCGGTTCGAGTCCAAGGAGGACGGGAACCGAGGCGGGACTGTCAGTAGTGGCAATGGTCTTGGCGTCCACCATGGACGCGGAAGCCAGCAGGACCGTGAGGAGGAGGAGTGCGGTGCGTTTCATGGTAGATGCAGGTCGGGTATCCGATGCCGGAAGACTCAGGAAGCCTGGGCAATGATCCCCTCAAGCTTGACGATATCCTCGCCGAACTTGCGGATACCCTCGGCCAGCTTGTCGGTGGCCATGGCGTCCTGGTTGAGGAGCCAGCGGAAGCTCTTCTCGTCCACGGGGATCTTTTCGATCTCCATGGCCTTCGCCTTCTCGGGGCTGAGGACGCGGGTGAGAGGCTCGGTCGAGGCCTCGAGCTTCTCAAGGATGTCGGGACTGATGGTCAGCAGGTCGCATCCGGCCAGGGCGACGATCTCACCGGTGTTGCGGAAGCTGGCCCCCATGACCTGGGTCTCGAAGCCGTACTTCTTGAAGTAGTTGTAGATGCTGTGGACGGACTGGACGCCCGGATCCTCGAGACCGGTGTACTCCTTGCCGGTCGTGGCCTTGTAGTAGTCGTAGATGCGGCCGACGAACGGCGAAATGAGGCGGATGCCGGCCTCGGCGCAGGCGACGGCCTGGGGCATCGAGAACATGAGCGTAAGGTTGCAGTTGATCTTCTCCTTCTGGAGGATCTCGGCGGCGCGGATGCCTTCCCAGGTGGAGGCGATCTTGATCAGGATGCGCTGGCGATCGACACCGGCCTTCTCGTAGAGGCCGATGAGGTAGCGGGCCTTCTCGAGGGTCCCCTCGGTGTCGAAGGAGAGGCGGGCATCCACTTCGGTGCTGACGCGACCTGGGACAATCTTGAGGATCTCACGACCGAAGAGGATCAGGGTGTCGTCGATGACTTTCTTGTAGAGGGCGCCGCCGGAGAGGCTGGATCCTTTGTTGTCGGCGATCGCCTTGTCGAGGAGTGTGCGGTACTCGGGCTTAAGGACGGCCTTGAGGATGAGGGAGGGATTGGTGGTGGCGTCCTGAGGGGAGAACTTCTTGATGTCCTCGAAATTGCCGGTGTCGGCGACGACGGTGGTGAACTGCTTGAGGGCTTCGAGTTGGTTTACGCTCATAATGTGCTAGTGTTGGAGATTCGGACGGCGGAATGCAATTCCTGAATTGCCGGAAGGCATTTTAGGCCGAGGGCTGAAAGGATGAAGGCTGAAGTATGAACCCGGAATTTGCATTGGGAATTTCTGAGAATAGAGGAGGCCAAGTTAAAAGAGTTAAAAAGGTGGAATGTTACAAACAAGGCTCTGGGAAGAGCCGCGTAAGATTCCGTCCCGCGACTGCGGGAGGACCCGACGCTTGCCGGGAGGCAAGTGGCGTCAACATGGATCCGGGAGAGCCCTGACTCGGGATTCGGGAGCGGGAAATCAGGGAAAGTGCCGTTAAACGGGAAAAGGGAGTTAAAATCGTTAGAAACGTTACAAGGTTACAAGGTGGAACCAGACACCCCTGAATGTGAATTCGAGAAGGCGCCATCAAGAAGTTTGCTAATCATGGCTCTGCTCAGAGAGTGGAATGATTGCCTTCTTTCAGCACGTTGCAACGTTTCAACACTTAAACGGTTTTAACCATCCGACGACTCACCATCCGGGTGAACCATCTAGATCTGTTGCCGCCTCTCTATCTCATAATCTGGGTTAACACCAAGGGTGTTAGGCTGAAGACTGAAGGCTGATAGGAGGGAATCCTCCTGAGTTCCTTATTGAAATGCCTCTCTGCCCCTCTGCGCCACTGCGGGAGAAGTCTGATATCAACTCGCTCTAAGCCAATCTGGAGTGAATCAGAGGTGTTCTTCCCCTCGCAGGCTGTGCAGGTGGATCGTCTTGGTCTCGAGGTCGTGGACGGCGCGGATGTAGCGGACCGTGCGACTGCGGGAGCGCATCAGGATGGAGTGGGTGATCGCAGTCTTCCCGATAAGCTTCACCCCGGGAAGCAGGGGACTGTCGCTGATGCCCGTGGCGCAGAAGACGGCGCTGTCACCGTGGACGAGTTCATCCGTGGTGTAGACACGCGCGATTTCTTCGGGAGAGAGGGTTTTCAGAAGCTCTTCACGCTCCTCCGCGTCGCGCGGCCACATGCGCACGAGAATCTCGCCGCCGAGAGCCTTCATCGCGGCGGCGGTAAGGATCCCCTCGGGAGCCCCGCCCATGCCGACAAAGAGGTCGATGCCCGAATCGGGGAGTGACGGCGCCACGGCGGCGGTGATGTCGCCGTCTGCGATCAGGCGCAGGGAGGCGCCTTCCCCGCGGACGGTGTCGATGAAGTGCTGGTTACGGGGGCGGTCCAGGACGGTGACCACGAGATCGCCGATCCTCTTGCCCAGCGCATCGGCGGTGATCTCCAGGATATGACCGAAGGGGAGATCGAGCGAGATTGCAGGGGCGATGCCGTCGCGGATCGCCTTGGCCACCTTCGGACCGTAGGAGAGCTTCTCGACGTAGAAGCTGGGGATGCTCACCATGCTCCGCTCGCGTCCTTCGGGAACAAGCACCGCGGCCATGACCGAAATGGAGTTGGGCATCCCCTTGGAGATGTTGCTGGTGCCGTCGATCGGGTCGAGGGCGATATCGAAGCGCGGATCCCCCTCACCCCACCTGCCGAGCCGGTCTCCGAGGAAGATTCCAGGGGCGTTGTCCTTGATCCCCTCGCCGATGACAACCTCGCCCCTGATGTCGACGAGATCGAACATTCCGCGGATGGCATCGCACGCGGCGGCATCTGCGGCCTCCTTGTCACCGCGCCCCATCCACTGGAGGGAGTGCAGGGCGGCGTTTTCCGTGGCGCGGACGAATTCGAATTCGACCATGCGCTCGAGATCCTTGATTTCCTTCATGACAGCGGGGGTTTTTGAGGAAGAGTTAACCGACCTTCCGGGCCATCGATGCCTTGATGAAATCGCGGAAGAGGGGGTGCGGCGTCTCCGGCTTGCTCAGGAACTCGGGATGGAACTGCACGGCCACAAACCAGGGATGGTCGCGGTTCTCAATGATCTCCACGAGCGATCCGTCGGGCGAGGTTCCGGAAATCACAAATCCCTTCTCCTCCATCCGCGCGCGGTAATCGCCGTTGAACTCATAGCGGTGACGGTGACGCTCGGCGATCCCATCCTGCGCGTAGGCGGCATGGGCCTTTGATCCGGGCGCGAGCACGGCAGGCCAGGAACCGAGGCGCATGGTCCCGCCCTTGCCGGTGACCTTCTTCTGGTCGTCGAGCAGGGCGATCACGGGATGGGGCGTCGAGGGGTCGAACTCGGTGCTGTTGGCTCTCTCCAGTCCGCAGACATTGCGGGCAAACTCGATCGAGGCGATCTGCATGCCGAGGCAGATCCCGAAGTAGGGAATTCCGTTCTCCCTCGCGTAGCGGGCCGCGGCGATCTTTCCCTCGGTGCCCCGGTCGCCGAATCCTCCTGGAACCAGGATGCCCGCGACGCCGGCGAGATGTTTCGCGGCGCCGTCGGCTTCCAACTCCTCGGCATCGACGATCTTGAGATCGACCCCGCAATCATTGGCGCCACCGGCATGGCAGAGCGCCTCGTAGATGCTCTTGTAGGCATCCTGAAGCTCCACGTACTTGCCGACCACGGCGACGGTGACGCGGCGCGAGGGATGAACGATCGACTTCACGATCCTCTTCCACCCCTCCATATCGGCGGGAGGGGTATTCAGGTGAAGCAGCTTGCAGACCTTCTCGTCGAGCCCCTCCGCCTGAAGCATGAGGGGGAACTCATAGATGGAGTTCTCAACATCACGGGCCTCGATGACCGCATCCACGGGGACATTGCAGTAGAGGGAGAGCTTTTCACGGACCTCGGGCTCCAGCGGCATCTCGGTGCGGCAGATCAGGACCTCGGGCTGGAGACCGATCTCGCGTAGCTTGGCGACGCTCTGCTGGGTCGGCTTGGTCTTCAGTTCGCCCGCGGCCTTGATGTAGGGGACGAGCGTGACATGGAGCAGGATCGCGTTCTCGTGGCCCACCTGAAGGATGAACTGGCGGATCGCCTCGAGGAAGGGAAGCCCCTCGATGTCGCCTGTGGTCCCCCCGATCTCGGTGATGAGGATGTCAGCATCGCCAGCCTGTTCAAAACTGCGGATGCGATTCTTGATCTCGTCGGTGATATGCGGAATGACCTGGACCGTCTTGCCGAGATAGTCGCCGCGGCGTTCCTTGGAGAGAACGGACTCGTAGACCTGACCGCTCGTCAGGTTGTTCTCGCGTGTGAGCACGCACTTGGTGAAGCGCTCGTAGTGCCCCAGATCGAGGTCGGTCTCGGCACCGTCGGCGAGCACGTAGACCTCGCCGTGCTGAAGGGGATTCATCGTTCCGGGATCCACGTTGAGATAGGGATCGAGCTTCTGCATGGTCACGCGAAGTCCGCGATGTTCCAGAAGAGTCCCCAGGGATGCTCCGGCAAGACCCTTGCCGAGAGAACTGACCACGCCGCCCGTCACGAAAATGTATTTCATGGGCTACAGATCATAGGGGCTCGCGCGCGAAAATCCAGCACGGCCGACGGCACGGATAAAGATTCCCCGCAAAGCCGCATGGGAAGTGACTTGGGAGGCGGGAGCAGTGAGCTGGGGAAAGGAAAAATGAAGAATGAATAATGAAAAACATTTGCTCCAACGCGGGAAGCCCGTTGGAGGCGAAAACAATAGGCAATCCCATGGGATTAACGGACGATGGAAACCGCGGAGAGAGCGGGATTTCGAGTGGTCTGAAGGATCACCCCAAACAGCCTAAAAACTCACCCCAAGCAAGCGGGCAAAGAGTTCTTTCCGGCGTTCATGCTCCTCGTCGCTGAGGACGGAGACGAGCGTACCGCCGTTAACGTCGGGGATCTCGATCCAGGAGCGGCACCCTCCGAATTTCTTTTCCATGGGCAATGTCACCGCCGGTTCCAGACGGTACACGCGCACGAGGGCAACATTGATTCCATCCCCACCGAGGGAACCCTTTCCCGTGTCGTAGACAAAGCGCTCCTCGATCACGGAGGCATCGAGCACGTGGAGATCGGCGAGGCGGTGCAGGGCTTCCTTGTCGTTGATCCTGCCGGCCCATTCGAGGGAGGCGACATGAGCGACGGTCACCTTGTCGGGATCCTGCTCGGGGAGAACCGCGCCGGGGAGCCTCACCTTGTCGACCTGTCCGTGAAACCATGTCGGAAAGAGATAAAACTCCTCGTGGTCAAATCCGAACCCTCCGCGCCCCTCGGCGATACCACCCTTCCGCAGGATCACGCTTTGGTGACCCGATCCGAGCGCCTCGCAGACGAGTGCCCATTCTTTGAATGCAACTGCCATGCTACCGAAATACCCCCGTGCTTCCCCGGGCTCCATCAAAAACAGCATCGGCTTCACTTCGTTCACCATCCCCGTTAACCTCCCCGCATGGTCACCATCACCTCCACCTACGACGGCGGTCTCCGCTGCAACTCCACCCACGGCCCCTCCGGCGTCGCTCTCATCACCGACGCCCCGGTCGACAACCACGGCAAGGGGGAGAGCTTCTCACCCACCGACCTGGTCGCCACGGCCGTCGCCAACTGCATGATGACGGTCATGGGTATCGCGGCGGAACGCCACGGGATCGACCTGAAGGGCACCACCGTCACCATCGGCAAGGAGATGAGCAGCGATACCCCACGCCGGATTGTCGCCCTGAAATCAGTAATGACCATTCCCCTCCCCTCCGATCACCCGCAGCGCTCCCTCCTGGAAGCCGCCGCCAAGGCCTGCCCCGTGAAGCAGAGCCTCGATCCCCGGATCGACACCACGGTGGAATTTAAGTGGGTGGGATAGACCAGAGACTAGGGTCGAAGGTCGAGGGTCGACTGCTGGAAGCAATATCGTGAGCAAATCATTCAAATCATTCCGCTTTGAGAAGCTCGATGTCTGGCATGATGCCCGCCGCCTGAACCGCCTTGTTTACGAGTGCACAAAGGCATTTCCCGAAAAAGAACGCTTCGGTTTGGTCAATCAGATTCGCAGGGCATCCGTTTCCGTTTCCTCCAACATCGCAGAGGGTTCGGGAAGAAACTCTGATCCTGACTTCGCACGATTTCTTGAAATTGCTTATGGATCTCTAATGGAAACGGCATCCCAGCTCTTTCTTGCGCATGATGAAGCCTACCTATCACATGCCACATTCACGGAAATCATGGATCAAATCCATCTCATCGCATCAAGACTCAGCGCTCTTTCAAAATCCCTAGGCAGGGATCCAAAACACTGATTCGGTAAAAACCGATGACCCTCGACCCTTCACGATCCCGTTTACTGTATCCACAAAAAGCTGACGCCGGGGTTGGAGCGTTCGAGGTCGGGGTCTTTGCGGAGTTCAGGGGCTGCGGTGATCATCTCGAGTGAGGCGGCGTGGAAGATGGAGAACTCCTCTCCCGAGGCGGATCCCAGAATGTCCCCGTCGCGCTGATACTCGGCGAAGACTTTGCGGAGTCCGGTCCGCAGCACCCCGCCACGGCCTCCGGATCCGTAGCCGTGGATGATTTTCAGCACGGAGATGCCATCACCGTGGCATTTGCGGACCTCGAGCAGGAGGCGTCTCTTGGCCTCCTCCAGCGTGGGCAAACCCTCCTTGATAGTGACGACTCGGAGGGACACCGGGGCCGGATTACTTGGTGCTGAAGGTCAGTTCACCGCCCGAGACATCGGCATGGATCGTCTGCCCCTCATGGATCCTTCCGTCGAGGATCTCCATGCTGAGGGGATCGAGGATCTTCTGCTGGATGACCCGCTTGAGCGGACGAGCACCGTAGGCGGGATCATACCCCTCCTTGGCAAGGTAGGCGCGTGCCTTGTCGCTGAGCTCGAGATGAAGGTTCTGCTTGCCGAGACGCTTGGCCAGACGGGCGAGCTGGATGTCGACGATCCTGCCGATCTCCTTGTCGGAGAGACGGTCGAAGATGACGATCTCATCGATACGGTTCAGGAACTCCGGACGGAAGTGCCCCCGGAGCGCCTCCATCACGCGCTTGTTGCGCTCCGCGACGGAGAGATCCTCCATGATGAACTGACTGCCGATATTGCTCGTCATGATGATGACGGTGTTCTTGAAATCGACCGTGCGGCCCTGACCATCGGTGATACGACCGTCGTCGAGAACCTGCAGGAGGACGTTGAAGACGTCGCCGTGGGCCTTCTCGACCTCGTCGAAGAGCACGACGGAGTAGGGCTTGCGTCGGACAGCCTCGCTGAGCTGGCCCCCCTCTTCGTAACCGACATAACCGGGAGGCGCACCGATCAGGCGGGCCACGGTGTGCTTCTCCATGTACTCGGACATGTCGAGGCGGACAATGGCGTTGTCGTCGTCGAAGAGGAATTCCGCAAGCGCCTTGGAGAGCTCGGTCTTCCCGACGCCGGTCGGCCCCAGGAACATGAAGGATCCTATCGGGCGGTTCTCCTCCTGGAGTCCGGCACGGGCGCGTCGCACCGCATTGGAGACGGCCTTGATGGCCTGCCCCTGGCCGACGACACGCTCGATGAGTCGATCCTCCATCTTGACCAGCTTCTGCCGCTCACCCTCCTGCAGGCGTGAGACGGGAATGCCGGTCCAGACGGAGACCACCTTGGAGATGTCCTCCTCGGTGACCTCCTCCTTGAGCAGTGCCGACTGGCCGCTCTGGGCGAGCTTGGCGTTATGCTCCTCAAGCTTGGTCTGGAGATCGGGAATGCGGCCGTACTGGATCTCGCTCGCCTTGGCGTAGTCTCCCTGGCGCTGGGCGATCTGAAGCTCGTTCCTGAGGGCCTCGATCTGTTCGTTGATCTTCTGCGACTTGCCGATCTCCTCCTTCTCCTTCTGCCAGCGGGCCTTCAGCCCCGAGGCGGTCTCCTTGGTCCCGGCGAGTTCCTTCTCGAGCTTGGCGAGGCGCTCCTTGCTCGCCGCATCCTTCTCCTTGCGGAGTGCCTGGCGCTCCATCTCGAGCATCATGATCTGACGCTCCATCTGGTCGATCTCGGTCGGCATCGACTCGATCTCGATCTTGAGGCGTGAGGCGGCCTCGTCCACCAGATCGACGGCCTTGTCGGGCAGGAAGCGGTCTGAAATATAGCGGTGCGAGAGGACGGCGGCGGCGACCAGTGCAGCATCCTGGATGCGGACGCCGTGGTGGACCTCGTAGCGTTCCTTGAGCCCGCGCAGGATGGCGATGGTGTCCTCAACGCTCGGCTCATTGACCATGACCGGCTGGAAGCGGCGCTCGAGGGCGGCATCCTTTTCGATGTACTTGCGGTACTCGTCGAGCGTGGTGGCCCCGATGGTGCGGAGTTCCCCGCGGGCAAGCTGGGGCTTGAGGAGATTGGAGGCGTCCATGGATCCCTCGGCCGCACCCGCGCCGACGATGGTGTGAAGCTCGTCGATAAAGAGGATGATCTCCCCCTCGGAGGCGGTGACCTCCTTGAGGAAGGCCTTCAGGCGGTCCTCAAACTCACCGCGGAACTTGGCGCCCGCCACCATCGCTCCGATGTCCATCGCGACGACCCGCTTGTTCTTGAGCGACTCGGGGACATCACCGCTGACGATCCGCCTGGCCAGCCCCTCGACGATGGCGGTCTTTCCGACGCCCGGTTCGCCGATTAGGACGGGGTTGTTCTTGGTGCGGCGGGAGAGGACCTGCATGGTGCGGCGGATCTCCTCGTCGCGGCCGATGACCGGGTCGATCTTCCCCTTGCGAGCCATCTCGGTGAGATCGCGGCCGTATTTCTCAAGAGTCTGGTATTTTCCCTCGGGGTTCTGGTCGGTGACACGCTGGCTGCCGCGCACCTCGACCAGTGCCTTCATGAGTCCCTGGTGGGTGACTCCGTTCTGCTGAAGGAGCTTCGCGGCGGCGTTCTTTTCCTGACTGAGGGCTAGCAGGTAGTGTTCGGCGGAGAGGAACTCGTCCTTGAGCTTCGCCATCTCGGCCTCGGCCGAGGCGATGGTCTTTCGGAGTTCGTTGCCGACGAAGGGCTGGGCTCCGCCGTGGACTTTGGGCAGGGAGGCCGCGGCTGACTCCAACGACGCGGTGAGCGGTTGAACGGCCACCCCCAGTTTCTCGAGGATGGGACGCGCGAGCCCTTCGCTCTGGGCAAGCAGGGAGAGAAGGAAATGCTCATTGCCGATCTCCTGCTGCCCGAGACCGGAAGCGATTTCTACGGCCCCGTTGAAGGCCTCCTGCATCTTGGCTGTGAATTTGTCTGGTTTCATGGGGAAGTCGGTTTGTCAGGTTCTCAACCCCTCGCCCCGGTCAACTTCTTTGCGGAGGCGTGAGCTTGATTCCCTTGCGCATGAAGGTGGGGATGTCGAGATCCTCACCCGCCACGATGGTCGGTTCGCTCTTGTCGAATCGTCCCCGCTGCTGGGTGTCGAGATCGAGAGTTCCCTGAGTTTGCTTGGCTGTTGTTTTCCTTGGTGTGGTTGAGGTTGACGGAGAGGAGTCCGGCTTGGCCTGCGGAATTGTCGGAATTGTTTTTGGAGCCGGGGGCGTTGTTTTGGGAGTTTGCGGTGTTGCCGTTGGCGCGGTCTCCTCATCGAGGGGGGCGGACTGCCTCTCGGGCCGAACCTCCGCCGCCGCGATACGCGGGGCGACCGGCTTGTCCGAGGGGCGTTCGCCACCGGAGGAGGCGACAACCGAGATCGTGATCGGGGATCCCGAAGGACGATCGGCATGAACGCCTGTCTTTATCTGACAACGCTCCCCCCCGATCCGTTCAATCTCCCCCACGGCCACCTGGACTTCGGCAAATGATAGATCCGGAGGCCCCTCCAGCAGTAGAAGCACCGGCGACGCCCCGGCGAGGGCGGAACCCGGGTTCGTCTTGCCGGGCGCATTCAAGAGGGGGCTCCTGAGCGCCCTTTCAAGGGCCTCGTGGAGACGGTTGGATCCTTCCGCGGAACCGCTTCCGAAGAGGGTGATGGCCCCCGGAACCCCCAGCACATGCTTGAGGTCGGATCGGGTGATCTTGACCGGACCGGAGGTCGAGAGCATCCGGTGGATCGCCAGGAGGGATGCCAGGATTGTCTTGTCGGAAAGCGCGAAGGCCTCGCCCACCGCCGCGGTTGATGGTGTTCCCCCCGAGAGGCGGTCGTTCTCGATGACGGCCACCGCATCGCAGACAGTGTAGAGCTTTTCCAAGGCCGCGGTGGCAGCTTCCTTCTTTCCCCTTCCCTCAAAGGAAAAGGGCATCCCGACACAGGCGGCCACGGTGATGCCGGCCGATTTCGCAAGAATCGCCAGGGCGGGAAGCAGGAACGATCCCATCTCCCCACCGAGACCCCCGCAAAGGACGACGGTGGCGGCTCCCGCGATGGCGCCGCCGAACTCCCCGTCGATCGCGACGAATGCCTCGCGGGGATCCCCTTCCGGAACGGCGATCCGATCCGTGACAACAGACGCAGTAAGCGACTCGGAATCGTTGTTCACGACCATCAATCCCTTCATGGAGGGGTTCCCGACGGCCAGCAGGTCGAGCACGGTGACGCCGGCATTGCCGACGCCGATGATCAGGCGGCGGTGGACTGGGGCGCTCATCGCGACCTCCTTTTAAAGATTCCTCCAAAGCCCTGCGCGATCCGCTCGAGCATCCCCTCGGGCCTCGTGTCCTTGGTGATCAGGCGGGCATACTTGGTGAGACCGATCGCCGTGGAATACTGCGGATTCTCAAAGGTCTGAAGGGCCCCCCCGACATTCCGCGCCGTGCTCACCTGGACGGTCTGGTCGAGCACCTCGGAGGCGAGTCCGGCGATGCCCCGGAGTTTGGCACATCCCCCAGTGATCATGACCCCGGCTCCGAGAAGCCCCAGCAGGTCACTGCCGGCGTTCTCGATGTCCCTGCGGAGAAGCTCGAAGATCTCCCGGACGCGGCAATGGATGATGGTATCGAGCGACCTGCGGTCGATGTCGCATCCGAGGAACCCCGGGTCGTTTTTCAAGGTAATGACGCCTCCCTCGGAGTTCTCCGGGGGGGTGGCGCTCCCCTCCTGGATCTTGAGCATTTCGGCCCGCGCGATCGGCAACTTGAGGCCGACGGAAATGTCGTTGGTGATGTGATCCCCGCCCAGGGCAAGCACGCCGCTGTGACGAACCGCGCCGTCATGGTAGATCAGGTAATCGGTCGTGCCGCCGCCGATGTCGACGACCAGAACCCCGATGTCCTTCTGATGCTGGGTCACCACGACCTGCGCGCTCGCAAGCGAACTCAGGACGACATCCTCGATCTCAAGGTTCAGCGCCTCGACGCAGCGGAGGTGATTGGTGATCCGCGTCTTGATGCCATGGACGATGTGAAAGTCCGCCTCAAGCTGCATTCCCTCGGACTCAAGGGGGTCGATGACGTTCCGGTTGCCATCCAGATGGTATGCCTGGAGGATCGTGTGCAGGAAGATGTTCGGCGGAGGGAGCGCGATCTCCTTGGCGTTGGTCTGCACCATATCGAGATCCGCCTGCTCAATCTGGCGCGGAGCAGGCAGGGTGTGGGTCCCCCTGTTGTTGAAACTCCGGAGATGGGCCCCGGTGATCGCCACCCAGACGTTGCCGATCTCGACGTTGGTCTTTTCCTCGGCATCGACGATCGCCTCGCGGACGCATTCGGTGACCGTCGCCATGTCAACGATCTCCCCCTTGCGAATTCCTCGCGACGGGGTCTCCCCCACGCCGAGGATGCTGATCTGGTCATCGGCCCTGCTCTCGGCGACAATGACACAGATCTTGGTCGTGCCGATCTCGAGTCCGACAAAGATCTGTTCGCTGGGCATGGCTTGGAGGGATGTCAGCGCTGGGCGCTTTTTTTGGAGGAAACGGGGGTGATCTTGGGAGAACGCGACTCCGGGGTCAGGACAAAGGTGACGGGCGTGTTCCGCTGGATCATGAGGTTGGCCGTCTCCACCTTCCTCCCGGTCTCCTGACAATGGGCGAGCAGCTTGCGAAGGCGTTCCATCTGGCCGGGTAGGTCCCTGGTGCCGAAGGTGAACCGGGCATTGGAGGCATCGGTCACCACGAACGCATAAGGCTTGCTGGCATCGACCGAGCTAATCCGGAAGCTCTCCCCGGAAATTTCCGACAACGCCTCGGTCAGCGCCACGGCGTCCTTGAACCGCTCCTCCCCGATCCTCTTTCCGGGAGTTGGGTCGGGGAGGCCAATCCCGGTCAGCACGGGAAGGTGAAGAAACTCTTCGGAAAGCCGCTTCGGCTGCATGAGCACCCCGTCGCTGTCGCAGAGGAAACTCTTTCCCGGAACAAAGGTCTCCGGGGCGGAACCATTCGACTGGTCGGCCTCGCCCGGAACAGAAACCAGAAAGAGGGGGACCCGCCTCTGGATCCCGACCTCGATCGTGTCGGGGAGCCTCCGCTCGATGCTCACCGAACGCACCTCGGGAAGAGCGGAGAGCTTTTTGTTCGCCTCGTCGAGGTCGAGCAGGAAGAGATTGCTTCCGGGCTTCAGTCCGGTGAGCGCCACCAACTCCTCCTCGGTCATCACATCATGGAGATGGGTGACGAGATGGCGGAGCGAGTACTCCGCGTTCTTGAAGAAGAATTTTTCGCAGGCCATCCTCACGCCGATGGCCGCAATCGCGAGGAAGATCACCAGGGCGGAGACCTTCCAGAGAACCCCCCCGAGTTTCGCGCGGCGCTGACGCTTGATGCTGGCCGTGCGGACATTCAGCTCGAGCAGATGCTGGCGCGACGTGGAACGTCCGGACTTGCGCCGGTTTCCTGTGGTGCGTCGGGTCTTCATGCTCGGTGGACGGGCGGTTTTGTTCAGACGGATCGGGCGTTTAGGGAAGCGCTGAATAAATCACATAGAGGCCGTTGCGGTAAGAATGGGCCGCGGGCAAGGCGGCTTCGCGGGCACATCCCCGCAGTGGGCTGTAACCGCGAAGCCAACATAGCCCCCGGCCTGTTATCTCCGCAACCCGAAGGGCTGAACCCATTTGTCGATTTTTGCGGCGTTGCTCGCTAGGGCGAGACCGCAGCGGGTATCGCCCAGCACTCGCGCCTTCAAAAATCAGCAAATGGTCTTCAGCGGCCTTCATGGGATTTCATCAGCGGTTCCTTAGTGAGAGTCCCGCTATCCTGCAGCAAAGCTGGGTGAAATCGAGCCCGTAAGCGGCCGCCGCCTTGGGCAGAAGACTGGTCTCCGTCATCCCGGGGATGGTGTTGATCTCGAGGATGGTGGGACCGCCCTCCCCCAGCAGCACATCGACGCGGCTGTAGACCTTGAGGCCGAGGGCCTTCACCGCCGCCAACGCCACGGCTTGGACAACCTCCGTTTCCGCAGGCGTGAGAGGGGCCGGCACGAGGTACTCGGTGGCACCCTTGGTGTACTTGTTGGTGTAGTCGTAGAATCCCGCGAGCGGCTTGATCTCCACCACGGGAAGGACCTCCTCGCCGAGGACACCCACGGTGAGCTCGCGGCTCTGGACCAGTTCCTCGACAAGCACCTCGTCGCCGTGCAGGAGGCAATCGGCGATGGCACCATCGATCGCGGCGGCATCATGGATGAGATGCACGCCGACACTGGATCCTTGGCACGGAGCCTTGATCACGATCGGAAGCGGAAGCGTCGGTCGCTCCCCCTTCCTCAGGATTTCGGAACGGGGCGTCGGCACCCCGGCACGCTGGAGCGCCTGCTTGGTGAGGATCTTGTCAAAGGCGATGCGACTCTCCTCCGCACCCTCCCCCGTGTAGGGGATGCCGAGAGCGTCAAGCAGGGCCTGAAGCCGGCCATCCTCACCGAATGTCCCGTGGATGAGGTTGAAGACGAGTTCGGTTCCGGCGGGAATTTCGACATCGGTGCCGGTCAACTCGATCTCGGAAACCTCGGCCCCGGCGGCTCTCAGGGCCGAGGCGACGGACGCGCCCGAACGGAGCGAGACATCGCGCTCGGAGCCGGGACCTCCCTTGAGAACGGCCAGTTTGCGGTTGCGGGGATCGAACGTGTTGGAATCACTCATGATCATCTTCAGATTTCTTCGTTTCCGGGGTCCTCGCCGATGATGCCGACCTCGGTCTCCAGGTCGATTCCCCGCTCCGAGCGGGCCTTCTCCTTGATCCTCCCGATCAACGAGAGGATCTCCGTCGCGGTCGCGCCGCCGTCATTGACGATGAAGTTCGCATGAACCTCGGAGACCCGGGCGCCTCCGACGGCGCTGTTCTTGAGTCCGAGATCCTCGATCAGCTTTCCCGCGGAGATCCCGCCGGGATTCTTGAAAATGCAACCCGCGCTCGCCGCGATCGGCTGCGTCTCCTTGCGGTGCCTGAACGAAGCGTTGAGCAGGCCGTCGATGGCCTCGGGCACGGAAGGCGACCCCGCCAGCGTGGCCGAGAGGGCGTAATGATCGTGCAGGACGGGAACGTCGCGGTAGCGGATCTCGAGTTCCGCGGTGGTGCGCGAGACGATGTTCCCATCGCGGTCGGCGAAGCGAACCCTCACCACCTGATCGAAGGTCTGGATCCCCATCGCCCCGGCATTCATGCGGAGCGCACCCCCCAGATTCCCGGGAATCCCGTCCATCCACTCGAATCCCGTCAGACCCGCGTGGCGTGCCACGGCGGCGAGTTGCTTGAGCTTGATGCCGACACCGGCGGTGATCTCGTTCCCGTCGACCGATGACGCGGAGAACGTGCCCCTGCCGAGATGGGCGATCACTCCGGGGAAACCGCCGTCCCGGACGATCAGGTTGGAGCCGCGCCCCATCACCATGAAGGGAATCCCCTCGTCGTGGCAGACACGCACCAGTTCGGCAAATCCCTCCTCCGTCTCCGGCTCGGCCCAGAAGCGGGCGGGCCCTCCGACCCGCATCGTGGTGTGCCTGGAGAGCGGTTCACCGATCCTGATCAGGCCCGGCCCCATCGCCTCCCGCAGCCTCGAACGCAGGGAAAGCTCCGTCGCGAGGAATGTTCCGGCCTCGTGGATGTTCCCGGCTCCAAGCGTCAGGACGAGATCACCCTCCCGCAGGGCGGCGGCGGCGAGGGCGGCGGCGGCTGAGACGGAGGGAGCCTCATGGACGGAGGGATGCCCCGCCTTCCTGGCCTCCTCCACGATCGTGCCGGAGCCGATCCCCGGGATCGGCGTCTCGCCCGCCGGATAGATCGGCGCGACATGGACCAGATCGGCGTCGCGGAAGGCTCTCCCGAACTCTTCCCTCAGCGCCGCGGTGCGGGAGTAGCGGTGCGGCTGGAAGAGCACGATCAACCGCCCCTCCCCTGAAATCGTGGCGCGGGCCGTGGCCAACGTGGCGGCGATCTCGGTGGGGTGATGACCGTAGTCGTCAAAGACCCGGAACTCCGGGTCGCGGTATTTCAACTCGAAACGACGCTTGGCCCCGCGGAAAGACCCGAGCGCCGAGGCAATCTCGCCGAAAGGAACCCCGAGGTCCGTGGCCAGGGCGATGACGAGGAGGGCGTTGTGGGCGTTGTGGGCGCCGGGAATCCCGAGCGTGACACTCCCGAGAAGGTCGTTACCCCGGAAGACCGCGAAACGCGTCGCCAGATCGGCGCTCTCCAACCCCTCGATCCGGTAGCGGCAGTGCGCCCCGGTGCCGACGGGAACCGCACGCTTGTGGGATGAGCAGACACGCGAGGCGCCGGCATCGTCCGACCAGTAATAGACATTCCCGGAAGTCTGCGAGAGGAGCCGCAGGAAGACCGCGTCGATGGCCGCCAGATCGGCGTAATGATCGAGATGCTCCGGCTCGATGTTGAGCACGATGGCGTGGCGCGGATGATAATGCACCAGCGTGCCGTCGCTCTCGTCCCCCTCGGCCACCAGATGCATCCCCTCGGAATCCCATCGCGCATTCGTGCCGAGGATGGGGATCTCGGCCCCGACATAGTGGGAGGGCTTGAGACCGCCTGCCCGCAGCACATGGGCTGCCATCGCCGAGGTCGTGGTCTTCCCGTGCATCCCGCAGACGACGATCCCCTGCTTCCCCTCCATGATTGCGGCCAATACCTCCGCCCGCCGGGCCATCGGCTTGCCGAGCGATACCGCGGCGTCATAGGCGGGGTTCCCGGGACGGATCGCCGAGGAATAGATCACCAGGTCGGCATCGGCCACCAGCGAAGGCCCGTGCGGCGTCTCGAAGGCGAGCCCCTTCTTTCGCAGGCGCTCCACCTCCTGCGTGTCGGCCTTGTCCGATCCGCTGACGCGGTGCCCAAGTGCCAGGAGAAGAGCGGCGATCCCGCTCATTCCGGAGCCGGCCACGCCGATCAGGTGAATTCTTTTCGGCTGGCTTCCAAGGAGCAGTGGGGAGATCCCGGCGATACCCGCGGGACGGGAGGCGGCGCCCGTGCCGACGCTCATCGGGCGGCCTCCTCGAGCACGGTGGCCACACGCTCCGCGGCCGAACGGGGAAGGACCGAGGCGGCGGCGGCGGCCATCCGTTCCCGGCGACGATCATCCTCGAGCAGGTTCCTGATCAGGAGCGCGAAGGCCTCCGGATCCGCCGTCTTCTCCTCCACCATCTCCGCCGCCCCGGCATCGCGGAATGCCTCGGCGTTGCGGTGCTGGTGCTTGTCGGCGGCAAAGGGGAAGGGGATCAGCACGGAGGGGAGCGCAAACTGGGAGAGTTCCCCCAGACTGGAGGCACCCGCACGCGAAATGACGAGATCGGCGGCCGAGTAGGCCTCCTCCATGCGGTGATGGAAGGCGGCGACATGGGCCTTGATCCCCTCCCGCTGATAGTTGATGGCGGCCAGGCTGTCATCCCGATCCCCGGTGAGATGGATCACCTGGAGGGGATGTCCCGAGGCCGAGCGGAAATCCCGGAGGAAAGGAGCCGCGCGGAAGATGAGCTGGTTGATGCCGGTGGCCCCCTGACTGCCGCCCATCACCAGCAGGGTCGGCGCCTCGGGATCGAGTCCGAAGGAGGAGCGGGCCGCACCCTTGGGACGGGGATTGCCCAGATCCCTGCGGACGGGCGTTCCGGTCACGATGCAGTTCCTGCCGGGAAAGGAGGGTTCGCATGCCTGCAGGCCGAGGAGGACGCTGTCGGTCCAGCGTGCGGCGAGGCGGTTCGCCCGGCCGGCGATCGCATTGGACTCGTGCAGGAAGCAGGGAATGCGCGAGAGGCGCGCCGCAAGCAGGGGTGCCGCGGAGGTGAACCCACCCATGCCGAGAACCGCAACCGGCTTGTAACGCGAATAGAGCTGGCGGCAGACGCTGAAGCTCTCCCAGCCGCGTTTCAGGAAACGGGGGAAGGCGGGCGAGAGGATCGCCGGCATGCCGATGGAGGGGAGCTTTTCCCGGCGGAACTCGGGATGATCGCGCAACGCCACCGTGTCGATCTCCTTTTCGGAGACGAGAAGCAGGACCTCGTGCCCGCGTTCGTGAAGCGTCTCCGCGACAGCGAGGCCCGGGAAGAGATGTCCCCCGGTGCCGCCGCAGGCGATGACGAATTGTTTGGGTACCGCCATGTCTCGGAAAATCAGATGCGGGGCACGGAACGGCCGGCAAGGATGACCTGTCGGTCCGTGACGGGAGCGACCGGGATGCCGATGCGGTGAATGTTGACGAGGATTCCTACCATGAAGAGGGAGACCGCCAGGTTGCTGCCGCCGTAACTGATGAAAGGCAGTGGCATTCCCTTGTTCGGAAGCAGCGAGGTGGTCATGCCGATATTGACCGCTGCCTGCAGGGAGATCAACAGGAGGATTCCCATGGCGAGAAGTTTTCCAAAACGGTCCTTGGCGTTGGCCGCGATGAGGCCGCCCGAGAGAATGATCATGATGAAGCCGAAGACGACCAGCCAGGTGAACGGCAGCCCCAGCTCCTCGCCGATCATCGGGAAAATGAAATCGGTGTGGGCGTAGGGAAGATAGAGCAGTTTCTGACGGCCGTTCCCCAGTCCCAGCCCCTCGTATCCTCCGGAACCGAAGGCGATCAGCGCCTGCCACTGCTGGAGCCCCTTCCCGAGCTTGTCGCCCTCGGGATTGAGGAACGTGGTCATTCTGGCGGCACGCTCCGGGATGAGCATCGCCATCCCCAGCAGACCCGCGAGTCCCGTCAGGATCGAGCCGCCGATGAGCCATTCGTTAGCCCCCCCGATGAAGCAGACCGCAAGCGTGGTCGCCCCGATCAGCGCGCTCGTCCCGAGATCCACCTCGGCGGCGATGAGCGCCACCAGCATCATCACCACTCCTCCGGGAATCAGGATGCCCTGCGTGATTTTCCGTGCATCGGTCTGCGGTCGGGAGAACCACCAGGCGAGGAAAAAGACCGCCGCTATCTTGGCGACCTCGCTCGGTTGGAAGGCGGCGAAGTGAAGATTCAACCACCGCAGGGACCCGTTGATCCTCATCCCGACATGCGGCACGAAGCAGAGTGCGAGCAGCACGGCGGAGATCCCGTAGACATAGGGCCACCAGGATCGCCAGCGGTGGTAATCGACGAGCGCGCCTGTCACGCAGGCACCCGTTCCGATGACGAGCCAGAAACCCTGGCGCTTCACGAAGTAGTAGATGTCCCCGTGACTGTCCTGGGCAAAGGCGCTCGTGCTGAACAGCATCACCACACCGAGGGCGACCAGTCCCACGACCGAGATCAGCAGGAGGTAGATGCCGCTGCGCTGCATGGTGTCTGGTTGGCCCGGAATCGGCGACGGAATTACTTGGCCGCCTTTGTCGCGGAGGCCGGGATCTTGAGCACCTGGCCGATCTGGATTTTCTTCGGATCGGTGATGCCGTTGGCCTTCATAAGCTCCTCCTGGGAGATCTTGAATTTCTTGGCGATCTTCCAGGGGTTGTCCCCCTTCACGACGGTGTAGTCGGTGGTGGCGCCGCCTGCAACGGGAGCCGTTGCGGCATCCGTGGCAACAGGGGCAGCGGCGGCCTCGTTTTGCCGCCCCGTCACCGCCGTGGCAACGGCACCCGGCAGCTTGCCGGCGCTCTCGGCGACCTTGCCCGCACCCGATGCAACGCTCGATGCGGCGTGTGTGACGAGCTTTTCAGGCACCTTGAGCACCTGGCCGACCTGCAGGACGGCATTGCTTCCGAGGCTGTTCACCCGTTCGAGATCGGGAATGGCCACCCCGAGCGAGGAGGCGATCCTGGTCATCGTGTCGCCGGCACGTACGATATAGGTTTTGGCACCCGCTGCCGAGGCTGCGGAGGCAGGCGCGGCATCGGTTGCGGACACGGCGGTGGATGGTTCGGTTGTCGTCTGCGCGGCTGCCTTGGAAGCTCCGGTCGCGGCAACGCCGATTCCGGCGGCTTTCTGCAGGGTTCCCTTGGCGCTTGCCAGCAATCCCTTGCCGTTTCCCTCGGCCTGGACAGGCTGTGCGCTCTTCGCATTTGCCGGAGCGGTCGGCTTCGCCGTCTTCGGAGCCTCCGCAACCTTGGCCACCAGCGGTGCCTTCCCGCCCGCGGGAGGCTTCTCACCCGATCCACCGCCCGGGGAGGGTTCCTCGTTGTGCGGGGATTCCTTGACCGGCCCCGGAGGATTTGACGGAGCGGTTTTCGCCGTTTTTATCGCAGGGGCCTTGCCGGCCTTCATCGAGTTGAAGGCATAGAGTCCCCCGACGGCGATCACATGGAGAAGCAACACCACCAGAAAGGCGTGCGACAGCTTCATGTTCGGCTCGGGACCGTAGTCTTCGTATTCCTCCGAGGGGTTCATGGTTGCCGCGCGCGCGCGGAGCCGACGGGTGCGTTTCGGGGTCATCGGGTTCATGGGATGTGTTGGTTGGCGGTGGTGGTGCGATCTGACGGGCGGTTTGGGATTACTGTTGGTCGGGGAGAGCAAGGACCAGGGAGCGGAACGCCTCCCCGCGGCGGATGTAGTCGCGGAACATGTCGAACGAGGAAGTTCCGGGTGAAAAGAGGACGGTGCTCCCGGGGGCTGCCTTGGAGGCGGCGACGCTGACCGCGTCGTCGAGGGTTTCGGCAATCACCGTCGGGACAGGTGCCCAGTCGCGGGCGATCCGATGCCTCATCTCGCCGATGAGCACGGCAAAGGAGACGCGCTCCCTGACAAGCGGGGCGATCGGTGCGAATTCAAATCCCTTGTCCTTTCCGCCCGCGATCAAGATCAGATGCCCCTCCACGGAGCGGATCGCCTGCTCCATGGCGTCGAGATTGGTTGCCTTGGAATCGTTGATCCAACGTACCGCTCCACGTTCGGCGATGAATTCGCACCTGTGGGCCGGAGGGGCGTAGTCGCCGATCGAGGAGGCCATCCGCCCGGGATCCGCACCCAAGGCGATTCCCGCACCAAATGCCGCCATCAGGTTGGCCGCATTGTGCGGCCCCCTGAGCCCCGTTGTCTCGAGATCGAGCAGGAGCTTCCCGCGATGCATGATCATCCGGCTATTTTTCAGGGTGATGTCGGCGGTTGGATCGGTGGTGCTGAAGCTGATCCTTTGCGCCTTGATCCCGGGCCGCTCCTCTCCGGCAAGCACGACGGCCCAATCCTCCTCCGTCTGGTTCATGAAGATCCTCATCTTCGCCTCGCGGTATTCCTTCATCGAGGGATACCGGTCGAGGTGGTTGGGACTGAGGTTGAGCCAGAGTGCGACCTTGGGGCGGAAGGCTCGGATCGTCTCCAACTGGAAGGAGCTGACCTCCGCCACGAAGACATCAAGACTCCCCTCTTCCAAAAGCAGTTCCGACATCGGCGTCCCGATATTCCCGCAGGCGGCGGACCGCAGTCCCGCCCCGCCAAGCATGCGCGCCGTCAACTCCGTGGTGGTCGTCTTGCCGTTCGTACCCGTGATCGCGACGACCGGCACCGTTGTCAGCGTGAAGGCCAGTTCCAACTCCCCGATAAGAGGTGTTCCCTTGGAGGTCTCGTTGGTGACCAGCGGCACGCTCTCCTCGATTCCCGGACTCAGGATGGCCAGGTCATGGCGCACGGGGTCATGCTCCGCATCGGCGCCGGTGATGACGGTGATCCCCTCCTCACGGAGCTTGGCGGCACGTTCCCTCAGGAGTTCCGAATCCCCGCTGTCGAGCGCAGTCACCTCCGCTCCGCAACGCCGCAGCAGGCGCGCCGCGGCCATGCCGCTGCGTCCCAGGCCGAGGACCACAGTCCTGCGGCCGGCGTAGGGGTTGGATTCGGTGATCATGGGGCGGGTGGAAAAATCAGCGGAGCTTGAGCGTGGCGATGCCGAGCAAGCCGAAGACGATCGCCATGATCCAGAAGCGGACGGTGACCGTGTTCTCCTTCCATCCGGACAGCTCAAAGTGGTGATGCAGGGGCGACATCTTGAAGATCCTCCTGCCGGTCAGCTTGAAGCTCGCCACCTGAAGGATAACCGAGAGGGCCTCGGCGACAAAGACGCCTCCAACGATCGCAAGCAGCAGTTCCTGCTTGCAGCAGATCGCAAGCACTCCGAGAAGTCCGCCGATCGCAAGCGATCCGGTGTCACCCATGAAGACTTTCGCGGGGTGGCAGTTCCACCAGAGAAATCCCAGTGCCGCACCGGCGAGCGCGAGACTCACGACGGCAAGCTCACCCGAGAAACCGTAGTACGGAATCTGGAGGTAGGCGGCCGTCTTGTAGTTGCCGGCCAGATAGGTGAAGACCCCGAAGCAGGCCCCCGCCATGACGGTGCAACCCGAGGCCAGTCCATCGAGTCCGTCCGTAAGATTCACCGCATTGGAGGCTCCCACGATGACGATGATGTAGAAGAGGTAAGTCCATCCGCCCAGGTTGATCAGGGGCCCCTTCACAAACGGAATGTAGAGTTCCTGAGCCTGCTTGGAGAGCGCGGGAGAGGAGAGGAAAAACAGTGTGATGCCAAGCGCCAGCAGGCACTGGAGCGCGAACTTGAGCCGGCTACTGATCCCGTCGGAACTTTTCTTGGCGACCTTGAGCCAGTCGTCGTAGAAGCCGATCCCGCCCAGCACGAGGACGGTGACCAGGCAGATCCAGACAAAGGGATTGTCAGGTCTCGCCCAGAGGAGTGTCGAGACGATGACCGCCCCGATGAGCAGGATGCCCCCCATGGTCGGCGTTCCCTTCTTCCCACCGTGCAGTTCATTGAGACGGTGAACCTCCTCGGCGCTGCGGATCGGCTGGCCAAGCTTCATCTTCACAAGGTGACGGATCAGTTTGTCACCGAAGAGCAGGCAGAGAAGGAAGGAGGTGAGCCCCGCGCAAAGCGCCCGGAAGGAGATGTACTGGAATACATTCAGCGCTTTGGTCACCGTGAAGCCCTGGAGCAGGTCACCAAGTTGGGAGAGGTAGTAGAGCATGAGAAATTCAGTCGAGTTGTTGGAGAATCTGTTCCAGGCGCGCGCTCCGGCTCGCCTTGAGCAGGACAAGATCACCCGGTTGGATCATCCCGGAGAGCATTTCCGCGGCCGCCGCATGATCGGCGACAGTCCGGGCATCGTCGTGTCCCGCCGCCTTCGCGGCCTCGGCCATCGCGGAGGCCTCCTCTCCCACACAGATCAGCGTTTGAACGGTCTTGGCGGCCTTCCTTCCCACACGCTCGTATCCGGCCGCGGCATGGGGACCAAGTTCACCCATCCTGCCGAGAACGGCGACTTTCCTGCCGTTGACCGGAACGGCACCCAGAGTCTCCAGAGCCGCGACCATCGACTCGGGATTGGCGTTGTAGGTGTCGTCGAGGATCGTCGCCCCCTTCCGCGAGAGACGGGTCAGCCTTCCTCCCGTCAGCTCGGTTCTTTCAAGCGCGGCGGCGCAGAGTTCCAAGGGGATGCCGCAGAGCACTCCCGCGGCGACGGCCAGAAGGGCATTGCAGACCATGTGGCGTCCCGGAACGGGGAGGCTTGCCTCCGCACGCCCGAATTCCCCCTCGATGACGAACCGGCTTCCTTCCAGACCTGGCTTGAGATCGACCGCGCGCAGATCACCCTCGCCGATGCCGACCGCCAGGACGCGGCCGGCCGTTCTCCCACGCAACTCCGCTGCGAAATCATCATGCGCCGGGATGATGCCGAAACCGGAAGCCGTGACCTTTTCCAGCAGATCGCCCTTCTCGCGCGCAATCTCCTCGCGGCTGCCGAGATGCTCGATGTGGGCGGTGCCGATGCCGGTGATGATCCCGATGTCGGGACGCGCCAGTCCGGCCAGCGGGGAGATCTCCCCGCGGTGATTCATGCCGATTTCCCAGACCGCGGCCTGGTCTTCCGGGTCGGCATCAAGGATCGAGAGGGGAAGACCGATGTGGTTGTTGAGGTTACCCTTAGTGGCCGTGACGCGGAGCATCGAGCGAAGGACGGCGGCCGTCATGTCCTTCACGGAGGTTTTCCCGCTGCTGCCGGTCACCACCACGCTGCGGAGCGTGAGTTGCGAACGCCAGGCAGCCGCCAGAAGAGTCATCCCCGCGAGGGCATCGGGTGTCGTGAGGATTCCGAAGGAGGAGGGTAGTCCCGTCGGCGGCTCGTCGTCGCAGAGAGCCCCGGCCGCCCCTTTGGACGCCGCCTCCGCAAGGAAGGCGTTCCCATCGAAGTTCCCGCCGCGAAGCGCCACGTAGAGATCCCCCGGGCGGATTTCGCGGGTGTCCTTGCAGACGCGAAGAACCTGGGCCAAGGGGTCGCCCGCTATCAGCGTGGCGCCGCTCATTTCAGCGATTCTGGAAAGGGTGATTGGATTCATCTCAGCGGATTTCTAGGTGGTCCTTGCGGGCCATCTCACGTGCGGTGACCTTCACGTCGTCGAAGGGATGCCTTCCGGTTGCGGTCTCCTGGTAGTTCTCGTGACCTTTTCCCGCCACTAGGATGAAATCCCCGGGACCCGCCAGTTCCACGGCGCGCCTGATCGCGCTCTCGCGGTCGACGTAGATCTCGTGACCCGACCCGCGCAGTCCTTTTTCCGTTTCACGGAGAATCGCCATCGGATCCTCGCTGCGCGGGTTGTCAGAGGTAACGATCACCTTGTCGGAATTCTGCTCCGCGGCGGCCGCCATGAGGGGGCGCTTCGAGTGATCGCGGTCACCGCCGCAACCGAAAACGGTGATGATCCTTGCCGGTGCGAGTTGCCGGAGTGAACGGAGCACATTCTCGAGGGCATCGGGCGTGTGCGCGTAGTCGACGAAGGCCTGGAAGTTCCTCTTTCCGGGAACTCGTTCCAGGCGTCCCGGAACCTGCGGGATCGTCGCTGCCGCCGCGATCGCGCGACGCAACTCCACCCCCATGGAGGAGACGGCGGCCAGCGCGGCGACTGTATTGTAGACATTGAACAGGCCGATGAGCGGCGTCCTGACCAGATAGCTTCTCCCCTTCGCATCAAGCCGGAACGTCGTTCCGGTCGCCGCATGCCTGATATTGCTTGCCCGGAATGAGCAGTTGCTTCCCTGTCCGTAGGTGATGACGGGCACCGAGGAACCGATCCTGTCGAGCAGGCGCCTCCCGTAGCGGTCGTCGGAATTCACGATTGCCCGGCCTTTTTTCCCTTTCTGCGCGGCCAGCATCGAGAAGAGCAGCGCCTTCGCATCGAAGTACTCATCCATCGTCCCGTGATAGTCGAGATGATCCTGGGTGAGGTTGGTGAAGATCGCGGCGTCGAATTCGACCCCCCTGACCCGGTTCTGCACAAGGGCATGGCTGGAGACCTCGAGGGAGGCCGCCTTGAACCCGCCGTCCCTCATCGCGGCCAGCATCCGCTGCAAGTCGATCGACTCGGGAGTCGTCCGCGAGGCGGGCTCGACCACTCCGGGAAGGACATACTCGATCGTTCCCACAAGCCCGCAGGCACGGCCCGCCGCATCGCAGAGATGGCGGATAATCCAGGCGGTGGTGGTCTTCCCATTGGTCCCGGTGACACCTGCCACGGCGAGCGAGGAGGAGGGATTCCCGTGGAATGCGGCGGCCAGATCGGCCATGGCCGCCCGTGCGGAGGCAACCCTCACCACGGGCAATCCGACACCCGACACATCCTCTTCGGAGACCACGGCAAGGGCGCCGCGACGTTCCGCCTCCGCCGTGAACCGTGTTCCGTTATCCTTGGTGCCGGGAAGCGCGAAGAAAAGCTCCCCCGGTTGCACGAAGCGCGAATCGCACGAGATGCCCGTGACGGTGCCGGAGGGCTTTCCGCTGACGGAAACGACCTCCGTGTTACGGATCAGGGAGTCGAAGGAGTGCCCGGAAATATCGATCGCGTTCTTCATGGCTTTTCCGGGGAGAGGGATGCCTGGGCGACGCTCGTACCCGGGGGTACAAGGTCGAGATAACGCGCGGACCTGCCGCAGATCTTGGAGAAGACGGGGGCGGCAACCAGGCCACCGTAGTTTGCCGAGGCCCCGATCGAGGCGTCATCCACGATCACGAGTCCCATGAGGCGGGGCTTCTCCGAAGGCATGTATCCGGCAAAGGAAACGATGAAGCGCCCATCGAGATAACCACCCCGGGGGCTGATCTTCTGGGCGGTGCCGGTCTTTCCGGCCACGGTGAAGCCTTCAACGCGCGCAAGCGGCGCGGTTCCCTGCTGACTGACGACCTTTTCCAGCGCGGTGCTGACGAATTCGGACGTCTTCCCGGAAACAACCTCGCGGACCGGCTCTGTTTCGCGGACTGCACTCCCCTCCCCCTTGCTCAGCACGAGGCGGGGTTTCATGAGTTTGCCGCCGTTGGCGATCACCGACATACCCATGACCATCTGGATCGGCGTCACGGCGACCGACTGACCATAGGCCATGCGTGTCTTGGTGAGCATGTCCCAGCGGTGCGGCGGTTGCACAAGCCCCGTGATCTCCCCGTGCAGCGGGATCCCGGTCTTTTCGCCGAACCCGAATCGGCGGACATACCCGTAGTAATCGGCATCCTTCATCCGGAGCGACATCTTCGCGGAGCCGATGTTGGAGGAATATTGAAGGATCTCGGCCACGCTCATGTCCCCGGCCTTGTGGTGGTCCTTGATCGTCTTCCCGCCGTACTGGAAGAGCCCGTTCTCACAGTAGATGCGGCTCTTTTCATCCACGATCTTGTCGTTCAGGGCAGCCGCCGCCACCACGATCTTGAAGGTGGATCCCGGCTCGTACATGTCGGTGATCGCCCGGTTGCGCATCTGCTCGGGCTTGGCCTCGTTGAACTTGTTCGGGTCGAAATTCGGCCTGCAGGCCATCGCGAGGATCTCGCCGGTCGCCGGATCCGCCAGGATCGCCGTCGCCGAGACGGGACGGAGTTCCTTGTAGGCCACGTCGATCTCATGCTCGACGATCGCCTGCAACCCCATGTCGATCGTCAGTCGGATGTCGGATCCATGCTCGGGAAGCTGCTCCTGTCCCCGGTAGACGACGATCTCGCGCCCCTTGCGGTCATGCTCGATGAGGCGGAAGCCCTCGTGACCCGCCAGTTCGGCATCGAACACCTTCTCGATCCCGTCGATCCCTTTCCCCGAGCGGTCCGCAAAACCAAGGATGTGGCAGAGCATTTCCCCGTTGGGATAGCTGCGGATGGATCCCTCCTCGAGATAGAGCCCTCGAAGCTTCGCCTGCTCCATCGCCCGGATCATTTCCTGAGCCTTCTCCTCGCTGACCTCCTTGCGGATCACGACATACGGATCCTTCGTGGAGAATTTCTCCTCGAGCTCCTTTTCCGACATCCCGAGGAAGGGGGCGGCCACCTTGGCAAGGGCCTTCGGATCCTTGATGTGGGTGCCGTCCGCAGTCACCGTGCGGACGGGGATGTTCACGGCAAGTTCCTCGCCGTTGCGGTCCAGGATCCGTCCGCGGCGTGCCGTGATGACTTTCCGGATGGAATGCTTCTCGGCCGCTATTTCCGAGAAATGATCGTGCTGCAGCACCTGGAGATTGATCAGCCTCCAGGCGAATCCCGTGAAGATCAGGACCAGCAGGATGCAGACCAGAAAGATGCGGCGGGAGACCCCATTCACCGTTTCAGAACGCGCTGGGGAACCCCGGGTCCGAACCGTGTGTCCGAATCGCGCGAGGCCGTGCGCAGTACCCCGTCAGCTTCCGCGGTGGCGGGAGGCGTCACACGGGCGATCGCCGTGTCGCGGATCGCCTCCAACCGGATATACCCGTCGTCAAGACGCCGTTGCAGCGCGCCCCGCGATGTCATCGCCGTGATCCTGGCCTGGAGCGCCGCTGTCTTGGCCTCTGTCTCCCGGATTTCCGCCTCCAGAATCCGGGACTGGTTGCCGACGGCGTGCTGCTGGTTTTTCAGGTAGACGAAAAAGAGTCCGGCCAGTCCGAGAAAGCAGACGAGCATGATGAGGCGCGCAAGGAAATCGACCTCGATCGCATTGGTGGCGCGGCGGCGGTTCCCCTTCATCGCGCACCTCCTTCCGCGGCATCAGGGAGCTCGTAACGGCGCTCCACGACCCGGAGACGGGCGCTACGGGAGCGAGGATTGGCCGCCAGTTCGGCGGGAGAGGCCGTGACCGAACGGGGTGTCACGGCATCGAAGAGACGATCGGGATTCGGGCGCGGCGCCGGCCATGTCGGATCGTCAACCTCGGCCAGCGAGTGGCGGCGGAAGAAATGCTTCACGATCCGGTCCTCAAGGGAATGGAACGTGATCACGGCCAGGCGCCCGCCGGGGGCGAGCAGCGAGGCAAAGGCCGGTAGCGCCCGCTCGAGCGAACCGATCTCGTCATTGACCGCGATCCGCAGGGCCTGGAAGACCCGGGTGGCGGGATGACGAGGGCCGCTGCGACCGGCGGCAATGAGCCCGGCCAATTCCGCGGTGGTCTCGAAAGGCTTTTTCTCGCGGGCGCGGACAATGCGGGCGGCGAACTGGATGGCGCGCGGTTCATCCCCGTATTCACGGAAGATCCGGGCCAACTCCGCAGCCGGGAGCGTGTTGACCAGATCCGCCGCCGTGGCACCGCTTCGTCCCATCCTCATGTCGAGCGGTCCCTCGCGTTGGAAGGAGAAGCCGCGCTCCGCGGTGTCGAGCTGATGCGAGGAAACGCCCAGATCGAGCAGGATCCCGTCAACGCGGGAGACACCCATCGCGGCAAGGGCCGCCGGCGCCTCCGCGTAATTCCCCTCGAGGGCCGTGAACGACTCACCGTGCGGGGCCAGCAGGGCACGCGCGTGGGCGAGCGCCTCGGGATCACGGTCGAAAGCGATAACCCGCGCCCCGCCCTTCAGCAGCAAGCCGCTGTGGCCTCCCCCCCCCAGGGTCCCATCGATGATGGTACGGCCGGGAGCGGGGCGCAGGAATTCGACGACCTCCGCGGCCAGGACTGACTCGTGGCGGAAGGAGGTACTCATGGAAATCGGGAAAGAAGGGAAGGTCGGGGTGCCTAGGTCGTGATGGGCCCGGAGGAATCTGTTGCGTCGACGGTTGAGTTGAAGGCGTGTCATCGCGTCACGGCATCGTTACAGACCGATCATCTCGGCGACCTTGCGGTAGGAATCCGACTCGGCGGCGCTGACCGCGGCCCAGCGCTTGGCATTCCAGATCTCGAAACGGCTGCGCCCTCCCACCAGGACGACATCATCCTCGAGCTTGAGGGCCCCGCACTGCTCCTCGGGGAAAAGCACGCGCCCGTTGCTATCGGCGCCGACCGCCCTGGCCTGGCTGTAGAATTGACGGATCGCCTTGCGCTGCATGTCCAAGGGAATGCCGCTCTGCTTGATGCTTGTCTCGATCGAGTCGAACTCCTCGGGCGGCATCACCATGAGGAAATCACCCGAGGGATGGGGGATGGCGTGGAACTCGTCCGGCCCGCCGTTCAACCACGCCGCCGGAATCGTGACACGATTCTTCGCATCCATGGACCTCTCGAAAGTCCCGGCGTAGCTGATCGGTTTCTGGGTGGTTTTGGACATGGTTCAAGCAGTGGGAAGAAAAGCCACTTTTCTCCACTACGCCCCACTTTTTCCCACCAAAAGAGAACATGGTCAACGCCAAAAAAGTAAAAAGAGGGATAATTCGGCCCAACCGACCACTCGGTGCCACGACCCAAAAAAACTCCCTAACCGGCACAACGGATCAAAACCGCCACCGACCCGGATCAATCCACGAAAGCAAGCGCCTCAGGGAATTGCTGCAAAAAAACCCGGCTCCACGCTTTTTCAAGAGGGAAGACAGGGAGAAAATCAGGAATTGCTTGCTTCTCCTTCGTTGATGTCATTCGAGGCGCAAGCCGAGAAGCCCTCGGATCAGTAGATTCGAGGATGCTTGATCGGAATACGTAGGCGTGGGGAAGCCTCGGATAGATCCCGCAGAGGCGGGACCCTAAGGGCGAGCTGAGCGGGAGCGAACGAGTCAAACGATCGGCAGATAAAACCTACGGCAAGCGCAGGGCAACAACGCCCCGCGCTAAAAGCCCCGGCCTAACCCGGGATGTTCTTGAGAAGCTCCGAGTTCGTCGGATAGCGACGGATGAAGAAGAGCAGGCGCTCGATCGCCTCGATCGGCTTGTGGCCGGCGAGTCCTCGGCGGATGATGTTGATCTTGTGCATCTCCTCGGGGGTGAGGAGGAGTTCCTCGCGGCGCGTTCCAGAGAGGAAGATGTCCACCGCGGGGTAGATGCGCTGGTCGCTGATCTTGCGGTCGAGGACAAGCTCCATGTTGCCGGTGCCCTTGAACTCCTGGAAGATGAGGTCGTCCATGCGGCTGTTGGTCTCGATGAGGGCGGTCGCCATGATGGTGAGCGATCCGGCCTCCTCGGTGTTGCGGGCGGCGGCGAAGAGCTTGCGCGGGATCTCCATCGCGCGGGAGTCCATGCCTCCGCTCATGGTGCGGCCGCCTCCGCCCTGCGCGTTGTTGAAGGCGCGGCCGATGCGGGTGAGCGAGTCCATGAGGACGAAGACATCCTTCCCCTGCTCGACGAGGCGCTTGGCGCGGTCGATGGCGATCTGGGCGATGCGGGTGTGGCTGCGGAGGTCGCTGTCGTTGGAGCTGGC
The DNA here is from genome assembly GCA_049282095.1 of Chthoniobacterales bacterium. Taxonomy (GTDB): domain Bacteria; phylum Verrucomicrobiota; class Verrucomicrobiia; order Chthoniobacterales; family UBA6821; genus UBA6821. The sequence continues at coordinate 35,532 of JBAPTI010000043.1, forward strand.
GTAAAGCTCGGCCTGGGGAACGGTCCGCTTGATCTCGGTCACCTCCTCGGGACGCTCGTCGACAAGCAGGATGATGAGCTTCATCTCGGGGTGGTTCTTCACCACGGCGTCGGCAATATGCTGGAGCAGGGTGGTCTTGCCGGTACGGGGCGGGGCGACGATGAGTCCGCGCTGGCCCTTGCCGACAGGGGTCATGAGATCGATCACCCGCGTGGTGAAGCGCTCGGGAACGGTCTCAAGCTTGATCCGCTGATTGGGGCTGATGGTCGTGAGTTCCTCGAAGAGGGGGATGTTAATGTACTTCGCCGGATCCTCACCCTCGATCTCGGTGGCGCGGAAGAGCTGGATGCCGCGCGGACCGCGGCGGGTCTCACCCTTGATGAAAACGCCGTCGCGGAGATTATGCTGACGGATCACCTCAGGGGTGATGAAGATGTCGTTCTGGGTTGCGGAATAGGCGCGCTTCGCCTCGCGGAGGAATCCGAATCCCTTGCCGGAAACCTCGACCACACCCTCGGCATAGGTCGGCTCGGGCGGAGGACCATCCTGCACGGGGGTCTCGCCAGGGGCGGGTTCGGCAAACTCATCGGGACCGGGGCCCTGTTCTCCCTGACCACCTTGACCTCCCTGATCGCCGCCACGATCTCCCTTGTTCTCCTGGCGATTGTTACGGAAAGGCCTGCGACCCCGGGGATTGCGACCGCCACCGCCTCCGCGGCGGTTACGATCAAAGCGGCGTCCCCCACCTTGTTGCTGAGCTCCCTCGGAAGCGCCGTTTTGGGGTGCCTGGGATTCCTGATTGTCAGCTCGGGGTGCCGGCTGATCGTTGGATTTGGGGGACTGGGGCTGCTGCTCGTCGCTCATGGAAATAGAGGGGATAGGAAATTGGGAATGGGTGATGGGGAAAGACTTGGAACTTTTGTACTCTTATGTCGGGAGTGATCCTATGAAGGCTGAAGGCTGTTTGGCTGTTAGCTCGAAAGTGAGTGATTGAAGAGGGGGGAAGCTTTGAAGGCCGGGGGTAATGAAACGGGGAATTGTGGAATGAAGCCCGGATGGGATCGGGCGACCGGTTGACGATCGGGATGACCGGAGTATGAAAAACCGGTTTTCCGTCGGACCGACGGCCCATTCCGTTTGGAATGGATGATCTGCTGAAATGCGCTTGGGTTGGGTGGATCTCGAAAACCAAACAACCGGGGTTACATCAACTCACCGGAAACCGTGTGGGGAGATCCTGAAAGACCGAAACTTGGGGATTAGGAAATCACACTGCCGGGCTAAGTCAACAGGTTTTTTGTCTCCTCGTCGTTTTGAGTGGGTGAACATTGGAAACAGATTCAAAAAATCCCCTTTCCTCTCTCACCTTTCACTCTTTTAGAACTCCCGTTCAGCACCCACTTCCATCAGGTGGAGGTTCTTTCCAGCCTTGGCGAAGGCGGCCTTGGCCGCCGCATGGTCGATGACAATGGGAGGAAATGTGTCGTAATGGATTCCGATGATTTCGTCGCAACCGAGCCATCCTGCCGCCATGACGGCATCCGGCACCCCCATGGTGAAGCAATCCCCGATGCAGAGCGCGGCGAATTTCAAGGGACCAGCCGCAGCGATCAACTCGATGTCACGGGTCAGGGCGGTGTCGCCGCTGTGATAGAAGGCACCTTCGGAAGTCTCGACCCGGAAACCTCCCGGTTGCCCCCCGTAGGATCCGTCCGGCATGCTGCTGGAGTGGATCGCCGGGGTGAAGGTGACGCGGCCGAAATCAAAGTCGGAGGAGCCCCCGGAATTCATCGGGTGGATGTTCTCGATCCCCTTTCCTCCGAACCACTGAAGCACCTCGTAGTTGCCGATCAACTTGGCACCGCTTAACCGTGCAATGGCCTCGGCATCGGCGACATGGTCGAAATGCCCGTGCGTGAGAAGGATGTAATCGGGACGCAGCATGGCGTAGTCGACCGATGCGGCCAGCGGGTTCGGCGTGATGAACGGATCGAAGAGCAGGGTCTTTCCGGAGACCTCGACCGAGAGGCAGGAGTGGCCGTAGTAGGTGACTTTCATGACGACAGCATCACCCCGGGAGGAGCGTTCGGGAAAGGATGAATTATGAGGGATGAATGATGAAAGCTGAGTCAAAGCGGGGGGGATTCCCCTTTCCGATTCCCCATCACCCATCACCGATTCCCAGGTTTTTCCTCGCAATCCCCAGCTTGCCCTTACTCCCCGACGGCCCCACTCTGGGAGCCGGAGACACCCATCCATGACCATCGATCCGGAAAAGAAAATCGCGGGACTTCTCGTTCCACTCTTCGCCCTCAGGGGCAGGCATGACCTAGGCGTCGGTGACACGGAGGCCCTCTCCGAAGTGATCGAGTGGGCGGCGGGGAACAACTTTCGCGCCGTGCAGATCCTTCCGGTCAATGAAACCGGCGGCGACCACAGCCCCTACAATGTCCTGAGCGCCTTTGCGCTCGATCCCTCCACGATCACCACCCATCCCTCCTGGCTCCCGGAATTGACCCCGGCGGAGTATCGGCGGATCACGGAGAAGCGGGGCCTGACCTCCCTCCGCTCCTGCCCGGTTGATTACACGGAGGCCAAGTCCCTCAAGCGGGAACTGCTCGAATCGGCGTGGAACCGCTTCCAGAAGGGTGACGGGCGCGGCGGAAGGGCCAAGCTCTTCGCACGTTTTCTGGAAGACCACTCCGCGTGGCTTCCCGACTACACGCTCTACCGGATCCTCTTGGAAAGGAATGACAACATGGAGGACCTCTCACGGTGGCCTCTCGATCAGCGGCATGCGGCATCCGCGCATGACTGGCTTGCAGGCCTTCCCTCGAAAGAACGCGCAGAGATCGAGGAGCGCCGACTCTTCTTCGCTTATGTCCAATGGATCGCCTTCTCCCAGTGGTCCTCGGTCGCGGATCTCGCCGGGACGCTCGGGGTCGCGCTGATCGGCGACGTACCGGTCGGCGTCGCTGCAGGAGGGGCCGATGTCTTTGCGGCCCCCGGGGAATTCGATCCGGCCCGCTCCTGCGGCGCCCCTCCCGAGAAGGTCTTCAAATCCGACCCGTTCACCGAACAGTGGGGGCAGAACTGGGGATTCCCCCTCTACCGCTGGGAGGTAATGGCCCGGAACAACTTCGCCTGGTGGCGGCGGCGGCTACGCCTCCTGCGATCGGTCTTCCACCTAGTCCGCGTCGATCACGCGCTCGGATTCTTCCGCATCTACAGCTTTCCCTGGCCGCCTCAGCGCAATGCGGAATTCACCGGACTCTCCAACGAGGAAGCCATGGCCAGGACGGGCGGGGCGCTCCCGGGATTCGTCGACCGAGACGACTCCACCCCGGAAAACCGCCGCCACAACGAGGTCCACGGCGAGGTTCTCCTCGGCATCCTCGATGCCGAACTCGGCCCCCACCGCCTCATCGCCGAGGATCTGGGCGAGGTGGCCCCCTATGTCCGCCCGGTTATGGCCCGCATGGGACTTCCCGGTTTCAAGATCCCGATGTGGGAGCGGCTTCCCGACGGAAGCATGCAACCCGGGGAAACCTACGAGCGCATCTCGGTGGTCACCTACGCCACCCACGACCACGCCCCGATCCGCACGCAATGGGAGGAATGGCAGGCCGGGGTCCGGCGGGGCGGCGGTGAGGAAGAGGGGTGCAGGAGGATCCTCGGCGAGCTTCTGCGCTTTGCAGGTCACCCTGAGATCGACCCGATGACGCCATTCGAGGGGAGGGTCCATGAGGTGCTTCTGGAGGGACTTCTCAAGAGCAACTCCTGGATCGCAATTCCGATGATCACCGACCTCTTCGGGACGGACCAGCGCTTCAATGTTCCCGGCGCCATCGGCTCGGCCAACTGGACCGCCCGCATCGAGAACCCCGTCTCCGAGTGGAATGCACGCCACGCCGCCCTGCTGGCAGACTGGCGTGAGGCAGTCGCCCGCTGCGGCAGGGCATAAGAATTAGGGAAGCGCTGATGAAATCCCATGAAGGCCGCTGAAGACCATTTGCTGATTTTTGAAGGCGCGAGTGCTGGGCAACACGTAGCTGCGGGTGCGGCTTGGGTAGATTTGCCGGAGGCAAACCCGTCAGGGCGAGCCAAGCGGGAGCGAGCGAGTCAATACCCGCAGCGGTCTCGCCCGAGCGAGCAACGCCACAACGACGAGCGGCGGGAGCCGCGTCGTAGCCTGCGAAGCAGTCCGAAGGACGAGACCGTCGGGAGACGACGAGGCAAAAATCGACAAATGGCTTCAGCCCTGCGGGTTGCGGAGATCCAAGCCAAAGGCCAAAAAGCCTTTGGCTTTGTGGCGTGGCACGGGGGCCAGCTGTGTTGGCTTCGCGGTTACAGCCCACTGCGGGGATGCGCCCGCGAAGCCGCCTTGCCCGCGGCCCATGGCTTGCCCGGTCGTTGCTTCGCATCCGCTACGGCTTACCGCAACGGCCTCTATGCGATTTAATCAGCGCTTCCTTAGTTCTTTTTCTCTTTTGTAAGCTTGCAACGGAGGGTTTTCTCCTGTAGGACATTTTCTTCATCTGGCCCCCGACAGAGTTGCCCCACACACGTCACCTCTCACCCATTCAATCCTTCCTTATGGCCAATCTCACCAAACGCGATCTCGTCGTTGCCATCAGCAACGAAACCGGACTCATCCAGAGTGATGTTTTCAATGTCATCCAGCGCACCCTCGACCACATCACCGAGGCCCTTGCCAAGGGCGAAAGTGTGGAACTCCGCAACTTCGGGGTCTTTGATGTGCGCCTCACCCGCTCACGTATCGGCCGCAATCCCAACCAACCCGATATCGACGTGCCGATCCCCTCTCGCGCCACGGTCAAGTTCAAGGCCGGCAAGGTCATGCGCCAGCGTGTTCTGCTCCGCACCGAGGATCTGAAGAGCTCCCTCGGAGGCAACGGGAAGAATCCCTAAGTTTCCGAATTTCTTCCCCTCCCCCCGACCAACCCCTAGCCGGTGCCCGATTTTCTCCCTAGGGAGCCGCTGATTAAATCCCATGATTGCCGCTGTAGAGCATTTGCCTGTTTTCCAAGGCGCGAAGCACAGTGGCAATACCCATGCGGTCTTGCCCCAGCGAGTAACGCAGGAAAACGGGCAAAGGCTCACAGCCCATGGGGTTGCGGAGATAAAAGGCCGGAGGCTTTGTTGGCTTGGCGCTTACAGCCCGCTGAGGGGATGCTCGCGCCAAGCCGTCTTGCCTGCGGCCCATTCTTCCCGCAACGGCCTCTATGCGATTTGATCAGCGGCTCCCTATGATCCGCCTTCGCGGCGTCACGCAGAACAATCTCAAGGGCATCGACCTCGACCTTCCCACAGGGTCGCTCATTGTCGTCACCGGCCCCAGCGGCTCGGGCAAGTCGAGCCTCGCCTTCGACACCATCTACGCGGAGGGTCAGCGACGCTATGTCGAGACCTTCAGTCCCTACACGCGCCAGTTCCTTGACCGCATGGACAAGCCGCAGGCGGCCTCCATCGAGGGGATTCCCCCGGCGATCGCCATCGAGCAGAGCAACAGCGTCAAGACTACCCGTTCCACGGTCGGCACGATCACCGAGATCAACGACTACCTGAAGCTCCTGATGGCCCGCTCCGCCGCGGCTTCTTGCCCCGGATGCAACCGCCCCGTCTCCCCGGAGTCGGCCGAATCGATCACCGCATCGCTTCTGGCCTCCCTCACCGGCCGCCGCCTCCTGGTCACCTTCCCCGTGGCCACCTGCAGGGAACCCGAGGAGGGGGAACCCGCTCCGAAGCCCCCCTCTCCCCGCGATTTCCTCACATTCCTGCAGGAACAGGGATACCTGCGGATCTGGATCGGTGGAACGATCCACCGCACCGACGAGCCGACATCCCTGAAGGAACTCCCCGCCGTCGTGCAGGTCATCCAGGACCGCCTGCTGATCGGCGGTGAGGAACGCGGCCGGCTGACCGAGGCGATCGAGACCTCCCTGAGGCTCGGGAAGGAACGCGTCACCCTCATCGATCCGGAGAGCGGCGAGAGCTTCCCCCACTCCGCCGGGTGGCACTGCCCCCACTGCGACATCGACATCAGCCCCCCCTCGCCCGGCCTCTTCAGCTTCAACAATCCGCTCGGAGCCTGCCCCGACTGCCGCGGCTTCGGACGCGTGATCGGCATCGATTACGACCGGGTCATGCCGGACCGATCCCTGAGCATCGCCGGGGGCGTGGTGAAACCTTTCCAGAGCGGCCAGTCGCGGGAATGCCAACGGGACCTCCTGCGTGCCTGCGCGGCGCATGACATCGACGTCCATCTTCCCTTCGAGGAGCTTCCCGAGAGTGACCGGAAGTTCGTGATCGAGGGGGAGTCGGGTGCCGACCTGACATCCGAGGAACTCTGGGAGAACAACCGCTGGTACGGCATCGACGGGTTTTTCAAGTGGATGGAGAAGCGGACATACAAGATGCACATCCGCGTCTTCCTGAGCCGCTACCGCGCCTACAAGCCGTGCCAGAGCTGCAACGGCGGCCGCTTCCAGCCCGAGACGCTCAACTACCGTCTTCCCGTTCCGGGGAACCCGATGACCCTTCCGGAGATCGCCGCCACGCCGGTCTCCCGCCTCTCCCCCCTCCTGCACGGGATGCCCCTTCCTGAGGGTGATGCCGGGGCCCTGATGCTCCGCGGGCAGATCACCTCGCGCCTCGGCTACCTCGAGGCGGTCGGTCTGGGCTATCTCACGCTCGACCGTGCAACCAAGACGCTTTCGGGCGGCGAGATCGAGCGCGTGAACCTCACCACCTGCCTGGGTGCCTCGCTGGTGAACACCCTCTTCGTCATGGACGAGCCGAGCGTCGGCCTGCATCCGCGCGATGTCGGCAAGCTCCTCGAGATCATGCGCGCCCTGCGGGACAAGGGGAACACGCTGCTGGTCGTCGAGCACGAGGAGGCGGTGATCCGCTCCGCCGATCACATCGTCGATCTGGGCCCGGGTCGCGGGCTCGAAGGGGGAGACCTGATGTTCTCCGGCCCCCTCACGGAACTCCCCTCTTCCAAGGAGTCACTCACCGCGGCCTACCTTCGCGGCGACAAATCGATCGGACTCCCGAAGAAACGGCGGAAGCCCAAGAAGTGGATCGAGATCAAGGGCATCCGCCACCACAATCTCGACCGGCTCGACGTGAAGTTTCCGCTGGGCCTTTTCTGCTGCGTCACCGGCGTCTCCGGATCGGGCAAGAGTTCGCTCGTGCGCGACGTCCTCTACAGGAACCTCACCTCGGCGGCCGCCGAGGAGGGGGAGGCCGCGGGGCGATGCCGCTCCATCAAGGGAGGGGAGGAACTCTCCGACGTCGTGATGGTCGACCAGTCGCCGCTCTCGAAGACCCCCCGCTCCACGCCCGCCGTCTACCTCGGCGTCTTCGACGGGATCAGGGAACTCTTCGGCATGGAGGACGAGGCGATAGCCGCCGGCATGAGCCCCTCCGCCTTCTCCTTCAACTCCGGCCAGGGACGCTGCGACCGCTGCGCCGGGCTCGGCTTCGAGAAGGTGGAGATGCAGTTCCTGAGCGACCTCTTCCTGCGCTGCCCGGAGTGCGAGGGGAAGCGCTATCAGGAACGGGTGCTCGCCATCCGCCACCGCGGCAAGTCGATCCACGACATCCTCGAGATGTCCGCTAGGGAGGCGATCGCGTTTTTCAGGAATGGTCCGAAGGCCGATTCCATCTGCGGACCGCTCCAGCTCCTTGCCGACGTGGGGCTCGATTACCTCAAGCTCGGCCAACCTCTCAATGTCCTGAGCGGAGGGGAGTCCCAGCGGCTGAAACTCGCCGCGCGACTCGCCGGACATGAGCCGGGCGGTGCGCTTCTCATTTTCGACGAACCGACCACCGGGCTCCATATCGACGATGTGGCCATCCTGCTGAAGGCGTTTGACCGTCTGGTCGCCGAGGGGAACAGCATCATCGTCATCGAGCACAACCTCGACGTCATCAAGACAGCCGACTGGGTCATCGACATCGGACCGGAAGCCGGTGATGACGGGGGCAAGCTGGTGGTGTCGGGCGCTCCCGAGGAGGTGGCGGCCACGGAAAGCTCCCACACCGGGCGATACCTCAAGGAGGTCTTGGCCGGCCGTGCCCCTCTCCGTCTCGAAAAAGCAATCCGGACTGAATCCCCTGAACGCGCGAAGGCGATCGGGGTACGGGGTGCCAGGGAGCATAACCTGAAGAACATCACAATCGACATTCCGCGCGACGAGATGGTCGTGGTGACGGGACTCAGCGGCAGCGGCAAGTCGACCCTTGCCTTCGACATTCTCTTCGCCGAGGGCCAGCGGCGCTTCCTCGACAGCATGTCCCCCTATGCGCGGCAGTTCGTCGAGCAGTTGGAAAAGCCCGATGTGGACGCGATCGAGGGACTCCCGCCGAGCGTCGCCATCGAGCAGCGGATCACGCACGGCGGCGGCAAGTCGACCGTGGCCACCGTCACCGAGATCCATCAGTTCCTCAGACTCCTCTTTGCCAAACTCGGCACCCAGCACTGCCCCGACTGCAATGTCCCGGTCCAGAAGAGCTCCATCACCGCCGTGGCTTCCGAACTCGAGACGATGGCCAAGGAGTCGCCGGTCCAGCTCTTCGCCAACCTGATCAGGGGGCGGAAGGGCTACCACACCGAAGTCGCGCGCTGGGCCGGAGAGCATGGATTCACCACGCTCCTGGTCGACGGCGAGTTGGTCGAAGTGGAGGATTTTCAGGCACTGGAGCGCTTCAAGGAACACACGATCGATGTCCTGATCGGCACGATCGAAAAGGGTGCAAAGAATGGCATTCTCGATCTGGCCAAGCAGGCACTGGAGATCGGCAAGGGAACCGCCAAGGCCCGTCCCGTGACGACACCCCTCCCAAAGACAAATGCGGTGAAGACCAAAGAGGCCAAGACTCTCAAGGCCAAGGGTAAGGGCAAGGGAGGCAAAAAGACGGTCACCGCCGCGACCGACGAGTTCCGCATCCTCAGCTCCGAGATGAATTGCCCGGATTGCGGACGCTCCTTCGAGGAACTCGATCCGCGGCTCTTCTCGTTCAACTCCCCCCATGGCTGGTGCGAGCATTGCCGCGGGTTCGGGGAGGTCTGGAGCGAGATCCCGAAAGCCGCGGATTTCGACTCCCAGCTCGAGGCCGATCTTGCCGCCGAGAAGTCGTTCGAGAACCGGGAGGAAGGCGAGACCCGTCCATGCCCAGTCTGTCAGGGAGACCGGCTCAACCCCGTCGCCTGCGCCGTCAGGATCGGCGGCGAGAGCATCGCCGGATTCTCGGCCCGCTCCGCCAGCGATGCGCTTGCCATGAGCCGCGAATGGAAGTTCGAGGGACGCGAGGAGACCGTCGCCCGCGATATCCTCCCCGAGATCCGTCAGCGCCTCGAGTTCCTGGGACGTGTCGGACTCGATTACCTGCAGCTTCACAGATCCGCCAAGACCCTGAGCGGAGGCGAATCCCAGCGCATCCGACTGGCCGCCCAGCTTGGGTCCAACCTCCGCGGCGTGCTCTACGTGCTCGACGAACCGACGATCGGACTCCATCCGCGCGACAACACCCGCCTTCTCGATGCCCTGGAAGAGCTCTCCTCCATGGGGAACTCACTCCTCGTCGTCGAGCATGATGAGGAGACCATGCGGCGCGCTTCCCGGATCATCGATCTCGGCCCCAAGGCGGGCTCCCACGGAGGCGAGATCGTGGCCTTCGGAACAATGGAGGAGGTCATGGCCGAGGAACGGTCCCTCACCGGCAAGTTCCTGCGCGAGCCCCCCGTTCATCCCCAGCGGGGATCACGCCGCCCCATGAAGGATGTCTCCGACTGGCTCGAACTCAAAGGAGCGAAGCGCCACAACCTCGACAATGTCGACGTCAGCTTCCCTCTCCGCCGCCTCACCGCGATCACGGGGATCAGCGGCTCCGGCAAGAGCACCCTGCTGCGCGGGGTTCTCCTTCCCGCCGTGGAGGAATCATTGACCCGCGCCGGCCGACGCAAGAAGAGCGGCCCCCTCTACTGGAAATCGATCACCGGCGTCCAGCACCTCTCCCAAGTAATCGAGGTCGACCAGTCCCCCATTGGAAAGACCTCCCGCTCGACACCGGCCACCTACCTCAAGATCTTCGACGCGATCCGCACACTCTACGCCGGTCTCCCCGAGGCGCGCCTGCGCGGTTACACAGGCAGCCGCTTCTCCTTCAACAACCACGGAGGTCGCTGCGAAACCTGCGAGGGGCAGGGAGTGATCAAGCTGGAGATGAACTTCCTTCCCGTCTCCTACATGCCGTGCGAGGACTGCGGCGGCACCCGCTTCAACCGCCAGACCCTCGAGGTGAAGTATGACGGCAAGTCGATCGGAGAAGTCCTCTCCATGACCGTCGAGCAGGCCGCTGATTTCTTCACCGCCCATCCCAAGATCCGCCGACCGCTGCAGCTCCTTGTCGAGACCGGACTCGGCTACCTGAAACTGGGACAGCCAAGCCCCACCCTGAGCGGCGGAGAAGCCCAGCGCATCAAGCTTGTCACCCAGTTGGCACGGGGAGGATCCGCCGACCGTCCACGCATGGCGAAGCGCGGTGGCACCCTCTACATCCTTGAGGAACCGACGATCGGACTCCATGCCGCGGATGTGGAACTTCTCCAGGGAGTGCTGCACCGTCTCGTCGACGAAGGGCACACCGTCATCGTCGTCGAGCATCATCTCGATCTGGTGGCGGAGGCCGACCACATCATCGACGTCGGACCGGAAGCCGGTCACCGCGGTGGAAAGATCATCGCCACGGGAACTCCTGAGGAAGTTTCTAAGAGCAAAGAGAGCCGCACCGCTCCCTTCCTCCGAGAGGTGCTTGGTCGCAAGGCGAACAAAGGTGTTTAGGCTGTTGGACTATTGGACTGTTAGGCTGTTGGCCGAATTCAGAAGCATTATCTGCCACAAAAAGCACACGTAACGGATGCAAAGCAACGGCCGGGCCATCCAAATGCAGATGTCTCGGGATGAACCTAACACATTTTCTTAAATAAATCCGCCTTGTGCCCCCTGTGCCCCCTGTGCCCCCTGTGCCCCCTGTGCCCCCTGTGCATCTTGTGGCCACTCTCTTGCATTCTTGACGAGCGTGGATCGGCCTTCAGCTTTCATCTTTCCACTTTCAGCTTTTTCCCTCCCCTTGATCATTTTCCATTTTGCCTTTGGGTTGCATTAACGGCCTTTCGGCCTTATTGCTCCCCATGTGACGGCGGACGACCGCTGGAGGAAACTCTGGAGGAAAGTCCGGACACCACACGGCGGCATACCGCGTAGAATACGCGGGAGACAGGGGCGAAAGCCCCGGTCGACGGAGAGTGTCACAGAAAACAAACCGCCTGCGGTCATAACTCCGTAAGGGGATAGGAGCGCGGGTAAGGGTGAAAAGGCGGGGTAAGAGCCCACCGCCCCGAGGGTAACCGAGGGGGCACGAAAAACCCTATGCGGTGCAAGACAGAACAGGGGAAGAGGCCGCCGGCTTCGTAGTCCGACTTCGGTCGGGCGGAACCCCGGGTAACGTCGCACCCGTCGCAAGACGGGCTGGGGTTGCAAGACCCCTGAGAGAAATGGCCGTCCAAGCCGGGGCAACCCGGCCTGACAGAATCCGGCTTACAGCCGTCACACCTGGCGGGGGTGGTTCCAGCAAAGGAATCACCCCCGTTCCATTTTTGTGAAACGGGAAGATGATTTCACGCAAAGTTCGCCACGGGCGCAAAGACGTCATGGGATGGCGGGCAAGGAGCAAACGCCGGGCTTCTGATATTCCGGCCCCTGCGCCATCATCCCACGGCACTTATCTGCAGATGTGAAATCGTTTTTGTGACGGTAAGGATGGTTTCCCGTCAGAACTTTCGCTCCAACGGCCCTGCCTCCCGTCAGAACTTTCGCTGCAACGGGGCAAGCCCGTTGGGGGCGGCCCAACAGCCCAATTATCTGCCGGTCGTCCCCGACCAGGCATCCTCTCCCACAGGCGTGGAATCGGACTACCTTCGGTATGATTAAGCCGCCTTCCCAGGCGCCTTTTGCCCAACGGCCCGACAGCCTCTCTGCATCAGAACTTCAGGCCGAGTGACCAGAAGAAGTTCTGACTCTGGAGATTATTGTTTCCGGCGGCGGCGTTGTAGAAGAAGGAGGTGTTCCACTTCTTGGCGAACTCCACGGTGAAGCCGACTCCTGTGTAGAGGAAGTCCCTGATGGGTGTGGTGCTCCAGTTCGCGAAGGTCGGACTGGTTCCACCCAGATTGCCATTGATGGCGTAGGGGTTCTGCATGAACTCATGCTGCCAGGAGAGGTTCACCTGGGGCACCACGAGGATATTCGGCTTTACCTGCCAGTTATAGGCGGCGTGGGCTCCCACGCTCGAGAGCATGCTGGAGCTGTTCCAACCGCCCGAGTTGAAGCTCAGGCTCTGGGCTCCTGTTTCGTTCAGGGAGTTGACCCCCAGATAGGTGTACTGGAGCGAGGCGGTCGGGCCGAAGGTGAACTTGCCCTTCTTGATATCGTAGCCCGCGGCCAGCATCGTATCGAGTTCCCCTGCTCCCGGGGCGCTGTTGGCCGTCCGGTTCATGCCGGCGTACTGGATGACACGGGTGGCCTGGAAGTTGTGGTAGCCGCCTCCGGCAAGGGCGTTGACGAAGAGTCCCTTGCCATCCTTCTGGCCGTAGGTTCCGAAGACTCCGAAGCGGACGGCGTTGTCGATGAGTCGGCTTC